>JARIEV010000062.1 GCA_031127225.1 Gemmatimonadota bacterium | reverse complement strand
GCATCGCCGCCGTAATGGTATGGCGGGTAGAACGTCGAGACATGGCAGAAGCGGAGTGCCCTCACGGCGCGGCCGATACGGCGCGTGCGTCATCCAGCGCGGCCTCCGACAGCCGGAACACCGTCACCTCCGGACGCACGTTGAATCGCACCGGCAGGTACGTCCCTACACCGCGACTGACGTACATCCGCCGCCCGCCGGACAGCGTGAACGCCCCGCTGGTGTACCGCTTGTTCTGCACCGGCAGCACGGGCGGCGGCAGGAAGGGCGGCTTGCACTGCCCCCCGTGCGTATGGCCGGCCAGCACCCACCCGTCGTAGCGTCCCCACCCGGGCAGGTCGACGCTGTCTGGATTGTGGCTCAAGACCAACCGCGCCGCGGCGGGGTCCGCGCAGGCCAGCGCGCGCTCCGGCGCGAACTGCCCCGCCCACAGGTCGCCCATCCCGATGATCTGTACATCACCGGCGGTGGCCACGGCATTCACGAGCACGGTCACCCCGAGATTCTCGAGCATCCCCCGCAGCCGCGAGGCCACGGTCGGCGACGACCACGTCGGGCCGTAGTCATGATTCCCGAAGCTGACGAACGTCCCCAGCCGCCCACGCGGCAGCGACGCGTAGATCGCCTCGGCGTGCACGATCTCCCCGTCATGGTGCGAAATCAGGTCGCCGGTCACCACCACGATGTCCGGCGCCAGGGCGCGCACCCGCGCAAACGTCTCCCGGACGTAATCATCCGCCACGCTGGGACACACGTGGATGTCCGAGATGTGCACCAGACGACAGCCGGCCAGCGCAGCTGGAAGGTGGCGGATCGGCAGATCGACCGCCGTCATCTCCAGCCACTCCGGCTCAACCAGCAACGTGTAACCGGCCGTCCCCGCCACGGCAGCCGCCATCCCCCCGGCTGTCAGCAGGAACGCGCGTCGAGAGAGCATCCCATCGGTCGTTGAAGTCAGTGCAGCAGACCACCCATACGCCGGAAGGTAATGGGCACGCGCGAGAAGGACGTACACGGCATGGGCGCACCGCGAATCGCGTGGACGGCGGGTTCATGTTCGTTGGCAACAGCGGCGTCACCATCACCCCACCTTGCGGTCACGAAGCCGTAACCGGCTCGCGGCCGAATACAGCACGTGGCACTATTGGGCGCATGCACTCACTCTCGCTTTTGCTGGCGTGCGTCGTGGCCACCGGCGGCCTCGTACGGACCGCCACCGCCCAGCCCGCACGATTTCTCGTGCCCGAGAGCGCCCCCGGGGCGCGCTGGCTGAAAGGGAACACGCACGCCCACACCACCAACTCCGACGGCGACACCGCGCCAGACGAAGTCGCCCGCTGGTACAAGAGCCGGAAGTACGACTTCCTCGTGCTCTCTGATCACAACGTCTTCACGGATCCGGCCACGCTGGCGTCGTTGATGGACTCGACCTTTTTGCTGATTCCAGGCGAAGAGGTCACGACCGCCTTCCAGAAAGCGGCCGTGCATGTGAACGCGTTGGCCATCACCCGCGTGATCGCGGCGCCGCGTGACAGCACGTTGCTGGGCACCGTCCAGAAGACGGTCGACGCCATTCGCGCCGACCGCGCCGTGCCGCACATCAACCATCCGAATTTTCTCTGGAGCATCGACACCGCCACGCTCTTCCGCGTGAAGAACGACCGGCTGCTCGAGATCTTCAACGGGCATCCCACCGTGCACAACATCGGCGGTGGTGACTGGCCCGGCATGGAAGACGCTTGGGACGCGCTGCTCACGCGCGGCAAGAAGATCTACGGCATCGCCGTGGACGACGCGCATCACTTCCAGGGCGAGTTCGCCAAGGCACGGGCCAACCCCGGACGCGGTTGGGTGGTGGTACGGGCGCGCTCGCGCGACACGAGGGAAATCGTGACCGCACTCGACGAAGGCCGCTTTTACGCGAGCACCGGACCGGTAATTGACGCAATCACGGTGACCGAGTCCGAGCTATCGGTGACCATCACGCGCACCGGCGACTTCAAGTACACCACCCAATTCGTTGGCGCCGACGGCGAGATCCTCGCCACCGATAAGTCGCTCACCCCATCGTACCGGCTCCGGGGTCCCGAGACGTACGTGCGGGTGCGCGTGGTCGACTCCAGCGGTGCCACCGCCTGGCTCCAACCCGTCTTCACCACCCGATACCGGGAACGCCCAACGCCGTAAACCCGTGGACGTCCCTCCCGAGGCGCCCACCGACCGCGATTTTTCCGCTGCGGACTCAACGGCGATCGGTTCCGGAGAGTAAATCTCTTGTTGGCGGCCCATCTCGTGGCGCCGCCATTCCCGCCCTCCGGAGGAAGCAGGACATGGCTCTCGCATTGCGTCGGCTCGGACGCTGGACCGGCACGTGGATGCTGCTGGCCGCCAGCGCCGGTGTCGCTCAGGCCCAGATCAGCCCCCAGACCAGTCAGGCCGACGAAGGTCGCGCCAACAAGGGCAACTGGGCCCTCGCCAATCGGTTCAGCACCACGGCGCTCCGCGCCATCACGTACACGCAGGCCGTGCAGCCCCGTTTCCTCGGGCAGACGGACACGATGTACTACAACTGGAAGGACCGGAACGGCAATCGCTTCATGCTCTTCGTGCCCTCGCCCACCGGCGGCACCAAGCGGCCGTTGTTCGATCCGGCCAAGCTGGCCGAGCAACTCACGTTGCTCAGCAAGAAGCCATACGACGCCACCAACCTGCCCTTCCAGACCATCACGTTCCTGAAGAGCCACAAGGCGTTCCGCTTCACCGTGGACACCGTGCGCTACGAATGGACGCTGGCCACAGAGACGCTGAAGTCGAACGGCCGCGTGGTGCGCAACACTCCCCCGCCAGCCGACGAAGAGATCAACACGCAGGGCGGCGGCCAGGGCGGCGGCGGTGCCCGCGGCGAGTTCCGTAACTACAACAAGGACAGCTCGGCCTTCGTGTTCGCGCGTATGCACAATCTCTACCTCGTGGAGAAGAGCAGCAACGACACCGTGCAGATCAGCACCGACGGCGCGATGGATTACTCCTTCGGCTTCCGTGACACGACCGAGAACGCGCGCCAGCTCGCGGCACTCGCCGGTGGCGGTCAGCAGACGGACGGCGAGCAGGACGGCACCGACGACGCGAGCAATCGCGATCAGCGCATCCGCCCGAACGTGACGTGGTCACCCGACGGCAAATCTTTCGCGTTCGTGCGCCGCGACCAGCGCAAGGTGAAGGACTTGTTCCTCGTGAACGTGCTCGCCCAGCCGCGCCCCGTGCTGCTGCACTACAAGTACACGATGCCCGGCGAAGAAGACGTCACGCGCAGCGAACTGTGGACCTTCCGTCGCGGCGAGAAGGCCGTGAAGCAACTCAACGTCGCGAAGTGGAAGGACCAGTCGCTGATGAACGTGCACTGGCCCGTGAGCGGCGACAAAGTGCGTCTCGTGCGTCGCGACCGTCCGCAGCGCGCCGTGGATTTCATCGAAGTGGACGTCGCCACCGGCGCCATCAAGACGCTGCTCACCGACGCGATCGAAGGGGCCGCACTTGAGCCTAAGACCGTCGCCTACCTGAAAAAGGGCGGTGACTTTCTCTGGTGGTCGCAGAAGACCGGCTGGGGCATGTTCTACGTGTACGGGTTCGACGGGGGCGAGAAGCGCGCGCTCACCACGGGACAGTGGAACGCCAACAGCATCGTCACGATCGACTCCACGACGCAGCAGGTGTGGGTGTCGGGGCAGGGCCGTGAAGCGGGGGAACAGCTGTACCAGACGCACCTCTACCGCGTGAACGGCGACGGCACCGGCTTCACGCTGCTTGACGCCGGCAACGCGCACCACGCCTCCACCCTCGGTGAAAACGGTACGCCGAGCATCGTGTCACCTACCAAGCGGTACATCTACGACTCGTTCTCGCGCATGGACCTGCCGTTCAAGTCGGTGCTGCGTGACGGCGCCACGGGGCGCATTCTGAGCACGCTCGAGGAGATGGATCTGTCAAAGCTGAAGGAACTCGGCTTCAAGCCGGCGGAAACGTTCTCGGTGAAGGCCGCCGATGGCGTGACCGAGCTGTTCGGCAACATGTGGAAGCCGTTCGACTTCGACAGCACGAAGAAGTATCCGATCATCACCTACGTCTATCCGGGGCCGCAGACGGAAGGCATGACCACCGGCTTCAGCGTGCGCGGTCCGCTGCTGCAGCTCGCGCAGCTCGGCTTCATCGTGATCGAAGTCGGCCACCGCGGCGGCACGCCGCTGCGTTCGCTGGCGTATCATCGCTACGGCTACGGCAACATGCGCGACTACGCGCTGGTCGATAAGAAATACGCCATCGAGCAGCTCGCCGCGCGGCATCGCTTCATCGACCTCGACAAAGTCGGGATCTTCGGCCACTCCGGTGGCGGCTTCATGACCGCCGCCGCCATGTTGCTGCCGCCGTACAACGAATTCTTCAAGGTGGGCTGGTCGGAATCCGGCAATCACGACAACAACATCTACAACCAGAACTGGAGCGAGTGGAACCACGGCGTGAAGGTGGTCGCCAAGGCCGACAGCGCCAGCGGTGCCGTACGCGCCGGTGGCACCGGCGCCGCGCGTCGCGGCGGACCGGGGGCGAACGCCGCCGCGCGTGAAGTGGTCCAGGATTCCACGAACGCCGACAAGATCAAGTTCGAGATCCGCGTACCGACCACCGACGAACTCGCGGTCAACCTCAAGGGCAACCTCGCGCTCGCGACCGGCGATCTCGACAACAACGTGCATCCGGGCGGCACCATCCGTCTCGCGAACGCGCTGATCAAGGCCAACAAGCGCTTCGACTTCTTCATCTACCCGGGTGAGCCGCACGGGTACCGCGGCACCGGCCCGTACAACCAGCGCATGCTGATGGAGTACTTCGCCGAGCACCTGCTGGGCGACTACTACCGCGGCAACGGCGAGATCAAGTAGGCGTCGGCAACGGCCGGAGGCCACCGACAGTCAGCCTCCGGCCGGTTCGGCACGCGCACAACGACGGCACATGCAGGCGAGGGCGCAACCCGCCCCCCACTGCACAGAGGGCCACCAGCGATGCTGGTGGCCCTCTGTGCAACGATCACCTCGGCAGCGAATCAGCCGCGGATCTTGGTCACCTGTTCGGCGGCCGGACCCTTCTGGCCCTGCACGATGTCGAATTCAACGCGCTCGCCTTCGGCGAGGGTACGGAATCCACCACCCTGAATGGCCGAGTGGTGCACGAAGCAATCCTTCGAGCCGTCGTCGGGCGTGATGAAACCGAAGCCCTTCGCGTCGTTGAACCACTTCACCTTGCCGGTCGTACGCATGGCACTGTTCCCCTTGCTGTGTGTTCGGAGTCCGGCCCTGCCGTACGCACCGAGCACTCGTGTTGTTCGCGGATGAGCCCCCCGCGAGGGCCGCGGCTGTCGTGCGACAACCGCTCTGCGTTCGCGTCCGAAAACCTGCCCACGACAAAGGGACCTGCACGCCGCCAGGTCCCCGAAGTCGCCTGCAACGCTCGTGTTGTCCCGCACCGTGGCGCGGCCCTCATGATTCGAATGCCCCCAGACACTAGCGTCAGCTTTTCGGACTGTCAACAGGATTTTTGGGGAAGGCCCCAGCCCTGCCGTGCCTCCGGCACCCCCCGCCGACTGGACGCCCCCGCACGTCGCCCCCAGCTTCTCGGTATGTCCACTTCCCGGCACCCCACCGTCGTCGCCCTCCTCGGCTTGGCCGCGCTGGCGCTGACCGCCGCCCCCGCGGCCCACGCTCAGACGGGCACACCCCGCAGCGCTCCGGCGCCACGACTCATGCGCGCCGGCGACGTGGACACGATCCCGCTGCGCTCGGCTGGCCTCCGCATCGCCTACGGGACCGACTCACTGCAGTTCGGCGAGCTGCGCCTCCCCCCTGAGGCCACCCCCGGCGACCGCGCGCCCATCGCCATCATCATTCACGGCGGCTGCTGGCTCTCCCGCTACGCCTCCGTGCGCAACAGCGCCCCGCTGGCCGATGCGCTCGCGGCCAGTGGGGTCGCCACGTGGAACGTGGAATACCGCCGCTACGATCACCCCGGCGGCGGCTGGCCCGGCACCTTCCGTGACGTCGCCGACGCCGCCGACTACGTGCGCACGCTGGCGAGCCGGTACCCGGTAGACACCTCGCGCATCGTCGTCGCCGGACACTCCGCGGGCGGCCACCTCGCCCTCTGGCTGGCCGCACGTCACTCGCTCGACGCCACCAGTCCGGTAGCCGGCGGCACGCCGCTGCCCCTGCGCGGCGTCGTGTCCGTGGGTGGCATTGCCGATCTGGCCGAGTTCTACACGCGCGAACGCGCCACCTGCGGTAACCCCGCCGTGGAATCGCTGCTGGGGGCCGCGCCCGATAGCGTGCCAGCGCGGCTCCGTGATGCCTCCCCACGCGAACGTCTGCCCTTGGGCATCCCCAGCGTCCACGTGGCCGGCGATCGTGACTTCATCGCGCCCGTGGAGGTCCGCGATCGCTTCGTCACCGCGGCGCGTGCGCGCGGCGACAGCGCGTGGGCGGTGACGGTGCCGGGCGACGGCCATTTCGAAGCCATGACACCCTATAAACCGGCCGGGCGCGCGGTGATCAATGCCATCCGGGCCATGCTCGCGCTGCCGCCCGTGGCCCCGTGATGCCCAGCGGACCGCAGGTGCAGGGCGCGGTCTTCAGCGCGGGGCTCTCGGGCGACCGGCCGCGCGTCCCGGTCGATAGCCGCGACCTCGAAACGCGCGCCCTCCAGTCGCTGTCGCCATCCGCTGCTGGCTACATCGCCGGTGGGGCCGGACGCGAGGACACGATGCACGACAACCTCGCCGCCTTCCGCGCGTGGAAAATCGTGCCGCGCGTCCTCCGTGATGTCGAGCAGCGCGACACCAGCACCACGCTGCTGGGCATGACGCTCCCGATGCCCATGCTCACCGCACCGATCGGTGTGCTCGAGATGGCGCACCCCGACGCCGACCTCGCGGTCGCGCGCGCCGCCGGCCGCGCGGGCGTTCCGATGATTTTCTCGAATCAAGCCTCCGTGCCCATGGAGGAATGCGCGGTGGCGCTGGGAGACACGCCGCGACTCTTCCAGCTGTACTGGTCACGCTCCGACGATCTCGTGCGCAGTTTTGTCGAACGGGCCGAACGCTGCGGCTGCCGCGGCATCGTGCTCACGCTCGACACCTCCATGCTCGGCTGGCGTCCGCGTGATCTCGATCTCGCACACCTCCCGTTTCTGCGCGGCATGGGCATCGCGCAGTACACCTCCGATCCCGTCTTCCGCCGCGAACTCGATCTGCCGCTCGCCGGTGCCGCCGCCAGCGCACCCACCACCCGTCTCACGTGGCAGGCACTCGCGGTGTTCCGCGATCTGCTGCGCCACACCCCGGGGCCGCTCGCCGACAAGCTGCGCACCGACTGGCCGCGCAAAGCCGTGCGTCGATTCGTGGCCACGTACTCGCGGCCCAGTCTGCAATGGAGCGACCTCGCGCGACTCCGCGCCATGACGACCCTTCCCATTCTGCTCAAGGGCATCCTCCACCCCGCAGACGCCCGCCTGGCCGTCGAACACGGTGCCGACGCGATCATCGTGTCAAATCACGGCGGCCGGCAGATCGACGGTGAAATCGCGACGCTCGATGCGCTCCCCGCCATCGTCGCCGAAGTGCGGGGACAGCAACCCGTCCTGCTCGACTCCGGCATCCGCGGCGGCGCCGACGTCTTCAAGGCCGTCGCCCTCGGGGCAACCGCCGTGTTGCTGGGGCGCCCCTACGTGTACGGTCTCGCGCTGGCGGGCGAGGCTGGAGTGGCCGAGGTGCTGCGGAACGTGCACGCCGAGTTCGATCTCACCATGGGGTTGGCCGGCTGTACGACGGTTGCCGGGATTACCGCCGACCGGCTCCGGCGAACCTGACGTCGCCACGGTGTTCCCGGGTGGCCTTTACAGGCGGCGCCGGCACCGGCAACATCAAGGAGTCCCTCAACCGGAGTGCGCATGAAGGATTCACAGCTCAAGGCGTTGCTGAAGAAGACGGCCGCCAAGGCCTCGCAGCAGAAGAAGCCCTCCCGCAGCCTGTTCGACCCCACGCTCGAGGCCACGCGCGGCAAGACCGAGCCGTTGGAAGGGTCCGAAGCGGAAGGTATTTTCAAGGAAATGAAGCGCCGCGAATTCTGACGCCCGCCAGACTGCCTGCTATTGCCCTCGCCGCGCTCCTCGCCGCCGGGGCATGCGCCGATCAACCCGCCGCGAAAGCCGTCGACCGCGCGGCGGCCGACACCGTCACGGTGGAGGGCCGCTGGTCCGACAGCGTCACGGGCGAGTCCGTCTACGTGGCGAAATACGTGAACGACACGCTCACGGTCATCGAGGAGCAGATGACGTTCACCGACGGCATGCGCTCGTCGCGCGCCTACTACTACGACGGCCGCGTTGCGCTCACCCGCATCGCCGAAGATCGCCGGCTCATGGCCGCGTCGGGTAACAGCACGCCAACCATGCTGCACGCGCGGCTGAACGTCTACCTGAGCGGGTACAAGATCGACTCCGCCACCAAGACCGTGGACCTCGACGCGAAAGCCGTGCAGCCCTACGACATCGAGAACCTGCGCCAGCATGAGCGTGAGATCTTCGCCCGCGTACCCATGACCTACGCCGCACCTCGCACCGACCGCTGACGATGACCGACTTCGAGACGCTGGGCGCCTTCTACCTCGGCAAACGCTACGATCTCGCCACGCGTGCGCGGCGCGACGACGACGTGCTGTATGACGCGAAGGATCTCACCACGCATGCCGTGATTATCGGCATGACCGGCAGCGGCAAGACCGGTCTCGGCGTCGGACTCCTCGAGGAAGCGCTGATCGATCACATCCCCGTGATCGCGATTGATCCGAAGGGCGATCTCGGCAACCTCGCGCTGCGCTTCCCGTCGCTGGCGCCGACGGACTTCCGCCCGTGGGTGGATCCGCAGCAGGCGGCGAACGCCGGACTCACCGCCGATGAATTCGCGGCCCAGCAGGCCACGCTCTGGAAAGACGGACTCGCCGGCTGGGGCCAGGACGGGGCGCGCCTGCAGCGTCTCGTCGACGCCGCCGATGTCACGATCTACACGCCGGGCAGCACCGCCGGTCAGCCGCTGTCACTCCTCAAAGCGTTCGTGGCGCCGCCGCCCGTCATCCGCGAGGACAGCGAAGCGATGCAGGAGCGCGTCGACGCCACCGCCACGAGTGTGCTGGCGCTGCTGGGCATCGACGGCGATCCGATTGCGAGCCGCGAGCACATTCTGCTCGCAAACCTGCTGCACGCCGCATGGAGCGACGGCCGCGACCTCGATCTCGCCGGACTGATCGGCGGCATCCAGGCGCCGCCGTTCAACACCGTCGGCGTGATGCCGCTCGACACGGTGTTTCCGCCGAAGGACCGCACTGCGCTCGCGATGAAGCTCAACAACCTGCTGGCGGCGCCGGGCTTCCAGACGTGGATGCAAGGCGAACCGCTCGACACCGCGACGCTGCTCTACGACGCGCACGGGAAGCCGAAGGGCTCAATCGTATCGATCGCGCATCTCGGTGACGCCGAGCGCATGTTCTTCATGACGCTCCTGCTCGCGGACATTCTCGCGTGGGTGCGCACGCAGCCGGGTACCGGCGCGTTGCGGGCAATCCTCTACATCGACGAACTGTTCGGCTACATGCCGCCGGTGGAGAACCCACCCTCGAAACGGCTGTTGCTCACGCTGCTCAAGCAGGCCCGCGCCTACGGACTCGGCGTCGTGCTGGCCACGCAGAATCCGGTGGATCTGGATTACCGTGGCCTCTCGAACACCGGCACCTGGTTCATCGGCCGCCTGCAGACGGAACGCGACAAGATGCGCGTGATGGAAGGACTCGAAGGTGCGTCCGGCGGACAGCCCTTCGACAAGAGTGCGATGGAGCAAACGCTGGCCGGACTCGGCAAGCGCGTGTTCCTGCTGCACAGCGTGCACGAGTCGGCACCCGTCACATTTGAAACGCGCTGGACGATGTCGTATCTCGCCGGTCCCATGACCCGCGAGCAGATCAGGGCGCTCAACGCCCGCACCGCACCGGCCGTTGCCACACCCGCGCCGTCAACCGGTGGCGGGAGCGTGCCCGCACTCGACCCGTCGGTATCGCGACAGGCGCCGGTGTTGCCGGCGGATATCCCGCAGTACTTCCTCCCGACGCACGCTGGTGGCGAACCGATCACGTACCGCCCGGCCGTACTGGCCCTGGCCGACGTGTCCTTCGCCAGCGCCAAGTACGGGGTCGCCGAGCAGCGTCGCGTGGCACTGCTGGCCACGATGGACGACGGTCCGATCACGATCGCGTGGGACGGTGCGGAGCGGATCGACCTAGACCCGTCCGCGCTCGAACGCGCGCCGATCGACGGAGCCACCTACGCCGCGTTGCCAAAGACCGCGTCGAATCCGAAAAGCTATCCCGCGTGGAGCAAGGCGTTCCAGAAGTGGATCGTCACGAACGAAACGGTGTCGCTGTTTCGTAGCACCGCCCTGAAGCAGCTCTCAAACGTCGGCGAGTCGGAACGGGATTTCCGGATCCGTCTGCAAGTCGTGGCGCGCGAAGCCCGGGACCGGCGCATCGAGACGCTGCGCGGCAAGTACGCCACCAAGTTTGCGACCCTGCAGGAGCGCCTGCGTCGCGCGGAACAGACCGTGCAGCGTGAGCAGGCGCAGGCGTCGCAGGCAAAGATGGACACTGCCATATCGGTGGGAGGCGCGATTCTCGGCGCGTTCTTCGGGCGCGGCCGGATCTCCGCCGGCGCGATCAGCCGGGTCGGCACCGCCGCGCGGGGCGCCGGGCGCGCCGCGCAGCAGCAGGGGGACGTGACCCGCGCCAGTGAGAGCCTGCAGGCGATCGAGGCGCAGTACGCCGAGCTGGAAGCGGCACTGCAAGCCGATGTCGATGCCCTCGGCGGCGCCTACGATGCGCAGCAGGAAACGCTCGAGGCCATTCCCATCAAGGCGAAGAGCGGCGACGTGCACCTGCAGCTCGTGGCGCTGGTGTGGGTGCCCTCCCCGGCGCCGTCACGCATCGCGTGACGGCCGGCCACCTCAGCGCGTGGGGCGCTGCGCGTTCAACGACCAGTCGAACGGGATTTCCCGCATCCCGAAGCGCCCTGACTCCAGCCGCGTTTTCGTGTCGCCGTCAAACCACGCGGCCAGAAATGCCCCCAGCTCCGCCCGCGAGTTGCCGAAGTCGGCTCGATAATACGTGAAGATTGGACTGAGCCGCGGGAATTTCACCGCTATCTGATTTTTCGTGGTATCCCGCAGAAAACGACCGCCCTGATCGAACAGCTGCCGTTCGAGCGCCGCCCCCGTATACGCCTCCGCGCGCAGCGGTGGGCTGCCCTTCGACGCCGAGACGAGCGCGAAATGAATGCGGGGATCGTGGAATTCCCGGCGTAGAATCCGGTGCTCCACATCGTCGAGCGTCAGACGGCGTCCCGCCGCGCGCACGAGCGGCTCGCTCCACGGCCCCTTGAGGCGCAGCACGCCGAACGTCCGGTTGATCTGGCGAATGCTTTCGCGTTCACCATGCGCGACGATCAGCTGGATCGTGTAGGCGTTGTACGCATTCAGCCAGAACGCCAGGCGCTCCTGCTCATCCGCGCCGTCCAGCGAGGCGCGCTCGAGCAGCGTGAGGTAGCGACGGAACGACGGAGCCCGCCGGAACGCATCGTAGTCCACCAGCCCGTCGGCCACGTGCGCGCGCAGCAAGGCATCGAACGCCGAGTGGTCAATGGTGACGCGGGCGGTGGGGGCAGCGACCTGTCCGGCCGCCGGACCGGGGACCGACACGCCGGACGCCACCGCGACGAGCGCGACGAGCGCCCAGCGGCGACTGATGGCGAAGACGCTGCGCACCGAGAGGACCATGCTGTATAGTACGCGCATGAGCACCGACTGGTTGCTGGGCATCTGGCGCCTCATGCGCGCCGACGTCACACTCGACTTCGCCCCGGGTGTGCGCATGGAATTTCTGGCCGGCGGCGTCCTGTACTATCACGTCGACGTCGGCGGGACCGATCAGATCGTCGAACTCGTATACCGGGTCGAGGGCGACATGCTGCACACCGAGAATCCGGCGGCACCGCACTCCATGCGGGTCCGGATCGAGCACGGCGTCGGCGACGTCCTGCTGCTGGACTTCGCGGGTGCGCAGGCGATGCTGGTGCGCGAAGTGCCGCTCGCGTCACGGGACTGAAGGCAAGAGCCCCGCGCTCCCGCTTACGGCCCGTACACCACCGGAGATGTCCCCCGCCGGATGTCACGCGCCCCGAACGCGACCCCGGAGCCGACGGCCATCGCCGCCGTCAGCGCGGTCCCGATGCCCACCAGCGGCAGGACGCCGGCCACCACGGTCCCCACCAGAAACACGGCGCCGCCGGCCGCCCACGGGGCCATCGCGCGCTGCACCGCTTCGACATAGCGCAGTCGGTTGCGCACGAACCGGCGCGTCGAGCCGTGCAGGATGATGGCCAGCACGGTGGAGAGCACGAACGAGATGATGAAGAACATCGGATCCTCCTGAAAAGGTGGGTGCGCGGCAACGGGGAGCCACGCACCCTCTCCCGTCCCTACCGGAACAGCATGCCGGAGGTTTCAGCGCCGCGTACCGCCGTGGGGACAACGCGCGCCGCTAGGGCCGCCGTGGCATGGCCATTTTCGTGTACGAGGGCGGGACCGCGAAGAGCGCGTTATCCAGGCGCTGCGGCGCGATCTTCACCACTTCAATCGGCACGGAGCCGTCCGCCATGGTGATCCGCAAGGGGAATCCGTCCTCAGCCATCAGCATGCGTTGCCACGTCGGGGCCGCACCCTGCGCCATCGCGGCCATCGGATTCACGTAGCGGCCCAGTCCCTTCGCGAGACACAGGTCAATTGTTTGTGCCGCGCTGACCATCTGCACGTGCTCGCACGAATACCCCGCGATGGTTTCGGTGCGGCCGGTGCGCGTGACTTTCACGTCGGCTGGTGGTGCGGCCTCGGGCGTCGACGCCATGGCTCCCATTGGCATCTCCATGTACGCGCGCTGCGCCGTCATCAGGATGAACAGCGTGCGCGCCGGCGGCACCATCAGCATGGACATGACGCCCGTCGGCCCGCGCATGTTCACCCGCACCGCGCCGTTCCGCACGAGGTACTCGAGTTCCTGCCCTGGACGCGGCGCTTGCCCCGCCCCCGCCGCACCGCGCGGCGCGACGGCCGAGACTCGCATGGTCACCACACCTTCGAACGCCTGCGCCGCGAGCGGGCGCACCGCCGGGACGGCACTCGCGATCGCCACCAGCGCGACCGCCGCCAGACGCGGGAGAGCACCGCGTGCCGGCACCGTCACCCGATCCCCGCTCACACGATCCCGGTGCGGATGGCCTTCAGCACGAGGTCGGTGAAGCGGTCAATTTCCGGCAACGTCGTGTACACGTTCGGCGTCACGCGGATTCCGCTGAACTCCGGGTGCGTGATCGGTGTCTGTACGATCCGATGCTGGCTTACCAGCCAGTTGCCGAGCTTCACCGGATCGAGGCCGTCCACACTGAAGAAGCCGATCCCGCCGCCCCACGCCGAGTCGAGCGGTGTGTGGATCTTCACGCGCCCCTGCCCGTCGGCCAGCAGCCGCTTGGCCCAGCGGTCACGCAAATACACGAGACGCGCGAATTTGCGCGACGCGCCAATGGCGCGGTGAAACGCGAGCGAGACCGAAACCGCATTGTGATTGGCGGCCGGATGCGTGCCGATCTCCTCGTACTTCCGGATGTCCTTCTCTTGGCCGGCGTTGCCCGCCATGAGCGGCCACATTGCCGGAATGCGATCCTTGCGCACGTACAGGAACCCGGTGCCGATCGGGGCCAGCAGCCACTTGTGGAGGCTCGTGCCGTAGTAGTCCACCCCCAGCTCGTCGCGCGTGAACGGGAACTGCGCGAACGCGTGCGCGCCGTCCACGAACGTGGCCACGTTCTTTGCCCGCGCCATCGCCACCAGCTCCTTTACCGGCAGGATCTGTCCGGTCAGGTTGGTGATGTGCGTGATCTCCATCACGCGCGTGCGCGGCGTGATCGCCGCCGCGAACGCGTCGATAATCAGCTTTGGATTGGTGCACGGCACGGGGAAGGACACTTCCTTCACCACGATCCCTTCGCGCTGCGCGCGCTGCCGCCACGCGTTGAGCATACGGCCGTAATTCTGATTGCTCACCACCACTTCGTCGCCGCGCTTCAGATCAATGCCGAAGATCAGCGTCTCCATGGCTTCCGACGCATTGCGCGTGATCGCCATTTCCTCGGTGTCGCAGCCGAACTCCAGGGCGAGTTCGCGCCGCACGACCTCGATGCGTGGCTCGAGCGTCTGCCACATTTGGATCACCGGCAGCTCATTCGAGAAGCGCAGGTCGCGCTCGAGCTGCGCCATCACGTGCGAGGGGGCGGGTGAACAGCCGCCGTTGTTCAGGTTGATCCACGTGCGATCAAGATCGAACGCGCGCTGGATCGGTTCCCAGAAATCCTCGTCGGCGGCGAACGCCTCGGCCTGCGCCGCCGTGCCGCGCCATGTCGGCGCATCGGGATCGAACAGCGCCACCCCGCGACCCTTGGCCACATCCGAGGCATCGATGAGACGGCGGATCGCCTGCGGCGAGAAGCGCGGGGCGATCGCGGCGAGACTGGGCAGAGCGGTCGCTCCGGCCACGGCGGTTACGAAGAGTCGACGGTCCATATCCGAACATGCGGCCGGTAACCGCGTTGCGCGAGGGGGCGCCGGCGGGATGACCAGCTGGAGGGACCGGCCCCCGCCGGCCTCGGGCCGCCCTCGGCGAGCTCAGAACGTCGTGCGCAGCCCGAAGCTAAGCGTGCGCCCGGCGGTGACGGTGGCATTATCCGGCGCACCGCGCTGCACGTTCAGCAGATTCTCGCCGCCCACGATGGCCGACAGGTCACGGCGCAGCTGATACGACGCCGAGGCACGCCAGCGCGTGACACCCCCATACGGCAGCCAATAGCGGCGCAGCTGCGCGCCCCCCACGTCGTAGGCACGCGAGTCGTCCGCCAGCGCCACGCCGATCGCCGTCCGGTCGTATCCGATCCAATCGGCCGCCCGAGTGGCTGTCGTACTCACGCTCCAGCGACGTGCCGTCCAGGCCGCCGTGAGGCTCAGCGTTGACGCCGGCACGTCGAGCATGCGGTCGCCGACCTGCAGCTCGCCCCGGTAGCCGCGGGCAGTGTTCGCCACCCGGCTGTCCACGAGCGACAGGGCACCGGCCACCTGCAGCGCGCGGCGGCGCATCGTGGCCTGCAGCTCCCAACCACGGTTGGTGATCGCCCCCACGTTCTGCAACGTGTACGACAAACTCCGCACCACACGGCCGTTCATGCCGACCCCGCTCTCCATCTGGGCGACGGGCTGGATCAACCCGGTCGCCTCCTGATCGAAGCGGGTGACGTGCAGCGACAGGCCGTGCTCAAGCACGAGGTCGACACCGGCTTCCACCCCCGTCTGCTCCTCGGGCTGCAGGTCGGTCGTGAGCGTACCGCCACCGCGCCCCATCCACGATGTCCCCCGCGCCAGCGCACGCGCCGGCCGGATCCCGGTGCCGAACGCGCTGCGCAACTTCAGCACCGCACCACCGTAGTCGCGCACATACGCGGCCCCCACCATCGGCAGCAGCGCGTGCTGCACCGTCGCCGCCGCCCCGCTCGTGCGCTCGGCGCGCCCTCCGACCGAGAGGTACCACTGGTCGCGCCACGACAGCATCGCCTGCGCCGACACGCCGGTGTTGTTGATCCATCCACGCGTCACACGCACGATCGTGGGGGCCGATGTCAGGACCGGCGCCAGCGCACCCGCGCCGGCGCGGGCGAGCGGCACGGCGATGCGTTGGGACGACACATCACGCGTGAGCGCCTGTTCGGCCGCGAAGGTCACCGCCAGCAGCGTCCCCTCGGCCACATCGAAACGGCCCACGGAGCGGAGGCGCAGCGTCGCCCGGTCGGCGGCGCCCTCGCCCTCGCCCAACAGACTCGTATTTGCCACCGGCGCCGGCAGCGACGCCGACGAAAGGCCCTGCAGCCGATAGCCGTCCACACCGGCGATGAGCGTGTGCGTCCAGTGCAGATCGGGCATCACGGCCACCGTGCCACCCACGGTGTACTGCGCCAGGCGCTGGCCGGTGGCGCTGTCGCCGGCAAACGCGCGGAGCGCGGCGGAATCGAGGGGCGGGCGCATGCCGTCGCCGTCGGGACCGGTCAGCCCGAGACGCGACACACCCACCCCGCTCGCGGCCAGCCCCGGTTGTGCCCCCCAGACGGACGGACTGCCGGCACCGACCGTCAAGACCGGCGCCTCCGCGCCGGCGAACGCCAACCCAGCGCTCGCGTTCGCGTGTTGCAGCGAGTAGCGCGCCGTGCCGGTCAGCACGGCATTCCCACGGATCACGCGCGCGTCGGCGTCGGCCAGCAGTCGGCGCTCCGACGCGCCCGGCACATACGCCCCCACGGTCCCCACGTTCAGGCCGAGTCCCAGACTGCGCGCACTGGTGCCACGGCGAAAGGACATCGCGTGATCCTGCACGAACGCATCGCGCGGGGCGTACGCCGTGGCCGAAAGACCAGCGGCGGTGGAGAGCTGCAAGGCTGGTGCGCCCGTCGGACTGCCGTCGTGTCGCGTCAGGATGTTCACCACGCCGCTGATGGCGTCGGCCCCGTACAAAGCGGCCCCCTGCGGCCCGCGGATCACTTCCACACGATCGATGCGCGCGGGATCGAGTTGCGTGACGAGCAACGGATTCGCCACCTCGATCCCGTCGAGATACACCTTCGGGGACGACACACCGAACGAGCTCGCGCCGCGGATGCTGCCATACCGCGCCGACAGCGTCCCCGCACTCGCCGTCCACGTCCACACCCCGGGTACAGCCAGGTCCAGCGCCTCGGCCAGCGTCCCCACCCCCTGTCGCGCCAGCTCGGCCCCGTCAATCACGTCCAGCGCAAACGGCGACCCGCGCTGCGGCGCGCCATCCGGCGAGCCCGTGACCACGACCCGGTCGAGCACACTCGCATGCCGTGCCATCACCGGCACCGCAGCCCCGCTCTGGGCGGTCCCCCCGTCGGTACGCGAGGGGGCCAGCACCACTTGCGACGCCCCCAGCACGATTGAGCGCAAGGAGGTGCCCGTGAGCAGCGACTCGAGCACCGCCCCGACCGGCACCCGGTCGAGCGCCAGGCACACCCGCCGGTCGCGGGGGAGCAGGTCCGCGCTGTACGACAGCTCAATCCCGGCCAGCGCCGCGAGCCGGTCCAGGGCATCGCGCACCGGCAGGTCAGGGAGCTGCACCTTCACGATGCGATCCAGCGGTGGCGCCCACAGCGACGACCGCTCCGGCAACGCGAGCCGCGCCGCGCACACGGGGTCGGGCGTCGCTGCCGGAGCGGCATGCGCCCGCACGACAGTAGCGGGCGCGATCAAGAGTGCGATCGCGCCCGCCGTCATCCCCCGCCGGCCTACCTGCCACCACGTCATCGTGTCGCGCGCCTCAAATCAGGGAATCCGCGTCGGTCCCGGTCCCTGCGGCTGAAGAAACACCGTGTCGCCGCGCTGAACCGCGTCCGCTCCGAGCGCCAACGCGATCAGCCGCACAACCTGCGCCGACGAATCGCCGCGGAAGGCGGCGGTCAGCGTGCGTGCGGCCAGCGCGGAATCTGTTGCCTGCAACTCGAGACCGTACCAGCGGCGGAGATCGGC
>JARIEV010000061.1 GCA_031127225.1 Gemmatimonadota bacterium | reverse complement strand
TGCCCCCCGATTCTCGCGCACATGCTGCGTGGCTTGCCGGCCGACCCGCCGCCGGTGTTCGGCGCCGCTGCGATCGCGGCCGACCAGCCCGCCGTGGTGTACGAAGACGCGCATCTGCTGATCGTGGACAAGCCGTGTGGCCTGCTGTCGGTGCCCGGGCGCAGCGGGCTGCTGCGGGACTCGGTGTCCACGCGGCTGCGGGCGCGGTATCCCGAGGTCACCGGGCAGCTGGTGGTACACCGGCTCGATCTCGATACGTCGGGGCTGCTGCTGGCGGCAAAGGACGCCACCACCTTCTCGGCGTTGCAGCGGCTGTTCTCGCTGCGCGCGATCAGCAAGCGGTACGTGGCGTGGCTGGACGGCGACGTCGCGGGCGATGACGGCGTGATCGACTTTCCGATGCGCATGGACATCGACGACCGGCCACGGCAGATCCATGATCCGGTGCACGGCAAGGCCGCCGTGACGGGATGGCAGGTGCTCGCGCGGGAGAATGGACGGACCAAGGTGGCGTTCACGCCGCACACCGGACGCACGCATCAGCTGCGCGTGCACGCCTCAAACCCGATCGGTCTCGATGCGCCGATCGTGGGCGATCGCCTCTACGGGCGCACCGCGCCGGAGTACGGCGAGCGACTACTGCTGCATGCCGAGTCGCTGGCGTTTGTGCATCCGGTCACGGGGGGCGAGGTGGCGGTGACGAGTGCGGTGCCGTTTTAGGCGGTACTGCACACTGAAACTGTGAACCCAAACTGCGAACCGAAACTGCACACTCCCTAGGAAGCAGGGAGGAGGGTATCAGGGGGCAGGAAGCAGGTGAATGGCGCGCGGCTTTCCTGCTTCCTCCATCCTGACACCCTCCCTCCTGCTTCCTCGGGAGTTATGCGTTGAGAGTCGCCACTTACCGTGGCAACCCCTGCTCTATATCCGCCGCGATGTACGCCATCACCGCCACCGCGGCGACACACCGCTGCACTTCGCCGCGATCGAGCTTATCTGGCGTATCAGCGTCGGTGTGATGGAACCAGAAGTAGCGGGTGCCGTCCACATTGAGGCCCATCCCCGGCACGCCGGTCGCCATGATGGGGCCGATGTCGGCGCCGCCGCCGGACGCTTCGATTTTGCCGGCGTTGATGGGGTTGAGCAGCGAACCGATGGATGTGATGATGGCGCGCGCAGCGGGTGACCCGGTGAAGCCGAAGCCTAACGGCGAGAACACGCCGCCATCGGATTCAATGGCCAGCTGGTGTGTCTCGTGCTGGTGGGCATCCCGATACGCGTTGCCGCCGCGCATGCCGTTCTCTTCGTTCGTCCAGCCCACGGCGCGAATGGTGCGACGTGGTGTGAGGCCCAGCTTTTTGAGCAGGCGGATCGCCTCCCACGCGATCACCACGCCACCGGCGTCGTCCATCGCGCCCTGACCCACGTCCCACGAGTCGATGTGGCCGCCCATCACCACGATCTCCTCAGGCTTCTCGCGGCCGCGCAGTTCCCCCATCACGTTGTGGCTCTGCGCGTCGGGGAGCGTCTGCGCACTCATGGTGAGGGTGACCCGCACGTTGTCGCCCCGGTTGATCATGCGACGCATCATCATCGCGTCTTCCGATGTCACGCTGGCGTGCGGAATCTTCGTGACGGTGGAGTCGTAACTCATGCTACCGGTGTGCGGGGTGCGCATGCTGTACGGACCCGCCGCGCGCGCCAGCGACGCCACGGCACCGACCTTGGCGGCGGCAATCGCACCGAGCCGGCGGAACGACCCGTTGTAGCCGTAGTCGCGCCACTCGGCGTCGTACAGTACGATCTTCCCCTTGGCTTCGGCGGCGCGTTGCGTGAGCTCTTCGAAGCTGGCCACCACCATCACGTCGGCGGTGATGCCGCCGGCCGGCGTGGCGATGCTGCCGCCGAGGCCGAGCATGGGCAGCAGCTGCCGGCGCGGCGCGACCAGCTCCAGCGACTCGGCGCCGCGTACCCAATGCGGTACCATGACCTTCTCGCGCTTCACGTTGGCGAGGCCGTCCTTCTCCATGGTGGCGGCGGTCCACACGATCGCGTCTTCCAGCGCCTGCGAGCCCGACAGGCGATGCCCGAAGCGATCGGTGAGCTCGGCGATGCGGTTCCACGCGCCGGCCGAGTCGGCCTGCGCGGCGGCGATGATGCGGTTGGCGATGTCGGCGTACTTGGCGGGAATCGCTTCGGGTGCCTGCGCTGACAGCGGCGCCGACAGCGGGGCCGCGAGCGGGGAGGCGAGCGCCGCCAATGCGAGCGCGGCGAACAGGGAGGAGCGAGCCATCGGCATGTCCACGGTGTGGGGGGAGGAGTAAGGATGCCTCCAATCTCGGTGGCGCGGCGCACGCCGTCCAATCCCGGTGGCATATTGCGCACACCCTCACACCATTCATCATGCTGACTGACACCATCATTGCGCGCCGCACCAGCGGACGCGTCACCTGCGCGCTCGTGCCGCAGCCGCAGTGGGCGAAATCGCGGATCCTCGCCGATCAGGCGGTCGAGAGCCTCGGCCTGCGCGCCCTCGGCGAGGGTTGGCTGGAAGTGAGCGAGAGCGACGCGCTCCGCATTGCCGCCGGGGTGCTCGGCCGTGATCTCGCCAGCAACGCGGTGATCATCCGTGCCGCGGACGCCGAGTCATTGGTGAGCGACCTGCTGGCCATGGTGCCGGAGCCGTTCAGCTGCTTCACCAACGGCGACTGGGCCGACGTGTTCGGCGACGAGTCGCCGCACGCGAACGGCTTCAGCTTTGATCCGCTCACGGAATCAGCGCTCGACGCCGGCATCGTGTGCGTGGGCGATGGCGTGACCGCGGTGTTGTGGGTGGAAGACGAGGACTGACGCGAGGGACATGAGATGCGTGTGCTCACCACCCGGATTCTGCTGGCGATCGGCCTGACCGCAATGGCCGCCTGCTCGGCCGAGCCGCGCCCGCCGACCGCCAAGGCCGCCCCCCGCGTGATTCCAGCGCCCGCCGCCACGCCGATGCGCAGCCCCGAGACGTTCCGCGTGCGCGTCGAGACCAGCAAAGGGCCGTTCACCATCGAGGTCACGCGCGCGCTTGCGCCGCGCGGCGCCGATCGATTCTACGAATTGGTCACGATCGGCTACTATGCAGGCAACCGGTTCTTCCGCATGGTGCCGGGATTCGTGGTGCAGTTCGGTATTCACGGTGATCCGGCAGTGAATGCCAAGTGGGCGCGGTCGGCGATGGCCGATGAACCGCAGCGACTCAGCAACACGCGGGGCACGGTGGCGTTCACCACCGTCGACGCCAACAGCCGGATGGTGCAGCTGTACGTCAACCTGGTCGACAACTCGGCCAAGCTCGACCGGCAGAAGATGTACGCGCCGATCGGCGTGGTGGTGGAGGGCATGGATGTCCTCGAACGCCTCAACTTCGAGTACGGAGAAGATCCCGTGCAGTCCCGCATCATGTCACGCGGCAACACGTATCTCAACCGATGGTTTCCGGCGCTCGACTCGATCGTGTCGGCCGCCGTCGTTCCGTCTCTTTCGGCACCCGCACCGTGAAGTTCGCATGAAGCCTTTCGAACGCCTTGGTAACGCCCGCACTCCGGATGGCTCGCTGCTCGAGCTGTTCCGGCACGACGGGTCGTATCTCATTCGCGCCAACGGCATTGAGCTGATGTCGCAGCGTCGGCATCTCTCCGAAGACCGCCTGGCTGAAGTGGCCTGCGTGGGCCTCAAGGACAAACCCGGCGCGCGGGTCTTGATCGGCGGACTCGGACTCGGCTTCACGCTGCGCGCAGCGCTGAAAGAGCTGGCCGATGACGCCGACGTGGTGGTGGCGGAGTTCCTCGTCGAGGTGATCGAGTGGAATACGAATCCCGAGTTCGGGATTTCCGTGGAAACACTCAAAGATCCGCGGGTGCGCGTGGTGCACGACGACATCGTGAATGTGCTGCGCGATCATGCTGGCCAGTTCGATGCGATCATGCTCGACACCGACAACGGTCCCGACGGCATGATCATGTCGGAAAACGCGCGGCTGTACGCGCAGCGCGGCATCGCGACCACGGTGGCGGCACTTCGCCCACCGGGCATCATTGCGTACTGGTCGGTGGGCGATGATCCCGCGTTCGCGCACGCGCTGCGCGGGAGCGGGCTGCTGGTGGAAACGCTACGCGTGCGGGCGCATGACACCAAGGGGCCGATGCACACGCTGTACGTGGCGAAGCCGCGACCGCCGCGTCGGGAGCGCGAGACTCGCTAGGGCGAAACTCGCTAGTGCGAGCCGCTCGGGGCGACGTCCCGACCACACCGAGATCGCCCCGCGTCCAATCAGTCCCCGCCCTTCATCCATCACTACCGCCCATGTCTGGTCCCGCCCGCGCCGGCGCGCTCATCTACGCCAAGGCGCTCGATACGCTCTCGCAGTTCTATCAGCAGCTGCTCGGCATGCAGGTGCTGCACGCGGACGCGATGCACCACGTGATCGCGTCGCCGGACCTGCAGCTGCTGCTGCACGCCATGCCGCCGCACATCGCGGCGACGATCACGATTACCACGCCGCCGGCCATCCGCGACGAGCAGGCGATCAAGCTGTTTTTCACCGTCCCGAGCCTGTCGGCGGCGGAGGCCACCGCGGTGGCGCTGGGTGGCGGCGCCGTGGGCGCGGACTACGAAGGGCCCGGCTTCACCGTCCGCAATCTGTTTGACCCCGAGGGGAATATCCTGCAGGTGCGCGCCGCGGCACCGTAGTCAGGCGAGGCGTACCGGGGCCGGTCGCCAGTTGGCGAGGGCGATGCCCCCGATCACGCACACGAGGCCGGTGAGAAAGAACGCCGTGATGGGTTCGTGCAGCAGCACGGCCCCCAGCAACACGGCGGTGACCGGATTGAGGGCGATGAAGACGGCCACCTGCGAGGGGGTGGACCGTTGCAGCGCCCAGATCCACAGCGAGAACCCGAGCGCACCGCCGAACACCCCGAGAAAGAGCACGGCGGCCCATCCCGCCGGCGTGACGGCGGGGAGCATGGTGAAGAGTCCCTGTGACGCGGCGATCGGCGCCAGCGACAGGGCGCCGGCCGCCATGGCCAACGCCGCCACGTGCAGCGGGGGATAACGGCGCAGGTAGGGACGCGAGAACACGTTGAACACCGCGCCGCAGCCGGCGGTGAGCAGTGCCAGGCCGATGCCAGTCCAGGTGTCGGCGGCGGACATGGTGTCGACACCTGGCTGATGCAGCGCGAGCACGAGCCCGACGAACGCCAGCGCCTGACCGGCCACCTTGGGCCCTGTGAGCTGGTCGATACCGTACAGCCGCGAAATGGCGAGCGTGATGAGCGGATTGGTGGCGACGAGCACGGCCACTCGCGAGGAGGGGAGATACGTGAGCGACGCGCTGAAGCTCCACGGGAAGAGCCCGAAGAAGAGCACGCCGAGCGCCGCGATGGCGAACAGATCGCGGCGGGGCATCCCGGTGCGCCACACGGTGCGCAGCACCGGCAAGAGGCAGGCCGTGGCGATGAGGTAGCGCAGAAACGCCAGCGACACCGGCTGCGTCTGCGCCACCACGAAGCGCGTGGCGACGACGGAGGCGCCGAAGATGACGCTGGCCACCGACGCCGCGAGCGCGGCGCGGCGTGCGTTCTGGGCGGCGACCGACGTGGAGAACCGGGGAAACGGCATGGCGGTTTTTACTCGTGCCGATGCAGCCGGGCAAGGGTCGCGCCATCGTGCGGTTACGGAGTGGTCAGGTACTGCTGAAACCAGCGGGAGGCATGTGTGGCCACCTGCGCCAGCGCGCCCGGCTCCTCGAACAGGTGCGTGGCCCCCGGCACGATCTGGAGTTGCACGGTGCCGGACATCTGCCGTGCTGCCTGCTGGTTGAGCATGATCACGTCCGCGTCATCGCCGCCCACCAGCAGCAATGTGGGCGCCTGCACGCGGGCCAGCGCCGCCCCGGCAAGGTCAGGGCGGCCGCCGCGGGACACCACGGCGCGCACCAACGCCGGACGTTCGGCGGCGGCCACCAGCGCGGCGGCAGCGCCCGTACTGGCGCCGAAGCAACCGATGGGGCGGTCGGCCACCAGCTGGTGACGGGCTGCCCAGTCCACGACCGCTGTCAGGCGCGTGGCGAGGAGTGGGATGTCGAAGCGCAGAGTGCGGGTGCGGTCGTCGATCACGGCTTCGTTTGGCGTGAGCAGATCGAACAGTAGCGTGCCGAGGCCGGCCGCCTGCAGCATGTCGGCCACGACGAGGTTGCGCGGGCTGCGGCGGCTGCTGCCGCTGCCGTGAGCGAAGATCACGAGACCGGTGGCTTCGGGGGCGACGTGCAGATCGCCCGACAGCGTGACACGGCCGGCGTCGATCTCAACGGCCTGCTCCGCAGTGGCAACGGCGTGGTGCGGCATGATGGTTATCCGTGGTGGAGGTCGCGCAGCGAGGTGCCGCCGTGCAGGTGCCGTACGGCCGCCGCCAGCATCGGCGCGAGGCTGACCACGTGCGGCACGAGCGCGGGGGGGGTGTCGGGGGAGATCGCGATACTGTCGGTGACGAACAGCGTGACGACGCCGGCGGTGGCCATCCGGTCGAGGGCGCCCGGCGCGAACACGGCATGGGTGGCGGCCACCAGCGGGTGCGGTTGCGCGCCGGCCTCCTGAAGCGCACGCGCGCATTCGGCGATCGTGCCGCCGGTGCTGATCAGGTCGTCGACGATGATGCAGGGGCGGTCGCGCACCTCGCCGATCACGCGGTTCACGCGCACGTCAGCCCCGTCGAGCCGCTGCTTGTGACAGACGGCCACCGGCGCCGCGAGCTGTGCGGCGTAGCGCGCAGCCAGCCGCACGGCGCCCTGGTCCGGGGCGACCACGACGGCGTTGGACGGCGCGATGCGCGCCAGTGCCGGCGCGAGCAACGACACCGCGGTGAGGTGATCCACCGCCACGTTGAAGAATCCCTCCAGCGCCGGCGTGTGCGCGTCGAGCACGACCACCTGCTGCACACCGCAGCGTTCGATCATGTCGGCGGCCACGCGCGCCATGATGGGCGTGCGTCGGCCGTCGCGCCGGTCGGAGCGCGCATAGCCAAAGTACGGCAGGATCACCACGAGCCGTTCGGCGTTGGCGCGGCGACAGGCGTCGACAATGGCGAGCAGCTCCACGAGCCGGTCATTGACGGGTGGCGACGTGGCACCGATCAGAATCACCTCGCACCCCCGCACCGATTCCTCGAGGCGGACGGACACTTCGCCGTCGGGGAAGCGGTCCGTGGTACAGACGCCGAGGGAGAGCCCGTCGGGGAGTCCCTCGGGCACGCCAAGGGCCCGCTCAACGGCGTCCATGAGATGCCGGCTGCCGGAGCCGCTCAGCAACACCACGTCATGTGGGCCCGTTTCCACCGCTCCGTCCACGCTGCCTCCGTGTGCGTCCCGCCGCCGGCACGTCATCGCCGCCACATCATCGGCTGTGCGCTGCGCGACGGCCATGTGCGAACGCCTGTCGGTGTGTCGGGCGCATCCCGTCGGGCGAACCGCGTACCCGCTTGGGCGGTGCCGCAAACGGTGAACCCCTGCAGGGGCATCACTGCCTCCTGCAGGGGTTCATGATCCGCTGGCGACCGTCAGCCCTCGGTTCGGTTCTCGGCGGTGATGGGACTCTTGCGAGGTACCACCGCCGGGACGGCTGGCGATCTTTCCCTTGTTGGACGAGACCCAACGCAGGCGTCCTATGCACAGGACTTCGGTTGTGTCCAGCGACCTCACAACCTGCACGTCGGCACCGAACTGCTGACGCGCTGCCTTCCGTCAACGTCTTGGAGGAAGGCTCCGCTCACGGCATCTCGTTCCGTGAGCGCACTGGGAATATGGGCATCGTGCCGAGGAAGAAAAGTCGGGGAAGTGCCTGACAGGTGCGCGGTACGTCGTGCGTGGGGTGTCGGTGTTCATTGCCGCTGCGTGGCGACATAGTCGCCGGCGTGCGACGCCGTGGTCGCGTCGGCACGCGCCACGCCGTCACGCGCCGCGCCGCTGAGCGCGAGGAGACGCTGCACCTCACTGTCGGTGAGCTGTTCGAAATGATCGTACCACGTACCGATCGCGATCAGGTCGGCGGGCGTGACGACGGCGACAAGTTCGTCTACGTCTGGCCGCAGTTCGGCGGCTACGGTCTGCTGCACGACCGGCACAGCCAGGATGATGGCGGCCGGCTCGTGCGCGCGCACCACCGCGATCGCGGCCCGTACGGTGGCGCCGGTGGCGATACCGTCGTCCACGAGCACGACGGTGCGGCCGCGGATCGCGGGCGCGGCGCGTCCGTTGCGGTACACGCGTTCGCGGCGATCGAGTTCGGCCTGCTGTACCGCGGCTGTCTCTTCGATGACGGCCTTCGTGATCCCCATGCTCATCACGACATCGTTGTTGAGCACGCGCACGCCGCCGGCACCGATGGCGCCCATGGCGAGCTCCTCGTGCCAGGGCACGCCCAGTTTGCGCACGTTGAGCAGATCGAGCGGCGCACCGAGCGCGTGCGCCACTTCGTACGCCACGGGAAGACCGCCACGCGGCAGCCCCAGCACGAGGAGATTGCGGCCACGCAGGTGCTCGAGTTTCTTCGCGAGCGCTTGGCCGGCACGGGCGCGGTCGGTGAACTGTCTGGGCATGCGATTGCTCCTCGGGTGACGAGACGGGATTGAAGGCCGGGAGGGTGCGTGCGGGATGACGGCGCGCATCGCATGAATGTCGATGCGCGGTCGTGCTCGTGCGTCGGGTGTTTCCGGACGCGTGCGTTCCGCTTGCCCGACGGCGCGGACCCGACGGCATGATCCTGTCGGAAAACCCGCGACGGTACGCGGCGCGCGAGATCCTCACCACCGTGCACGCGGCTACCCCGCGGCCGGGTCCGCGTCGATCGGTTGGTCGATAGGTTGCAGGAGGCGGGCCGGCACCAGTCGGGTGTCGGGTCCGCCGCCATTCCCCGTGCCGCGACCGCAGGTGCTTGTAATGCCAGTGACTCAGGAAGACGTATCGGCCGGCCTGGTGGTGACGCTCGACACCGCCGTATTGCGCGCGCGCGGCGGTGCCCTTACCAATGCCGTGCTCGGCCCCGCCGGTGACCGCGCAGTGGTGGACGTGCACGACTTTCTCGTGCTGCACGTGGCTGCGCCGTCGGGGCTGTGCACCGCCGTGCCGCTGTTCCCCAAGAGCGCCGTGGGTAACCAGCCGCTGGAGGCCGCCCACCGGGTGGGCGCACCGGGCGCGTGGGGCGAGGGCGAGACGTACTTCTCCTGCTGGCAGCACTGGCGCATCCCGGTGGCGTCGGTCGTGGCCGCGTCGGCGGTGGATGCGACCGTGCCCGCGATGCGTCGCCAGTACGCGCCCACGAACCGGTCGGCGCTGGATGACATCCGGAACTGGGAAGGGCGCAACCGGGCGGCGTACCGCCCCGCGTAGCCCCCCGCGTGTTGGTGGCGGGTGGCGCCGTCAGGCCGTCCTTCCGTGACGTTTACGTTGCCTTGCGGCCCCGAGATGCTAGACTATCCGTATCGACTCGAACGGCGAAGCGGCCGTCCTGTTTTCCACTGATAAGGAGCGTTCCCGTGTCCTTCGCCCGTCGTCAGGCTCTTCCCGCGGCCGCCATGGCCCTGCTGCTCTCGCTCGGCTGCAGCCCCGATGGTCCCGCGGTGACCGCGGTGCCGCTCGACGGCGCGCCGGTGGCATCAACGGCGGTGCGCAGCTCGCTCGACGTGAGCGTGGCGCTGTCGCCGGACACCCGTGGCGACGGTCCGGTCATGGCGCGCGTGTCGGTGACCAACCGGTCGGCGGAGCTGGTGCAGGTGCCTGACTGGCAGCTGCCGTCGGAAGATCTGGAGTTGGCCCAGTTCGTGGTGCTGCGCGATGGCCAGCCGGTGACCTACGCCGGGCCGCACATCAAGCGTGGTGCCATGCGCCTCGTGGAGATCGTGAGCATCGCGCCGGGCGCCACGCTCACGTACGACATCGACCTGTCACGTGCCTACGACCTGTCCCGGGACGGGCGCTATTCTGTGGAATTCGTGAGCCGTGGCACCACGGATGCGCAGCGGACGCTCCGGTCGTCGCGCGAGACGTTCCGGCTGGCCGGACGCTCGGCTTTGCTGAGCGCGTCGGGTCCGTCCACGCTGGTGGGGCCGAACAGCGCCGCCACCGTGTCGGCGCTGGCCGGCCTGCTCACCTTCACCAACTGCACGGCCAGCCAGCAGACGGCGGCGACCACGGCAGTGTCTGCTGCGGCCACCTACGCGGCACAGGCCAAAGCGTACATGGTGGCCAATGCGCTGAACAGCCGGTATACCAAGTGGTTCGGTGCCGTGAACGCGACCCGTGCTGCCGTGGTGACGACCAACTTCACCGCCATCGACGCCGCGTTCGCCACCAAGCCGATCACAGTGGACTGCGGCTGCAAAAAGACGTACTTCGCGTACGTGTATCCGGCCCGACCGTACAAGATCTTTGTGTGCCGGGCGTTCTGGAATGCCGCGCTCACCGGTACCGACTCACGCGCCGGCACGCTGATCCACGAGATGAGCCACTTCACCGTGGTGGCGGGGACGGACGACTGGGTGTACGGCCAGTCGGGGGCGGCGAGTCTCGCCATCAGCAATCCGCTCCGGGCCATCGATAACGCGGACAATCATGAGTATTTCGCGGAGAACACGCCGGTTCTGCCGTAATGCCGGTTGCCGGTGGCGGTCCGGACGGTGGCTTGCCGCGCTGCTGGTGAGCGCACCGTCCGGTGCGGCACCGGTGTTGTCTATGGCGGCGTCATCCGCAGCGGTATTGCCCCCACCGGTGCTCACGTGCATGTGGCGCGTGACACCGGCGGCGGCCCCCGGGCAGCCGGTGGCGCTCACCCTGCGCCTGCGCAATCCCGGTCCGGCGGCGGTGTCGGTGCTCACGTGGGGCACCCCGTTCGAAGAGGCATGGCTGCAGCCGTTCCTCGAGGTGCAGCGTGACGGCCAGCCGGTGCCCTATGGCGGGGCCTCGGTCAAGCGTGGTGATCCCACGGCCGACGAATACCTGCGCCTCGCGCCGCAGCAGTCACGGACGGCCCGCCTCGATCTCACCGAGGTGTTCGACCTGACCGTGCCCGGGCGCTACACGGTCACGCCGCGCCTCGTGCTGCACGATGTCGCCGCCGCGCCGTCGCGCGTGCCGCGCCCACGCGCCGCCCATCAACCGCAGTCGCCGGTGTGCGCCCCCGTGACCTTCGTGGTTGCCCCGTCCCCTGCCGCCCGGTGACCGCTAGCTCCCGTCGGTGGCGTTGTCGGCCGTGCACGGTCATCCCGCTTTGGAGTGTCGACCCATGATTTCGCGCCCGCGGTATTCGTTCGTGCTGGCCATGCTGTGTACCCTCGCGCCCTCGCTCGCGCCCTCGCTCGCGGCGCAGCCCCATCACGTGACACCGGCGGCACCGGCCGCGCCGGGTGCACGGCCGGCGCTGTACACCAATCTGGGGGCGCATCACTACACCATTACGGTGCGCGTGCCGCTGGCGCAGCAGTACTTCGATCAGGGGCTGCGGTTGCTGTGGGGGTTCAACCACCACGAGGCCATCCGCGCCTTCGAGGCCGCCGAGCAGATCGACCCCAGCTGTGCGATGTGCGCGTGGGGCACCGCCTATGCGTTGGGCCCGAACATCAACGCGGCCATGGATTCGGCCTCCGGCGTGCAGGCGTATCGCGCTATTACGCGCGCACGTCGGGCGGCGGCCGGCGTGTCGGCGGGGGAACGGGCGCTGATCGAGGCGCTGGCGGTGCGCTATGCCGCCGTGCCGAAGGCGGACCGCGCCGCGCTGGACTCCGCGTGGGCGCAGCGCATCGGCGCGCTCGCGGCACGCACGCCTCGCGACGACGAAATGCAGGTGCTGCACGCCGACGCGCTGATGAATCTCGCGCCGTGGAACTACTGGGAGTCGAACGGCCGGCCGCGCGCGGGAACCGCGCTGCTGTTGTCGCGCCTTGAGGGCGTGCTGGCGCGTAATCCGAAGCATCCCGGCGGGTGTCACTTGTACATCCACGCCGTAGAGGCGATGCACGCCGAGCGGGCGCTGGCGTGCGCGGAACGGCTGGCGGCGCTGATGCCCGGCGCCGGGCACATCGTGCACATGCCGGGGCACGTGTACATCCGTACGGGGCGCTGGGCCGATGCCATCCGCATCAACGCGCATGCGGCGCACGTAGACGGGGAGCTGTTCGAAGGACCCGGTGTGGCGCGCCGCGGCATCTACGCCAACGGCTACTATCCGCACAACTATCACTTCCTCGCCTTCGCCGCGACGATGGTGGGGCGCAGCGCCACGGCGATCACCGCGGCGCGCGAGACCGCCGCGCGGCTCTCGGCCGACGCCGTGCGGACTGTGCCGTGGGTGGAGTCGGTGACGCCGATTGTGCCGTTGACGCTGGTGACGTTCGGGAAGTGGCGCGCGGTGCTGGCCGAACCGGTGCCGGGCGACTCACTGCCCTTCATGCGCGCCATGACGTGGTATGCACGCGGTGTCGCGCACGCCGCACTGGGTGACGCGACGGCCGCACGCGGCGATCTGGCGCAACTGCGTGCCGGGGCCGCCGTGTTTCCGAAAAACGACAACGGCGTAGCGCTGCAGATTGCCGTGGCCGCGCTGCAGGGTGAAATCGCGCGTCGTGGTGGGCAGCCGGCGCAGGCGGTAACGTTCTTCCGCGCCGCCGTCGCCCTCGAAGATGCGCTGGTGTACAACGAGCCGCCCACGTGGTACTACCCGATGCGGCATTCGCTCGGTGCGGCGCTGCTGAGCGCCGGGCAGGCCGCCGAGGCCGAGACGGTGTACCGCGCCGACCTGGTGAAGTTTCCGGCGAACGGCTGGTCGCTGTTCGGTCTGGCGGCCAGCCTGGACGCGCAGGGGAAGACGCCGGCCGCGCGCGCGGTGCGCGCACAGCTGGCCACCGTGTGGAAGGAGGCCGATGTGACACTGACGGCCTCACGCTTTTAGCGCTGTCGGCGCTCCACGCTCCACACGCTCAGCGCGACGGCGGTACCACCCAGCGGATGGCCGGTAGCTGCACCGACGACGGCAGCCCAGCCATGGAGCCGGTCCGCGCAAAGGTCAGAATCGCCTCGGCGTACGCCGGGAGCGCGTCCATGGCGTCGTCGAGCGCAGGGTGCGACCCGCCGTGCACGATGACCAGCTTGCTCTTGGTGAAGAAGGGCGCGAGTTCGACCGCGTTTTCCATGGGGGTGGACACGTCGTAGTCGCCCTGCGAAATGACCACGGGAATCGACGACGTGAAGTTCTGCCGGAAGGCATCGCCCAGATCGATGTTCCAAGTGGGGCACGACTCGCGGTAATCGACGCCCAGCGGGCCGAGCACGCGCACCGCCGGATCGGCCGCGATCTGCGCCGACCGTGCGGCGGTGATGCCCGAGCCGCAGTCGAGCATGAAGTAGCTGGCCGTGCGGAAGGTCTCCGCGTCGCGCTTTGCCACGCGGCTTTGCGCGAGGCCGGTGAAATCGCCGCGGTACATCGTGATGATGTCGGCCGCCCAGCTGCGCATGCCGTCGCGCGAGGAGGCCGTCTTCGTGTAGCCCATCGCCGCCTCGCGCACGTCTTCGGCGCCGATGCGCACCGTGTCCGTGCGTCCTGACTTCGCGCCGGTGACGGTGACCATCACGGGGTGCGCGCTCACGCGGGCGAGCACGGAATCGAGCGCGGCCATGAGTCCGCCCGGCGGGATCATCCCGCGCAGGGCGCCGGCGGTGTCCGCTTCGGCGGCGATGCGCTGCACCGCACCCAGCACGTACGACGGCATGTCATAGGTGTGATCGGGTCCTTCCATGCCGCGCAGCACGGCCCGCGCCACGATGGATGGGTAGCGACGCATGGTGGCCATGGCCCAGTGCGAGCCGAAGCTGCCGCCCCAGAGCACGATGCGGTCGTAGCCCATCGCGCGACGCACGTCATTGAGATCGGCGGCCGCCTCGAGCACGGTGAAGCCGGTGAGATCGAGCCCCTGCTGCGTCCATGCCGCCTTCGCCCGCACGGCGGCGTCGCGGTACGCCGCGGCCTCTTCGGCGGCGGTGACGGCGTGGCTGAGCGGAAACGGACGCGGCCCTTCGATGAGCGTGGTCGGCTTGGACGGGCCGATCCCGCGCTGACTCACGACCACCAGATCCGCCGTGGCGTGCAGCGCCCGCAGGCGCTGCTCGTAGTAGCCCTTCTGCGCGAGCAGCGGTTCGAGCCCCAGGAAATTCGGGCCGCCGTAGAGCAGGAAAATGGGCGGTGCACCCACCTGCGGGCGCGTGGCGCGGAAGCGGTACACCTCGAGGGTGAGCACGCCACGCGCCGGTGCGCGGCGGTTCACGGGCACGACGATGATCCCGCGCTCCGCCATCATGAGCCCGCCGCGCTGCAGCGCGATCGGTTCGGCGTGCAGCAGCATTGTGCCGGCCGCGGGCGCCGGGGCCGACACCCGGGAGCGCACCGGTGTGGCGGCGCGCTGGGCCTGCAGGGCGGCGGGCCGGAGGGTGTTCGCGAGCGGCGCGGCGACGAGCAGTACCGCGAGGAGGGCGTGACGCCGGGTGGCACGGGGGGACCGCACGCGCATGGGAGGACTCGTGAGCAAGAAGAGAGAAGGGCGCGGCGGGCGGGCCGTCGTCGTGACGATAGGCTAGGTGACCGCCTGCCGCACCTGATACTCGGGGGCGCGCCACGCCTCGGTGCGTAGCACCGTCTCAAGAATCGACACCGCCTGCGCGATATCCACGTAGCGCAGGTACAACGGCGTGAGACCGAAGCGAAGGATGTCGGGGGCCCGGAAGTCACCGATGACGCCGCGGGCGATGAGTGCCTGCATGATCGCGTAGCCCTCGGGGTGCCGGAACGACACATGACTGCCGCGCGGGGCGCCGCGCGGCGGGCCCACGAGCGTGAGGCCGTACGGCGCGCAGTGCGCGGCCACGAGATCGATGAACAGGGCGGCCAGCGCGCGCGACTTCTGCGCGATCACCTGCATGTCCATCTCGAGGTGCAGATCGACGCCGCTCTCGAGCGCCGCGAACGCCACGATGGGGGGTGTGCCGCACAGAAAGCGTGCGACGCCCGGGGCCGGCTCGTAGTGATCCACGAACGCGAACGGCCGCGCATGTCCCATCCATCCACCCAGCGGTGACGCGAGTGTGTTGTGATGTCGTTCGGCTACGAACAAAAAGGCCGGCGCACCCGGCCCCCCGTTGAGGAACTTGTAGCCGCACCCCACCGCCAGGTCGGCGCCGCATCCGCGCAGGTCGAGCGGGACGGCACCGACGCTGTGGCTGAGGTCCCACAGTATCAGCGCGCCGCGCGCATGCTCCGCCGCAGTGAGGGCCGCCATGTCGTGCAGTTCGGCGGTCTTGTAGTGCACATGGGTGAGCAGCACGAGCGCCGTGTCGTCGTCGATGCGCGCGGCGATCTCGTCACGCGGCGCGAGCACCAGCCGATGCCCGCCGCCCACGGCCTGCATCGCCGACTCGATCATGTACAGATCGGTGGGGAAGTTACCGGGCTCCGACAGCACCACCGTGCGCGACGGCTGCGCGGTGAGCGCGGCCACGATGAGTTTGTACAGATTGACCGAGGTGGAATCGGCGGCGATGACCTCGTGCGGCGCGGCGCCAACGAGTTGCGCGATCTTCGCGCCGACGCGCTGCGGTGCCCCGATCCAGTCAGCGCTGTTCCAGCTGCGGATGAGCCCCGTGCCCCATTCGTCGTGCAGCACCGTGGCCACGCGCGCGGCGGTGGCGGTGGGCAGTGCACCCAGCGAATTGCCGTCGAGGTAGATCACGCCGTCAGGCAGCATGAACCGGTCGCGGACAGCGCGGAGCGGATCGGCGGCGTCGAGGGCCGCGATCGCCTCGGCGGTGGGTGGTTCGGTCACGTACGCTCCGGTGGACACGGTCGGTGGGGTGATCATACGCGGGCCGCGCCGGTGGACTGCTGCGCCCCGCGCAGAAAAGTGTCGAGGGCGGTGCCGCCGGTGCCCATGGTGTCGCGGGCGGCCCCCGACGGCGTCACGATGTAATCGTGGGCCAGTCGCATGTGCGCGTCGCGGAACGCCACGATCTGCTGCACGGCGTCGTTGTAGGCGGTTTTGAGCGCGGGCGACCCCTGCTGCGCCCGCGCGTGCACCTGCGCGTCGCGCTCGATGTCCTCCACGAAGGCGCGGTGCGCGGTGGGCATATAGTCGCGCACCGCGCGCAGATACGCGCCCGCGGGGGATGCCGGATGCGACACTCCCAGCATGGCGTCAAACAGCTGCAGGAGCGCGCTCTGTCCGGCACTGCCGCCGATGTACCGGCGTGGCTCGTCGGACACGCCCTCGTACACCACGCCGGGCGCCGGCCAGCCGGTCACGAAGGGCCGGACGCGCAGGTAATACGTGGCCGGGTCGCACCAGCGGCGTACCGCCTCGAGGGCCGCGTGCACGGCGCCCATCCCCTCTGCAAACGTGGCCAGCGATGCGGTCAGCTCGTCGTCGCCCGCTTCCCGTGACTGCAGGGCGGCGGCCGCCACGACGGGCAGCAACGGGGCGCCCGCGAGCTCCACGCCCATGGACGCGATGAAGAACCAATCTTCGTCCACGCCGCCGAGGAACTGCACCTGCGTGCGGGCGTTGTCCACCGACACCGGTTCGGCCGGGTCGATGAGCTGCCAGTTGGTGAGCGTGGTGGTGGCGTAGTGCGCGATCGGCGGACGCTGCAGCTGCGCGGCCAGCGCGCAGAGCGGCACCGCCACCGACGGCGGGATCGACAGCTCCGGGGTGTCACCGCCCCACACGTGCGCGTTCGCGAAGTGTGTGAGCAGCAGCATGCCGCGCTCGCGTTCCGCGTCGGTGGTCAGCGTGTTGGCGTCGAGCACCGGCATCGCGCGCAGGGTGCCACGCAGGCGCCGCGACCGGATGCGCGCCGGGAGTTCCGGCACGAGCGCGTCCCACACCGCGAACGGTTCGGGGAGCCGGCGCAGCGGCGGGACGGACGGCACGAAGCCGGTGTGGGGATCGACCTGATACTGGACGAGACTCATGCGTCGGATGTTATGGCGTTCCCGACGACGAGGACATTCGGGGGGCGTTCGGGGGGGCTGGTGTGTTCTGGTTCACCAGCACGTGCGGTGTGCGTGGGGTGAGCACCTGGAGCGCGCACCGGCGCAGCGCACGGCGCGGACTGTCGTCGCCCGCCGCGAAGGCGTGCAGGAACTGCCCCTGTGCGGCCGGCTCCCAGAGCGACAGCATGGGCTCGATCTCCCCCGTGGCGTCGTTTTGATAGGCCACCGCCTCGACGGCGGGGGCACGGGCGTCGATCAGACGCTGCAGGTCCGGCGCCTCGAGGTGCGGATAGTCGCACCCCACCACCAGCCACGCGCCCTCGGGAGCACGCGAGAACGCGGCGTGCAGGCCGCTGGCGGGACCGTGTCCGGGCACGAGGTCAAACAGCGCCCGATCGCCCAGCTGCCACGCGGCCGCCTGCGCCGCGGTGCACGACCAGAACACCTCGGCACCGCACTGCGCCAGCAGCGCCGCCACGGCGCGCCACTGCGGCGCGTGCCCGTACACGAGGGTGGCCTTGTCCTGTCCCATGCGCGTGCTGGCGCCACCGGTGAGGACCAGCCCGCGCAGTGGAGCGAGTAGCGGAGCGAGTAGCGGAGCGAGTAGCGGAGCGCGCCGCGGCTCAGGCATGCCCCGCCGCACGCTCGAGCGAGATGATCACCGACTTCGACGTGGGCGTGCGGCTCCCGGCCGCTACGCTGTCGATGGGCACCAGCACGTTCG
>JARIEV010000060.1 GCA_031127225.1 Gemmatimonadota bacterium | reverse complement strand
TTCTTCGCGAGAAGTGAGCGCTTTTCGCGAGATCGTCCTCAGTTAGGCGCTGGGTAGTTCGAGCGTTGAGCCTGTCTATATGAATAGTTTTTTGATCTTTTTATGCATTTTCTGATGCACAGTGCAGTAAATCATCATTTCCTATGCATGTTCTGGTGGCGTCAGCTCGCTATGCCTTGCTATATGCATAAATATCTCATAATTTTATACATAACTCCGTAACGTGCATATATAAAGTTCGCATTCTTTAGGACGTCTCGATGACGGACACAGTGCCGCTTCTGCCTGCCGACAGTGCGCTTTCACCGCTCCAGCCGCTGACCCGCCTCGATCCGGCGATCTTCGAAAGCGCGGCGATTCTCAAGAAGACGGCGACCGCGGGAAGAAAGCTGGCTGAGCTCAAAGGCCTCGCGGCGTCGATTCCGAATCAGGCCATTCTCATCAATGCCCTGGTCCTTCAGGAGGCCAAGGATAGCTCGGCCATCGAGAACATCGTCACCACCCACGACGAGCTGTTCCGCAGCGCCGCCGCGTCCGAGACGGGTACACCCGAGCAGCCCTCCTCCCCAGCGGCCAAAGAGGTTCGCGACTACGTGCGGGCCCTGCGCACCGGGCACAGTCTGGCGCGCGAGTCCGGATTGCTCACGTCCAACCACATGATCGCCATACAAGCCACGCTCGAGCACACCAATGCGGGCTTCCGTCGTCTCCCCGGAACCACACTGAAGGACGGTGCCGGTCGCGTGGTCTACACGCCACCGCAACGGGCGGACGACATCGTGTCCCTCATGAGCGACCTGGAGCGGTTCATAAATGACGACACCAGCTTCGACGCTGATCCGCTGATCAAGATGGCGATCGTGCACCACCAGTTCGAAAGCATTCATCCGTTCTACGATGGCAACGGGCGAACAGGCCGCATCGTGAACGTGCTGTACCTCATGAACAAAGGGCTGCTGGACATTCCGGTCCTCTATCTCAGCAGCTATCTGGTGAGTCGGAAGCCCGACTATTACCGACTGTTGCAAGCCGTGCGCGCACAGAACGATGCACCGGAGATATGGCAGGAGTGGGTGACGTACATGCTCTCCGCCGTTGAAACGACATCCGAACACACCATTCGCACGATCACCGACATCAAGCAGGCGCTGTTGGACTACAAACACCAGATCCGAACGCGCTTCAAGTTCTACAGCCAGGATCTCATCAACAACCTGTTCATGCACCCCTACACGAAGATCGAGTTCGTACAGAAAGACCTGAACGTGTCGCGACTCACGGCCACCAAGTACCTCGATGCCCTCGCCGACGCAGAGCTGTTGCGCAAAGTGAAGGTGGGACGCACGAACTACTACATCAACGTGGCATTGAACGCGATTTTGACGCGTACGAACGCGTAAGCTCGCTTCCCGAGCGAGGACCATAGTTCGCGACGACCAATCACAGCCGCGGTCGACCAGCTCTTCAGCCAGACTCCAGGCTGGCCCGGCGCGATTGGCGCCGCACAGGTAGCCGTCGGCGTCGCACAGGCCATCTACGACCTTCGCGAGCGACACGGACTCACGCAAAAAGCCTTGGCTGCGCGCGTCGGCACGACCCAGTCCGTCATCGCCCGCCTCGAAGACGCCGACTACGAGGGCCACTCTCTGCGTATGCTCGCGCGAATAGCCGCCGCCGTCGGCGAACGCGTGACGATCGCATTCACCGGCGAGGCCGAGCGCACGGTGCCTAGGCGGTATGAACCTGAACGGAACTTGGCGATGACCTGGCAAGATTTCATCACGGCGGACACCAGCGTCCTGGCGGGCAAGCCGGTGGCTCGCGGAACGCGCCTCGCGGCTGATTTCCTGCTTGGTCTTTTCGCCGCCAGCTGGACGCAGGAGCAAGTGTTGTCGAGCTACCCGCAGCTCACACCCGAGGCGCTCCGAGCAGTATTCGCCTACGCGGCGGAAGTCACGCGCAACGAGGCATCGCCTCTGTCCTCCGCTGATCTCATCCAACGCATCACGATCCGTCCCGAACAGTGTGGCGGCCGCCCCTGCATTCGCGGGATGCGCATTCGCGTGATCGACGTCCTGGAACTGCTGGCCGCGGGCGAGTCGAAGGAGCAGATCCTCGAAGACTTTCCCGACCTGGAAGCCGACGACGTCGCGGCCTGTCTGCTGTACGCCGCGCGGCGCCTCGACCATCCGAACGTCGCGGCATAAGCCTTGACACGGGTCCGCGCGTAGAGCCCCTCAAAGGCCTGCGTATGACGCAACACGGCCCGCCCCGTCAACCCTCGCTACGCTACGCCGCATTCCCCGCCCACGGCTTGATACGTTTGAGCTCAGCGGCAATTTCCCTCGCGGCAATCTCCATGTCTTGCGCCGCCTGCGCTCGCAGCCAGTAGCCGTTCGACAGTCCGAAGAAGCGGCAAAGTCGAAGATCTGTGTCGGCCGAGATAGCGCGACGCCCGGCCACGATCTCACCGATGCGTTGTGCGGGCACGCCGATCTCCTTTGCCACGCGATACTTGGTGATTCCCAGTGGCAGCAGGAACTCCTCCAACAGCAACTCACCCGGCGTGACCGGCTTGAGTTTACGCGACATGGCAAGACCCTCTTAGTGATAGTCCACGATTTCGACATCCTCTGGCCCCGCGGAGGTCCATCGGAAGCAAAGCCGATACTGGACGTTGATCCTGATAAATAATAACGTAAGGCGTTAATCACGCAATGCGTTACTAACGGTGCGAAAGATACGGGCATTCCGGACGGTACGCCAAGCCAGAGCCGAGTGCGGTATCAAAAGAGCGCCGGCGGTGCGCAGCCTACGCACGCGGCGATCCCCGGTCGACGCGCCCAGCCAATCCAATTGTCGTGTTCCCCGATTCAATGGCGAAAGATCGGTAAAACGAAAAAACGGCCCGCCAGATCATAGTGATCTCGCGGGCCGTTCTCACTCACCACTCGAAACCCTCACTCGCAACCCGAAACTCACCCGCGATCCAGAGGCCTAATACCGAGGCCGTGTCTTCCGCGGCACCTTCCCACAATTCGCCGGCCAGTTCGCCGGCCACGCACCCGGTGACCGATCGCGCTTGATGAACTCCGGGTCTTCACTCGCCAGATACACCATCAGCGCGGCCAACGTCGCGTTGTGCTTCACATCGTCGAACACGACTTTGTCGTACGTGTCGCGGTTGGTGTGCCACGTGTACGTGCCGTAGTTCCAGCCTACCGCACCCATACCGAAGCTCGGGGTGCCGAAGCAGGCGAACACGGCGCCGTCGGTGCCGCCGGGGTTGCCCGTGGGCACGTCGTTGAAGCTCCACGACACCACGTTCGCGCTCAGGCTGTCGGTGAAGAAGCCCGGCAGCTGCGTGTACCACTGCTTCAAATGACGGCCGATGTCGGTGAGTCCCGAGCTCGACAGCGTCTGCACGCGTCCCGTGCCGTTGTCCTGATTGAAGAGCCCCTGCAGCCCCTTTATCACTTCCGGATGATCTTCCGTGAACGCGGTGGAGCCGTTGAGTCCCTGCTCTTCGCTGGCCCAGTGACCCACCATGATCGTGCGCTTCGGATTCGGATACGCCTTCTTCAAAATGCGCATCGCTTCCATCGCCATCAGCGTGCCCGTGCCGTTGTCGGTGGCACCGCTGGAGCCGTCCCACGAATCGAAGTGCGCCGACAGCATCACGTATTCATCGGGCTTCTCGCTGCCCTTGATCATCGCGATCGTGTTGAACGCCGGCTGTTCGCCGAGCAGTGCCGCGTCGAGATCGAGCGTCACCATCGGCTTCTGCTTGTTCTCGGCCAACCGATACACCAGCGAATAATCCTCGCAGCTAAGACCGACGGCCGGCGCGATCGTGTTGTACGTCTCGAACACCTCGATCACGCCCCAACCACCGGCGCCACCCGCACCACCACCGCCGAAACCACCGCGTCCTGCTGCGGCCGCCGCGAGGCTTTGCGCCGGTCCACCACCACGATCACTCGCCCCCGCCGGACGTTGACCGCCGGGGCCACCCGCACCACCACGACCACCACCGCCGCCCGCGTTCTGCGCGGCGAACGGATTCGCGAAACCCGAGAGCTTGTTGCGTGACGTGATCATCCCCACCACGCCCGCCTTCTCGAGACGCATGCCCAGCGTGCCCGTGCCGAGCCCCATGCCATAGCCCGTGCCGCGATAGAGCTTCGTGCTGTCGGGGCGGCCATTGGCGCCCGTCATCACGGCCCAGTCTTGGCTCGTCTGCGTGACCAGCGTATCCATGCGCGCCTTTGATTCGGGCGTGGCGAAGCGCACCCAATCTTCACTGGGGCGGCAGGTCGGGAACGACGGCGACAGCATCACGATCTTGCCACGCGCCTTCGGCAGCCACGCCACGAACTCCGTGCTGTCCTTGAACTTGGGGAGGACGATCGCCTCGGCTTTCACCGGCTTCCCCTTCGTGCCCGGGCTCCAGGCCAACATCGTGCCTTCCAGCGAGCGCGTACGCGGCGCCACCAAGTCGATGTGCGACACCCCACGCCGCCATCCGCGCCACGTGCCATAGTTCTCGCGCTTGGCCTCGATGCCCCACGACTTGTACTGCGCGATGGCCCAGTCGCTGGCTGCGAGCATGCCGGGGCTACCGGTTAAGCGCGGACCGATCGAGTCGAGCAGTGCCTGGCCGAGGGCTTCCACGCGGGACGAGTCCATGCCGATCTGCCAGATGCGCTTGATGGCCGGGTTGTCGGTGGGGAAGGTGGTTTGCCGTTGAGCTTGCGCCTGTGTGGCCGCGGCGAGCCCGAGGGCGGTAGCGACGGCGGCGAGGGCCGTCGAGCGCCGGATGGGGGAGGACATGGGTGGGGACGAGTGGGTCGTGGTGGGAGCGGGGATGCCGCACAATGCAGCCGACGACGGGGGAACGCGAGAGTCGCGGGGGCTCGGGCAGCAGTCTGCTGCCCAATTCCCGTGGCACGAAATGCGCCGACGGCAACTGGCGCGGCCTTTACAGTTTCGGTATATTTTCGGTAGCAATCGAGATTGTCGATGTTGCCCGATCCCGTCTGTCGGCGACTGCGACCGACGACCATGCGCGCACGGTACGATCCAAACGACAAGAGCCCCACCAGTCAGCGACTGGAGGGGCTCCGTACCTCGACAACACCTCTCGCAGCCCGCAGGCTCCTGCGCGATTGGCACCGTGACCGAGGAATAACGAAGGAACGTTACAGGCGTCGGCGTTGGCCTGCAAGCCCGTCATCACCGCAGGGAGCACCATTCCCACAATTGACGTATTCCCCGAGCTCGCGTGAACGTCCACTCGAGGGTACCCCTCCTCGAGCTTTGCCGAAATCCCAGTGATACCAATCCCGTCTACCGCGTCTACGCCGCAGGCGCTCATCAGTATTGCCGGCCTGGAGCGTGCGCTCTCTGCCGAGCGCCTGCAGGCATACCGACTACCGGCTGATCGCGACGTCACACACGGCTTGGCACGCTATATCTGGAACTTGGCACTGGCCGATGCCGTAGCGCCGCTGCTCCACGCGTTTGAGGTGACCCTTCGAAACGAGGTGGTGCGGACTGCGGGGAAGATCGTCCCCGCGCGAATCGCGGCCGCAAACGCGGCAGCGCGGGCCAACGCCCCGGCATTTTTGTCGGGCACATTCCCGTCATGGCTCGATGTGGAGCCCACGATGCTGCTGGCGAACGAGAAGCGAAAACTCGACCGCGCCAAGAGTGAGCTCGGCAACGATCGTCGTACGCACACCGAAGGACACTTGATTGCAAAGCTCGACCTGGGATTTTGGGTGGCACTGTGTCGCCATGCCTACGCGGACACGCGCGCGGAAGGACCGCGCCTGTGGCCCGTCGGGCTCAAACAGGCGTTCCGATATCGCCCAGCCGAAATAACGACCGCGTCGGCGATCTTCCACCAATTCGACCTGATCCGCGAGTTTCGCAATCGGGTCGCACACCATGACCCAATCTGGGATCGCGACTACCTCGGTAAACACGAGCACATCCTGGTAAGTCTTGCCTGGATGGCCCCGAAGCTCGCAGACGCACTCCGTACGATCTCGCGTTCGCCTGCGGTATTCGCGGCGGGTCCAGTCGCTTATCGACCGTTAGCAGAGGACATACTCGGGACGGGAGCGGGGAGCAGCTCAGATCCCGTCACGCGCGTGGTGAGGGCGCTTCGTTCTGTACCTGAGGATCAGAGACCCGACGCCGCGACCGCCATGATCGAGGCGCTCGTCCGGTTGGAGCCGTAGCGTTCCGGTGCACGGCTCCATTCGCGGCGCGCTACGATGACGATACGGTGAGCGAGGACGGCAGGCGCAAGCGACGGTCCTGCTCGTTGTCATCGTCCTCGAAGGCATGACATTGCGTCATCAGCGCGATGGCCGTGTGCAGATCCTCGTAACGGATCTCGCTGGTGAACCGCTGGGCATAGCCGAGCACCTTCAGCAAGGGCGCCGGTTCGCCTTGGCGCGTGAGCGCGCGGAGCGCGCCGATGTAGTCCTCACGAAAGACGGTGGGGATCACAATGCGACAGCATCCTGCGGCCACCAACTCAGCATTCATGAACGCGCGGGCGCACCGGCCGTTGCCATCCGCAAACGGGTGCACCTCGGTGATCATGAACATCAGCGCGAGAGCCCGGGCAAAGGGGTCGGCGAGCGCGTGCACGTAGGGATAGCATTCGTGGAGCGTTCCCAGCACCAAGGTCGGTTCGACGAACGTCGTGTTGCCCGCCTTGTTGACCTGCTCCTTGATCTTGCCTGGTCGCTTCGCCGGCCGGCCGCGCATGACGGCGGCGTTTGCCTGCTTGAGGCGCGCAATGAACGCGTCGGCGGTCGTCCACCGCCGTGAGCCGGCCCGCATGAACGTCGGGTCACGCACGAGTTCGTACGTCGCGTGGATATCGTGCGCGTCGGCGGGCCGCCCGGGTACTTCTTTGCCCTCGAAAATCATCGCGCGCGCCTCGTCGACCTCGAACGTCGTGCCCTCGATGTCGTTCGAGAAGTACGCGTCAAAGAAGGCCAAGTGATCGGCGGCACGCCCGGCCGAGGCCGGGTCAGGGATCTCGGGAAACGTGCGCCTGCTCAGCGTCGCGTGCAGCGCCCGAATTTGGTCGACCCGGTGTTGGTCGTACGGTCGTCCAGCGAGGCGTGCACGGGCGGTCGGTGCCGTGAACGTGTGAGTGGTGCGCGTGCCAAGCAGGGCACCGATCAGGCCGTCCAGGAGCGCCCACTCGGCGGCAGCGTTCAGAGTCGCTGGGGTGCCGGTCGCGTGCGTGAGGTCGCGCATCTGATCGCGCAGCCGATTCAACTCATCCTCCCCGCCAAGCTGGAGGTGGCGCTCGAGCCACGCCTTGAGTTCGTCGCGCCGATAGCCGCGCGCCGTGCCGCGGCGCGCACGTGAGGGGCGAGCCGCCTCGAGAAGCGCACGCGCCGTGGACGCCCAGTAGACGTTCCCCGGATAGGGCATGTCGCCCTCCGTCGGACCCGCACCGGCGACGACGCGGAGCCGGTGACCTGGCAGGTCGATATCATCGGCACCGGCCGCCGTGAGAAAGATCGCCCCGTCCGCTTTGGCGGGTCCGCCGTCCAGCACCGTCCGAAAGCCGATCACGGCCTGCGGGAAGTACAAGCCGGCAATCCGCGACCAGTGCTGACGCACCACATCGGCGGCGTCCCGGTCGACCAGCGTGGTGTAGAGCCGTGGCCCAATTTTGCGGATCTCCCCGCGATCGAGCGCGCGTGTCACGCGCTTTGTCGTGGAGAGGTCCGAGAGAAACACCTCCGGAAATGGCGCAGGGATTTTTGGCGACATAACGGCCAATTGGGGGTTAAAAACGGGCGTTTATAGTATTTACAATGTATTATACGGGCGTTTTAGGCATTTAGCAAATCTCGACACGTCGCGCTCAACCCAGGCGTCGACGATGCGTTTCTGCGGCGTGGCCACTCTGTGTTGGCGTGCAAATCCCGCCGCTCATCCGCCGCTCATCCGCTCAATCCGACGGGCGATGCGCGTCAGCAACCGAACGAGGGCACGCGGTCTCGGCGGCACCAGTCGCGTCCACGTGGTGAACCGAGCGGTGATGTGCTGCAACGTGGCGCCACGCTCCAACGCACCGAGCGCCTCTTCCCATCGCTCTGCCTGAACGGCGCGCATCATCGTGAAGGGATCGGCCACGTACGGGGGGAGCGGGGATCCCGCACAATGCAGCCGGCGACGGGGGAACGCGAGTAGCGGGGGGCTCGGGCAACTGCCTGCTGCCCCATTGCCGTGGCACGAAATGCGCCGACAGCAACTGGTGCGGCCTTAAAAGGTTCGGTATATTTTCGGTACCTATCGACATCGCCGATGTTGGTCGGCGAGTGCAGCGGCCAACGAAGTGGCCTCTTGCAGCGGGTACGCGTATCACGCGGATCGGGACGAGGGCCGCTATACTCCCTTCCCATAAGCGCCCGTATTTACGGGCCTATATTCGCCCGTTAATTGCGTCTTAAATAGGCCTGCGAAGATGAAGACACCTGCTCGGATGAACTCGATGATCGCGGTGAATCGCTTCGCAGGCGGCGGCGTGGCCGTCCTTGGCGAAGACTTCACAGATCGCGACCTCGAGCGCGAAGAGATCGCGCGCAGTCTGAATACGCCACGTGGGCACATGGTCGTGACCGGGCTACGCCGCATGGGAAAGACATCGGTGCTTATCGCGGTGCGCGACGCACTCGTCGCGGCCGGGACTCCCGTGGTGTACGTCGACCTGTGGACCGCGTCCACCATTGAGGACATGGTCACGAGGCTGGCGGCGGCGGCCGCCGCCGTGCTCGGACGAACGTGGACCGATTTCCTCGTTGAGACAGGGAAGCGCCTTCAGCTGAGCTTTGAAGTATCGGAGGCGGCGGGCGGCACGCTCGTGCCGGTCCCTAAGGTGTCCTTTCGCGACGCCCCAATGGCCGCTCAGCGGCAACGGCTCGTCGACGCGCTCGATATGCTCGAGGAACTGGCGAAGCGCCACAAGACTCACCTCGGGGTGATTCTGGACGAATTTCAGGAGATCGAGCGGCTGGGGGGCGACCAGCCTGCACAGGCCGCGAGTTCCGCGCAAGCTCGCGCAAATGGGCAGACGGGGCGCGCCGGCGCGAAGGTGAGCGCCATGCGTCAAGTCCGAGCGGCGATCCAGCTTCATCGCCACGTGACCTACGTCTTTGCAGGATCAGACCGGCGCTTGATCGACCGCCTGCATGCGGAGGACGGTGGAGCGCTGCACAATCTTGGTCGCCGGTATGATATCGGCCCGATCCCCACGCAGCACTTCGCCGAATGGATTGTTGAACAATTCGCCGCCATGGGAATTGCCGCTTCGGACGCCGGTACCGCGATCATCACCCTCGCCGGGCCACGCACTCGCGATGTCCGGACGCTGGCAGAAACGGTTGCCGAACTCGCACGGCCTACCGGCGCCGTAAACGAGGTCCTGATCGCCAAGGCCATGCACGCGGTCGTCCGTCAACGAAAGACAACGTACGAGGCCGACTGGAAGCAACTCACGACAGTGCAGCAGAACATTCTTCGTGCCGTCGCAGCCGAGGGCACCGGATTGGCCCGCAAGGAAATTCGACGGAAGTACGGATTGCCGGAGGCCAGCAGCATCACAAAGGCGCTCGACGCACTGACGGATCGTGCCATCGTTCTTCGCGACGACCGTGTGGTGGCCTTTGATGACCCCTTTTACCGCGCCTGGGTGCTGACCGCGCTTTTGCCGGACGTCGGCCTGCACTTGCCGATCACACACGTTCCACAGCCGTAATCATTCACGGTCGTCACGGTATTCGCCGTTTCGGCGTGGGACTCGTTGTGGATCCACCCCTCCTCCACGGCGGCCTGGGACGGCATGGCATGGCGCGAAGAGCAGGCGGAGCTCGTGATCATGGTGCCGATCACGAAGACCAAGCGGGTATCCCGCACAATGCAGCCCACGACGGGGGAACGCGAGTGTCGGGGAGGGTCCGTGTCGGTGTTATCCATCCGCGAACATCCGCGTCGATCCGCGGTAGGGTGGTTTTGCTCAGCCCGGAACAACAGCCTCACCACCGAGCGGCCGCTACAGCTGCCTGAGACAACGGGTCACATGCGCGCCGATCGCATCCATCATACCGGAGACGATCTCGCGAACAGCCGCATCCGCGTCGTGTTGTGCGATCACCCGATCGATCGCGGCCGGCACCTGCTCTCCAAGTTCGGCGATGCGGTCTACGAGCGCGTGAGGCGGAAGACCCACCGCGCGGGCGACCGCGCGCCAATGACGACCGGTGATGGCATCAACCCGGCGTGCAACAGGCCGTAGTTCTTGGCGTGGGCATCCGGTGCGGCAATGAGCCAGCTCAGCACGTTGGCTTCCACAAATCGGGCGAGATCCAACATCGCATTCGCCGAATGACGCGCGAGGATGGTCGCCACATCGGTCACGCCGGGGCCCCCATCGGATTCGTACTTGCGCGTGGGCTGGATCGCGAGCGCCTGGCACATGTCTTCCTGATGCACGCGAGAGACGACCCCGTTGGTGCGGACGCGGTCGAAGCGTTCGACCACGATGGCGGTCTCCGTTTCAAAGTGCTGCACGGAGGACCGTGCCGCAGGAAGACCGAGTTCGCGCGCGAGTTGCAAGCAGGCGTGCTCGTCCGACGCCCGGGTTGTGCCGGAGCGCGGTGAGCAGTTGGGCGATGTCGGCACGAGAGAGCCATTCCACCGACCGTTGCTGATCGGCCTCGGTGGTTGCGCCGTGCGTGTCGTGTACGCGGTCTGGCGGGACGACTTGCACCGCGCCGGCGCAGTCTTCGCCCACGCGTGCCAGCAGTGCGGTGACGTCCGTGCGTGAGATCCCGTGCTGCCGCGCCCAGAAGTTGATGACGCGCGGGTCGTCGGGGAGCAGACCCCACAGGAACGCCGACGTGGCGGCGTGGCCGTGCTCCTCGGCGCGCAATGGTAGGGACAGCGACAAGGGAAACGTGCCGGGTTGTGTACGCCACGCGGGCTCGTACGCAAAAACGAGCCGCCGGCTGGCCGACCGGTATACGTGACCGGCCAGCGTTCCGTGCAGCAGCACGGCGAGCACGGGACGTGACGATGCGGTGAGATGACGGCTCTCAGGCATGGGAGACCGACATGATGCCAACGGTCGTCACGGTGTTCGCCGTGTCGGTTTGGGCGTTGGCACACGACCCGTCACGGAGCCCCCGGGCCAGCCAACAACATGCGACGGTGCCGCATGGGTGAGCGTCGCGTGCGCGATCACGCGGTCGAGGGTGATTCCGTCCGTGAATGAATGCGCGCTCCGCGTGTCAGGCGGTGTCGCACGCGCGCTCGGAGTCCCGACCGATGGCGTATGCGAGGGCGCAATGCTGATCACCAACCCAAGCGCCTGAATGGCCTTGAGGGCGAGGCCCAGCTCCACGCTTGGCTTTCCTTTCTCGAACGCCGCGACCCAAAACCGGCTGGCACCGATGCGCTCGGCCAGCTGGGTTTGTGTCAGGCCGGCGGCTTCCCGGCCCTCGCGTACGAGTGCGCCGACCACGGCGGGGTTGATGGGCTTGGTCATGGGAGGCGTGTGGTTGTTCGTCACTTCGGTATAATGTTGACGAACATTAACATGGATAAAATGCCGTCGTTCGTCAACATGCGCACCGACGCGCGTACGAGGTCGCCTCGCGAGAAGTCTCGGCGAGGACGGACCCTGACGTCAGAGCGATCCCGTCATTCGCTGGGGACGGTCTCCGAGCGCGGCGAGAAATACGCCCAGCGGGACGGCCGGAACGTCATGCGTCCAGTCGAACCGCTTCCGTGTCACGACGACCCCCCGGCCAAAGGTCCGTGCAATCGACAGTCGAGCGCCGCTGATCGTCTTGACGGAGTCTCCCTTGACCTCCACGGGGAAGTGGGTGCCGCGTCCCCCCATAGGCGGCGAAACAAGGAAGTCGATCTCTCGATTGTCCGCCGACTTCCAATAGCCAATCGCGCCGGGCAATGGATCGGCCAGCGTAAGAGCCTCCGCAGCCGACCGATACAGGGCAACGGCCACCAGGTTCTCGATCAACCCGTCGGCGTTGTGGCGTCGCGCACCCGGGACCAAGGTTGGTGCGATGCGCGCCACCAAGGGATCGATGTAGTACAGCTTCCGTTGGCGATCCGGCGCGAAGCTGCCGTGCGCATCGCGGTAAAACACCGTGAGGAGCATGAAGGCTTCGGACAACAGGTGCGTGTACGCCTTGGCCGTGTTGTGGCTGCCGACGTCCATGTCCTCGCGCAGCGAATCCCACGCGACGCCTGCGCCAAGACTGACTCCAACGCGCTCGAGGAGTTTGAGCGCCGAGTGCTTGTCGCGGCCAGCCTGTTGGATGTCGCCGGCGATGATGTCCCACAGCATGCGAACCGTCTGCTCTCGCACCGGTCCAAGCCCGGCACCGGTCGGTCCGGGCCCGGAGTCAGGCGCGGCGCCTGCAAAGGCGTCCTGCACAGCCGCCGGGAATCCTCCCACCTCGAGAAAACGGGCGACGGCATCGTCGAGCTCCGTGGCCAACAAGTTGTACTCACGGATCAGTCGTGCCCCGTCGGTCGTCGGGATATCCGTCACCTCCAGCGTTTCACTCGGGAGCGGCAGCTGGAGGGCGTCGCGACAGAAGGCGCGAAACGACAAGGGCAACTGCACAAAGTCGCGTCCGTCGCCCCGTCGCCCTGGGAGCTGTTCAGCACCCATCTGCCGTGCGGACGAGCCCGTACAGACGACCAGATCGTCTCGGGTCGTTCCCTGATCCCAGAGGTACTTGACGCCCATCTGCCAGTCGGGGATCGAGGTCACCTCGTCGAGGAACAGGTACCATGGACCACTGGGATCCGGGTGGAGTTCCTTTGCGCGTAGTACCACCTCGACGATGCTCTGGCTCTCGCGCTGCAGGTCGAACGAGTAGTAGAGGACGCGGCGCTCCCCGCGTTCGAGCACGCGGGCGAGGAGCGTCTTGAGCGTCGTGGTCTTGCCGACCTGTCGCGGGCCGCGCAGGGTATGCGTACTGCCCGGCACGAGGGGGATGGCCTCAAGTGCCGGCGGGATCCAGCTGAAGCGCGCTTCAGCGCGCTGGCGCAGATGGACGTCATCCGCGATCGCGGTCGAGCCACGCCACCACGGGTTCAACTGGCGAATCTGCCCATCGTATCGTGTCACAACTCCCCTCATATAGTCAGTTTACAGACAATAAACCCCCCGTTTATTGTCAGTCAAGTGCTGGTATTGTGGGGTGTTGCTGGCAGGCGTCACCGACGAATAGCACAAACAGCGGGCGGGTGGGCGGCGGCTGACCATACCCACGGCTCGCCGCTCGCATTCGATCAGGGCGCGCAGCCGCGCGGCGGACCGCGGTGACTTTTCCGCGCTCATGGCATTTGTGAGATCGAGAATGGCGGCCGCAGAAAGGACGAACTCGCTCAGCGTCCGCTCTCCGCCTGTCGTACGCTACTCCGGATACGTGCAAACGCCTGCGGCCCAGGCACGCCCTGGCCTTCGTCCACCTGCGCGAGGCCGACCGCGACCGCTTGCCGGATCGCCTCCAACTTCACCAAGCGTTCTTCGTCGCGCTCACGCATGCAACGCAACGCCTCGCGGACCACCTCGCTCGCCGTACTGTAGAGGCCTTCCCTGACCTTGCCTTCGACAAGCCGTTCCAGTTCGGGGGTCAGCGACACGTTCATGGCGGCTCCTTTTCGGGTGATTATCCATGCTACTGCAGATAGCAGGATATGTCAAACTTGAGCATAATTAGCCATCTATTTACACCAGCGCTCCGTTTTCTCTCCTTCGTGGAAGGCAGCATGGAGGCAAGCGGACGGATGTGTTACAAAAACCGCGAAATTGAACCATATCAACGAATCGTGGGACGATATTGGGCCCATAGAACGTGAAAGTGCCAGTAGAGTACCGGTGAACTTGCAAACAAGTACCGTAAAACTTACGTTTCTCCAGACGCTTTTCTCTCCAACGGAGCCGACCATGGGACGCACCGCAACCGCACCGCGCCTCGATGCGACACTGACAGATATTTCCAGCGTGCACCGGGCGCAACGGCTGATGAACACCCTTGGCACGGGCAACGCGGACCTGTTCCGAGGTGCGCTCGACGTGCTCGACTGGTGTGTCCGGGAAGTACAGGATGGGCGCCGGATCGGGAGCATCGACCCGAACAAGCACGTGGACGGCGTTCGAGAGTTCTCAAGCCCGTTGCTCGAGGCCGCTCGACATGAGCACGTGGACGCGCCGAACGCCCCGCGCGTCCTGCACGGCGCGGCGTTCGACCGTGTGATGCAGTTGATCGAGTCTCCGCCGGAGCCCACTCCGGCACTCCGCCAACTCATGGCAGAGGCGTACGCCCGATAGGGCCGTGGCGCGAGCCGCCGCACTGTGTGTCCCGCTGCTTGGCACGACTCCAACGTCCGCGAATGCAAATCCGACCGATGAATCAGGCTGACGCCAAGGGCGGGCTCTCCTGCGGGAAGCCCGCCCTTGACGCGTATTTCACGAAGCGGGCATGGGACCACCATCAGAAGGGGGTCGCGAAGGTGTTCGTACTCGAGGACCTCGCGGCGCCCGGGGTCATCCTCGGCTCTTACAGCCTCTCGGCATCGTCGTGGGAGCGTGACCGCCTTCAAGGTGCCCTGCCAAGCTCCCTCCCGAAATATCCGATGCCCCTCTTCTCCATCGGCTACTTCGCGGTCACGCAGGCTCGCCAAGGGCAGGGACTCGGGAAGCGGCTCATGGCCGACGCGCTACGTCGGTGTTTGGACGCTGCTGAGAGCATCGGTGCCATGGGTGTCGGCTTGGACTCGTTGGACGAGGACAGCACGCGCTTCTACGCACAGCTGGGCTTCGTCGAGGTGCCGGCAGAGCCTACCCGGCCGGCGGACGATACGCGACAGCCCATGTTCATCCCCATGAGCACGCTCCTCGCCGCGAAGCCGAACGGAGCCATGCCGTCTCCAATGTGACAACAACGGAGGAGTCATCATGGCACAGACGCGAATTCTCGACAGCGACCATGCGCTCTTGCAGGAGCTGGCCGCCAGCACCGGGAAGCAGCATCAGGAAATCATTCACGAAGCGTTGCAGACGTTCCATCGCGACCGGATGCTTGACGAGATCAATGCCGCGTTCGCGGCGGTCAAGCGGGACGGCACGGCATGGCGCGAAGAGCAGTCGGAACGCCTGGCGTGGGACGGCGCGGGCGCATCCCCACGCATGTCCTGGTACCAGCGGGCGAAGCCGGATTGACCGTCGACAGCTACATCAAGTGCGAGGAGCTGCGCTCCGTCTCGAAGGATCGCCTGGTGCGACAGCTGGGCAACGTCACCTGGAGGCCCTAGGCGCCGCACCCACAACCGTAGCGGTGCCACGAGATCAACGTACGACACCCCGCGCGCCATCCCACGACGTGTACGGCGCGATGGCGCGGGAGATTGCGAGCGTCGGCCCCACTCTGCATCATGCGGCACACCCGCTCCGGAGGCCGTGCATGCATCGAAGGGCGTTGGGAATGCTGTCAGGTACTGCGCTGGCCATGACGATGGCCGCGAGTGCGAGTGCGCAGCCGCTCGACCGTTCGGCAACGTCAAACACGAGCGGGTTGTCGGTCGGGATGCATCTCAATACATCGGCCATTCGATCGCCCGAGAGCGTTCCCGACAAGGGCGGCGGCGTTGGACTCCGACTCTCCTACGGTGTGAACCAGACGGTCGCGTTCTTTCTCGCCTACGATGTGGCCACGTTCAGCGCGAGGCTGATGGACTACGCCGTGGTTCACACTGACGTCGGCCTGCGCTTCTCGTTGGCCGACGGTACATCCGCAACCGTGCCCTACGTGGAAGGTGCCTTCTCAGGACGCGTCTGGAACCAGGCGGCGTACACGAACGAGCGCGCATTCACCGGCAACGCCGCCACGTTCGGCGGCGGCATTCAGCACTTCCTCGATCGCCGCATCGCACTCGACGCCGCCCTGCTCTTCTCGCACGGCACATTCACCGACGCCACGGTGAACGGCGCGTCCGTCCCGGACTACCGTGGCGAGTCCGTCTGGTCGTCGCGATTCAATCTTGGTGGCCGGATGTATTTCCGCTGACGGTGTGTCGCGTGCGGGCGATTGCGCGCCGCGCCTGCGGCGTCGAATGACGCAGCGACATCCGCCAGATGTCCGCATTGACAGAGGGGAGCGTAGCCTGGAGGTTCACCCCTCCAATGGAGCTGCGATGCGATTCCTGATGACGCGTGCGTCCGTGCTGGCGCTGCTGTTCGCGACGACCGCCTGTGTGTCCACCAATGCCACCGTACTCGACCCCACACCGCAAGGTCGGCCACCCGTTGATGCCGCGCAGGTCCGGATCTATCGCTCCGCCGCGCAGGTGACCGGCAAGTTCACCGAGGTGGCCCTGTTGAATGCCTCGGGGGAGTCCTCGTGGACGGACGAACGGAAGATGCTCGAGTCCATGCGTAAGAAGGCCGGGGCGCTGGGGGCGAACGGCGTGATTCTCGACGCCATCACCGAGGCCAGCGCCGGTGCGAAGATCGCCGGCGCGGTGTTCGGCGTGGGATCACAGCGAAAGGGACGTGCGGTGGCGATCTTCGTGGTGGCGGACTCGGTGAAGGCGCCTTAGCAGTCGGCGCAGGGAGTGCGGCGGCGTTATCGCCGCCGCACCCTTCTGTGCCAGCGTAATCCGGCCCCGCTACGCCGCCCGTTGGCGCCGGCGCGCCGCGAGCCCCACGCCAAGGAGACCGGCGCCGAGGAGCAGCGCGGTGGACGGTTCGGGAACGGAGGTCGCCAGCGATGCCGTGAAGCTTTCGGTTTTCAGGCCAAAGCCGTCGTACAGGCCATTTCCCTGAACGTAGAAGTCCATGACGTTCACCCCGTTCACGAACCCGGTGGTCAGCGTCACGACATCACCCAGCGCATAGGAGCCGCATGTGCCGGTGCCTTGCAGCGCGCCACCGTTCAGTGTGAATTGCGGTGTCCAGCCCACTGCTTGCCGGTAGACATTGTCGTCGTCACAGGCCCACCGGAACTGCAGATTGGCGGTTGCAGGGTCGTAGCCGGTCAGGTCGAAGGACTGCCGGAGGATGAAGTACGTGTAGTAGCCAATTCCGCCGTCAGGACGGCGCGGGCGAATGCGGCAGATCGTACAGACATTCGGGTACCCATGGGATTGGCGTGAACCGGTGCGGGAGGTGGTGTGGTCCGCGACCATGGTACAGGGCGCCCGTCAAACGACCGTAAATCCATCCCGGCGCGAAGTGAGCGAAGGTGGTCGGCACAGCGCGTCCGACGTTCTCCGCCTCGCTTGAGCAGGGCGACGCGGATCGCGTAGCGGCAAAACCGCGTGAACGATCCGGCTGGGCAACGCCGGAGAGACGTCACGGCGGTGTCGCACACCCACCACCGCCGAAGACTCTGCCACCGGTGGACCCGGGAGCGTCCGGATTTCAGCGGCCGTGTAACGCGCAATTGACGCGTCTCGATGAGTCGCCACGCGACGCCGACCACGCACAGCCGCAACGATTGACGCCGTGTTGACAGCGATGGACGAACATAGCCGAGGTCGCCGCTGCTCCTTCGGCTCGGACGGCGGTTCGGCACAATCCCGCTCCACACATTCCTTCGGAGAAATCGTGAAGTTGATTCCCATCTCGAAATGCCTGCGGGTCACCCTGCTCGCCACAATCGCCGCAACGGCCAGTCCCGTGTCACTTCTGGCGCAGGGCGGCTACCAGCGGCCCACGACACTCATTGTCCCTGTCGGCCTCCCCAGCGAGGTCGCGACCGCGCTGAGCCTTGTCTGCAAAGATAAGTGCAGCGGCACCCGGTGGTCGGACTGGACTTACCCCGATAAAGTGGACGCGTAATTGAAAGGAACTACGCGGCCTTCAGTACCTGCGCTTCGTACTCCGCCGGACTGACGTACCCCAAGGTCGAGTGCCGTCGCTTCCGGTTGTACCACGTCTCGATGTATCG
>JARIEV010000059.1 GCA_031127225.1 Gemmatimonadota bacterium | reverse complement strand
GATGAAGAAGTCGTGCGCGCTGCGGGGCTGGCGACCGATGTCGTACAGCACCGCGCCCACTTCGGCGAGGACGTTCGGCATCTGGTCGAACATGCGCCCCAGTCGGCCGAGATCGTTGGCGTGCCATCCCAGGTGTGCGGCCACGAACGTTGTTTTCGGATGACGACGGAACAGGCTGTCGCGCTCGGCCATGAGCTGGTTGAAGCTTGGATACTTGTCCTGCGGATACAGCCGCTCGGGGAAGAGCGTGAGCTCGAGCCACCGTTCGTTGGTGTTGTCGACGTTGCGGAAGAACTCCTGCGGATCCGCGGTGTGAATGAACACCGGCAGCTTGAGTCGCGCGGCCGCCTCCCAGATGGGATCGAGCTCCGGGTCGTTGAGTCGCAGGCGCGTACCGTCGGCCTTCTTCGTGCTCAGACCGAAGCCCTTGCCGATTTCACCGATCCCCACCGCGCCGCCTTTCACGTCGGCTTCGAGCTGGGCGACGGCCTTGGCCGCCCACCCCGGACCCACGCCGTTCAGGTTCACGCCGGTGAACAGCCGCACGCGATCCTTCATGGCGGGCGAGCCGTTCACCAGCTCCATCGTGCGCGTGAGGCGGTCGCCGCTCACGTTGTCCGCCGCGATCATGAGGCGCACGTTCACCGAGTCCATCGACGCGCCCAGTCGCGTAATGCCTTCGGCGTTACCGAGCAGCCCCGACGGGTGGCCGTGGAAATCGATCACCGGAAACTTCGCTTTCCACTTCATTCCGGCGGCCGGCACGATCAGTGTGGACTTGGGTCGGTAGTCCACGATGCTCGGCGGCGGTGACGTCGGCGCGAGACAGTTGTTGGGACGGATCTCCGTCATGCCGGCGGGGCATTCTTCGCCGGGCTTGACCTGCGTGCCACCGCGGAATCCGGCGGGGGGACGCGGCGGTTGCGTGGCCGGCGGCTGCAGGGCAGACAGCGCCGCGGGCGCGGTGACGACGGCCAGTGAGAGGCCAAGGGACAGCCCAACCACGAAACGGGAGCGACGCACGGGCAGACTCCTGAGAGGGGAAACGAGACGGGGATCAACAGGTCGTTGATCCCCGGCCTTCGACAGGTTGCGGTGGACTACTTCGAGTCGGGCGGTGCGGTCGGCATGAGCAGCTGCTGCTGCGGTCCCACGTCACCACCGGGTGCCACGGGCATCGACGGCTGACGATCGAAGCCGAACACGCCGGCGCGACGCATCGCGGTCGCAATGCCCTTCGACTGCTGATACACGGAGTCGGAGCGTACCGACTGCCCGGTCTGCGCCAGCGCTTCGGCCAGTGTGACGCCGCTGATTACGTAGAGATCCGGGATGCCGACCGACGCGTCGTCTACCCACCCGTCGCGGGCGGCCAGCGACTTCGTGGCGGTGAACACCTTGGTCCACAGATCGTACGAGCGCTTCACGTCCACCATGCCTTCGCCCGACACCAGGACGGTGTCGCGTCCCGGCAGGATCTGACGGTCCACGAGCTTCTTGGCCATGCCCTGCGTGAGGACGTAGCGCTCGAGCCCCAGTTCGTACGGATAGCCGCCGGCGGTGCGGCTGAAGTAGATCGGCCGGTCGGGGTACGTGTCACGGATCATGAAGTACACCAGCTGGTCGGCGCGCATCAGCTGCGGTGTGCGCGGCGCCGCGATGATGTCCCCCTTCTGGAACGCCGCGTTGGGCGGCGTCTGGATGGCGAGCGGCAGCGCGTCGGCTTCGTCGAACGTCATTTTGACCGGTGAGCCCACCGGCTTCTTCCACTGCTGGTTGCGATAGATCTCCGGTCCCTTGGCCGCGTCGTACTCATATACCGGGCGCCGGATCAGCTGGCGCGTGTACCAGTCGGTGTTGAGCAGCGACGTGTTGGCCACGATCACGTCCTTGCGGATCCCCTCGACTTCCTGCGCGTACCAGAGCGGGAAGGTGTCGTTGTCGCCGACCGTGATCAGGATGCCGTACGGTTCGACCGAGTTGAGCAGGTCGCGCGCGAAGTCGGTGGTGTCGGTCTGGTTGGAGCGCGACGCCTGCTGCCAGTTGCCGAACAGCGGGATGAACGCCACCGCGAGCAGCGGTGAGGCCATGAGGAAGCTGCGCGTGCGCGGCTCGACGACCGTGGTGCGGCCCAGCTTCACTTCGTCGGCGCCGAACAGGCTGGCCACCGTTTCCCACAGATACACGAGGCCGAGTGCCGCCCACACGCTCAGCGCCGAGAAGCTCCACAAGTAGAAGTAGTCACGATCGCGGACTTCACGCGGCACCGAGTCGCCGAGGTCAAGCGCCTGACTGTGGCCGTACTTGAAATTGAGATAGAAGATCAGCCCGAAGGTCATCGTGCCGATGAGCGGGCCGAAGAACCAGAAGCTGCGCCGGTCCTTCGTGAAGTGCATCCAGCCACCGAGGACGCACAGAATGAAGTAGAACACCGCGAGCCCGTTCTGGAGCCCCGGGTTTTCCTGATACGCGTCGCGCAGCCACTGCCACTTGAAGTACAGCCAGTACATGCCGACCTGCGCGGTGAGCGGCGCCTGGCGCTCGCCGAGCTCCGGCTTGCCGTACTGCCCGCGATTGAAGTTGTACATGAAGCGGTCGTACGTGAGGGCCGAGAAGGTGCAGTCGGCCTTCAGTTCGGTCACGCAGCCGGTGGGCTCCCCTTCGTTGATCGCGGGGAAGTGGGCGGCGCGGATGGGCTGCGTGGCGAACGGCGTCATGCCGAAGACCAGCGCGGCGCCGCACGCCACCAGCAACTTCCAGCGCAGGATCGACGACGGACGGCGGATGAGCACGGCCAGTCCAACCGCCGGCGCGGCGAGCATGCCGGCCATGTGGTTGGCGTAGCCCAGCCCGAGCAGGTACGCGACGAGCACGAGCAGACGGTCGGCCACGGGGCCTTCCGGATCATCGCACCAGCGCACCGTGAGCCAGCAGATGACCGCGAGGCCCACCAGCGACACCGTGTACACCTTTTCGTTCACCACCGACTGATTCCACACGGTGAAGGCGGTGGCGCCGATCAAAGCCGCAAGCGCCCCGCCGGCGATGCGCTGCCAGCGACGCGGCATCCACTGCACCAGGACGCGTTCGGTGATCAGGAACCACAGGCCGGCCGACACCGCGCTGGAGAGCGCCGCGAGCACGTTGATGCGCATGGCGACGCTGGGCGCGATCGGCAGGATCGCGAACACGCGTCCGATCAGCACGAAGAACGGATTGCCCGGCGGGTGTGGAATACCGAGCACATACGCGGCCGCGATGTACTCGCTGGTGTCCCACATGGACGTCGTCGGGGCAAGCGTGACGAGGTACAGCAGGAAGACCACCAGCCCGGCGATGCCGGCGGCGAGGTACGACGGGCGGTAGTCGAGCTCGGTCGCACCGGCCGTGGAGCTGGCGGCAGGCCGGGACGCGGCGGCGGAAGCGGCGACGGTCATGACACGGGACAAAAGGTGGGGCGAGCTGCGGACCGGGGGCGGCCGAAGCGGCTGCAATCAGGTAAGTTCGCAGCGAACGACGGGGGGCACAACCGCTCCCCGCCCCCTTCCGGTACCTCGACCCCCCGGCGCATGCACAAACGGGACTTCCTTCGTACCCTCGGTGGTGCCTCGCTGGGCGCGCTCTTCGCGCCGGCCAGCCTGCACGCCTTCTCCCGGCTTCCGGCCGAGGTGCTGGCCGGGCGGGCTGATTTCTGGGACACGATCCGCGCGCAGTACCGGGTGCCCTCGGACTACATCCATCTCGAGCACGGCTACTACTCCATGCAGTCGGAGCCGGTGCTGGAGCGGTTCATCGGGCATGTGCGGGCGGTCAATGCCCAGAGCTCGCGCTACATGCGCACGGTGCAGGGCACCAACAAGGCGCGGGTGCAGGCCCGTCTGGCGGCGATGGCGGGATGCTCCCCCGAGGAGCTGATCATCACCCGCAACACCACCGAGTCGCTCGACACGGTCGTCTCCGGCTTCGACTGGAAGGCCGGCGACGAAGCGGTGATGGCGGTGCACGACTACGGCGCCATGCTCGACCAGTTCGCGCTGATGGGCCGGCGCTGGGGCATCGTGAACCGCACGGTCACCGTGCCCCTGGATCCGCGCAGTGACGACGAGGTCGTGCAGGTGTACGCCAACGCCATCACGCCGCGCACGCGGCTGCTGATGGTCTGTCACATGATCAACATCACCGGCCACGTCCTGCCGGTGAAGAAGATCTGCGACATGGCGCACGCGCGCGGCGTACCGGTCATGGTGGATGGGGCGCACGCCTTCGCGCAGCTCGACTTCCGGATTCCGGACCTCGGCTGCGACTACTACGGCGCCAGCTTGCACAAATGGCTTGGCACCCCGCTCGGCGCCGGCCTCTTGTACGTGCGTCGCGACGCCATCGAGACGCTGTGGCCGATGTACGGCGACGAAGGGCAGCCGGCGAAGAGCATCGCCAAGCTGAATCACACCGGCACCCATCCGGTGCACACCGATCTCGCCATTGAAGACGCGATCACGTTTCACGACGAGATCGGCATTCAGCGGAAGGAGGCGCGCCTGCGCTGGCTGCAGCAGTACTGGACCACGAAAGTCCGCGGCGTGCCACGCGTGCGGCTGTTCACCCCCAGTGATCCCGCGCGCACCGGTGCGATTGCGAACGTAGGGATCGATGGCATGACGCCGGGCGATCTCGCCACGGCGCTGATGGACCGCTTCAAAATTTTCACCGTCGCGATCGACACCGCTGGCGTGACTGGTGTGCGCGTCACGCCGCAGCTCTTCACCACGACGGCCGAGCTGGACGCGCTCGTGCGCGCGATCACCCTGCTGGCGGCGTAGCGCATGCCCATGACGTCACGTAACAAACTCGCGATCGTCCTGGCGCTGGTGTCGCTGGTGCTGCTCTGGCCGGGGCTCGTGCAGCCGGCCCTGACGATTCGCGCCACGATGGAGCTGTTCGGCAATACCCGTGAACTCTCCAACGAAACCCGCAGCGTGATCGGCGCCATCCGGAGCCTGCACACGTCGGGGAACGACTTCGTGGCCGGGCTGATCGTCCTGTTCAGCGTGCTCGTGCCGCTGCTGAAGGCGGCGCTGCTGGTGCCGATCGTGCTGCTGCGCGGGAGTGCGACGGCCTACCGACTGTACGCCGTGGTGCAGGCGCTGAGCAAATGGTCGATGGCCGACGTGTTCGCCGTCGGCATGCTGATCGCGCTGCTGGTCGGGAAGGGCACCGCCAATCTGTCCGCGGTGGCCGGCACCGGATTCTACTACTTCGCCGCGTACTGCCTGGTGTCGAACGCGGCGTTTCAGGCGCTTCGGGTCGAAGCGCCGGTCACGCCGTCGGCGACTTCTTCGGGGGCGTAGACGGGGCCTTCCGCGGCATGATTTTGAACTTGGCGATGGGCTGGTTGTCCAGATTCACCATCCCCTCGATACTGCCGTCGGCGCCGAAGGCACCGTCGTGTTCGAGCAGTTTGCCTTCCGGCGCCGTGACGCGAAATCGCACCTGCTTGCCGGTACGCACCACGTTGGAAATCGGACCCGTGCCCTGACCGGGCACCATCGCCTGACCGGCAATGGTGCTCCCGGACTGCGTGAAGGTGTACAGCACGGGCACCACGAGGGTGCTGTCGGGGAGCGGCACGGTGGCCGTGCCACTCCAGCCACCCACCAGCGCGGGGGCAGGGGCCGCCGGGGGCACGGCCGCCTTCACCGACTTGCTCTGCGCGGCGAGCGGCACGGCCACCAGCGGCCGTGCCGCACTCAGCAGCGCGAGCAGCGCGACAACCACGACGGCTGGGCCGCCGGTGACACGGGTTGGCACTGCCCGACGCGCAGTCAACACGTTGTGCGACCTAGCGCGGGGAGATGCCGGCATCAAGGACCTCAACGGCGCGCTGGAACACCAACCGTCCGGCTGCCGCTGTCGGATGGAATCCGTCCCAGAAGAAGAAGCTGTCCGGGGTGGAGCAGACCGCGGCCGGCGCCGTGGTCAGGCAGGGCAGCGTGGCATTCGCGAACCCCAAACCGGTCGGGTTGGCAAGGACCGCCGCATGCAGGGCGCCGGCGTCGAGCACGTAGAGTTTGAGTAACGGCATCGAGGCGCGGAGCGCCGTCAACTGGCCATTGAGCCCGGCATTGAACTGCGCGGAAAGCTGCGTGGCGCCCGCCGACGCCGCAGCACCTTGCGCGCGCACCAGCGGCGTCTGACCAATGTTGACGCTGTTCACGAGCAGAATGTTTTGCGCGCCGTTGGCGTACAAGCGGCCAATCATGTTCACGGTGTTCACTACGGCGCCGCCGAGGATCGTGGCCGGGGCCTGCGGGTTGGTGAACGACTGCGTGAGCGCATCGTTGATGTCGTTGCCCACCGTGGCCACGTTGAGCACGAACAGGACCTTGGCACGCGAGCTGGTCGTGGTCTTGGCGAGATACTCCTCAACCTGCTGCACCATGCTCGGCACGCCCTGCGTGGCACCCGCGATGGGTCCCGTGCGCGCCCCTGAGTGCGCATAGTTTGTGCCGCCGGTGCGCGACGGGGTGACGGTGGTGCCGTACTTCGCGGCGACTAACTCCACCCACACCGGGCCGTTGGAGACGCGCCCATTGAAGTACGGTGCCGGCGGGCAGCTGGCCGGACTCAGATTGCACACGTTGCCCGTGTCATCAAGGCTCGCACCGAACACCACGGTGGAGGTGAAGCGGGGCGCGGTCACGGGCAAAGTGGGCACGTCGTCGCCACAGCCGGCCAACAGGAGGAGGCCGGTTGCGGCGCAAAGAACGCGGAACGTGGGGCGGGGAGCGCGCATGATGAGGCGTGAAAGGGGCACAGGAAAAGGCGCGGGGAAAGCCGTGTCGTGCGAATAGCGGGCGAACGAAGCGACAAGCACCGGGGTTCCTAGTGTCGGAACAGGCGCTCCCCAGTGAACACCATCGCAATGCCATGCTCGTCGGCCGCGGCAATCACCTCGGCGTCGCGCACCGAACCACCCGGCTGCACAATCGCCTTCACGCCAGCCGCCGCGGCCTGATCGATCCCGTCACGGAACGGGAAGAACGCGTCGGAGCCCAACGCCGACCCCTCGGTCACGTGCCCCACGCTCGTGGCCTTGTGCACGGCGAGGAAGCTGGCGTCCACGCGGGACATCTGGCCGGCGCCGATACCGATCGTGGCACCGTCGTGCACGAGGACGATGGCGTTTGACTTCACACTCGCCACCGACTTCCAGGCGAAGTGCAGGTCGACCATCTCATCCGACGTGGGCTGGCGCTTGGTCACCACGTTCCACTGGGCCGGTTCCATCGGGGCCGGGGCGCGGTCCTGCACCAGCAGTCCGCCACGCACGCGCTTGTAGTCCATGCCACCCTTCGGCCAGTTCGCGCGCCCTTCGAGCACCCGCAGGTTCTTCTTTCGACCCAGAATCTCCACGGCCTCGTCGGCAAACGACGGCGCCACGATGCACTCCACGAACAGGCTGGAAATCGCTTCTGCCGCGGCCACATCGACCGGCACCGTGAAGGCGATCACGCTGCCGAACGCTGAGACGGGATCACACGCCAGCGCCTTCTTGTAGGCCGACAGGGCATCGATGCCCGTGGCCAGCCCGCACGGCGTGGTGTGCTTGATGATCGCACACGCCGGCTGGTCGCCGAACGGTTCGATGGCGAGCAACGCGCCCTCGAGATCGAGCAGGTTGTTGAAGGAGAGCTCCTTGCCGCCCTTCTGTACCAGCGCGCCCAGTCCTGCGTCCGGCTTCTCCACGTAGAACGCCGCCCGCTGCTGCGGGTTTTCGCCATAGCGCAGGGTCTGCTGCTTCTCGAAGGCCAGCGGGTACCGGTCGGGGAACGGCTCGCCGCGCTGCTGCGCGAACCACTGCGCGATCGCGGCGTCGTAGCCGCTCGTGTGCGCGTACACCTTTTCGGCCAGCAATGTGCGGAAGGCGAGGTCGTCGCCGCCCGACTGCACGATCTCGAGCACGTGCGCATAGTCGGTGGGATCGACGATCACCCAGACCGAGGCAAAGTTTTTCGCGGCCGAGCGCAGCATCGAGGGGCCGCCGATGTCGATGTTCTCGATCACCTCGTCCGGATGCACGTTCGGCTTGGCCGCCGTCTCACGGAAGGGATAGAGGTTCACCACCACGAGATCGATCGTGCCGATGTCGTGCGCCTTGATGGCCTCCATGTGCTCCGGCAGGTCGCGGCGCGCCAGCAGGCCGCCGTGTACCACCGGGTGCAGCGTCTTGACGCGTCCGTCGAGCATTTCCGGGAAGCCGGTGATCTCGCTGACGTCCTTGACGGCTAAGCCGGCATCGCGGAGCACCTTGGCCGTGCCACCGGTGGAGATGAGCTCAAAGCCGTGGGCGGCGAGCTGGGCGGCGAACGGGCCGAGGCCGGTCTTGTCGGAAACTGAGAGGAGTGCGCGCATGGCCTAATGATGAGCACGCGGGGCCGAACTTCCAAGCGGCGTGCGCGTCGGTCGGCGTGACCATCGGTCTCACCGTGGGCGCTGTCGGAGAGAATCCGTCGGGCAGAGTACGTACGGCGTGCGAGGGGGCCGCCGACTGCCGGGTAACTGAGCCGCGTGCACACTGCCGGTCCATGAGTGCGCTGTTCAGAAAATTCCTGTTGGAGAGGTGGTAATGCGTACAGACCGTGTGGTACAGCAGCTGGCCGCGCTGATCGCGGTGGCGATGATCACAGCGTGCCGACCGGATGCACCGGTCGGCGTGAATGGCGCCGATCTCGAGGCCGCGGCCGCCAAGGGCACGCCGGGTGGTCCCGGTGGCGGCGGCGGTGGCGAGGACGGCGGCTACGGCAACAACCTGTCGTATCCGGTCATCTTCGCCGAAGGGCGTGGCTTAGCCGGTGCCAGCGTGGCCGGCGACGGACCGACCCGATATGCCAACACTGGCCTCCGCCCGATTGCGACCGACTCGGCCGCGCTGGCTGAACTTGCGGGTTTGGATTCACTGCCGTTCTGGTACTCCGGCAACACGTCGGAAGCATACACAACGGGCGTCAACGTGTTCTGGCAGAAAACCGCCAATGTCTGGCAGGCGCAGTGGGAAGCGCGCAGCGGCGATGGCAACACTCCGGTGATCGTGGACTGGGGCGACAATCTGCGCAGCGTGAAGTATTCCACCACGTCGGTCGTGCGCGTCGAGCACGTGATGAACGCGAACGACGGGAATACGCTCCTCGGCTTTCCGATGGATGTGACGGTGAATCCCAGCAGTCCGACGGAGAAGCAGGGGATTTACGACGATGGCAACGAGACGAGCACGTCGGCGTTCACGCCGACCGTCTTCAGTGATCGCGCGCGCCTGACGATTCAGAAGCTGAGTGCAAAGGGAGGCACCGTGACCTATACCTACTTTGACAAGGCGGTCCATCAGTCGTACGGCGTCGATGGCCCGGGCGGTTACGCGGCCGAGATCAACGTCGGTGGCAAGCTCGTCTACGGCTATGTGCTGGACTTCAAGAAGGTCGTGATGCCGGCGGGCGTGGCGAAGGACGGCTGGTGGCGTATCACGTTCTCGATGGATGCTGCGTCGGGTGCGACGTTTGCTGGTCTGTCGGTAGGCGATGAACCGTTTGCGATGATCGACGGCAACTCGTCGACGGCAGAAATCGAAATCGGCACGATGCGCGGTGGCGGCGGGAGGAAGCCGTGATCGGGCGCGCGCGCAATTTGATGATGGCCGCCGTCGGTGCTTTGGCGCTGTCGGCGTGCCAGGGCGAGCCGGGTTCCATCGCCGGCCCGGTCGCGCGTTTGTCGGTGCTGTCGATGGCCGGCGACGACGGTCACGAAGAGCCCGATCCGAGCGTGCCGCCGATCTGCCACGGCGACACCGCGACGATTTGGGCGACGATGCCAGCGGCGTTGATTCCCATCGGCGCGTCGATCCGTCCAGCGGTGCGCGGCGACGAGGACCATCTCATTGCGGCTGGTGATGACGGCGGCGATGACGAGGTCTCCGGCTACGTCATCAGCGGTACGAACGGGCGGGACGTGATCGTCGGCTCTCCGCAGCGCGACAGCATCTCCGGGAACAGTGGCGACGACGTGGTCTGCGCCGATCCGGCCCATGCCGAGGATGAGGCCGGGCACGGCGAAGATGCCCTCGCGGGCTCGGACGAGGGAGGTGGGGCGGCCGGCCAAGGTGGCGGCGGTCCCGACAAGGTCTGGGGCGGGAACGGCAATGACACCATCTACGGCGGTGGCGGCCCCGATTCCCTCTACGGCGGAAACGGCCAGGATGTCATGTACGGTGGGGGCGGCCCCGACGCCATGTTCGGCGAGAACGGGGATGACACCCTCTCTGGCGGACCCGGGCCCGATTTCCTGAGCGGCGGCAACGGGGACGACTGGCTGTACGGTGACGTATCGAACGATGTGCTGCACGGCGAGCACGGCGACGATCACCTGTTCGGCGGCGGCGGCAACGACACGCTCGACGGCGGCGCCGGGGTGAATGAGCTCGACCCGGGTGATCAGGGCGGGAGCGCCGAAAGCCCAGTCCGTACGACCGACGCGATCACGCCCTTCCCAGCCTGAGCTATGAGTGCCCGTGTCTCCCGTGCGCGCGCTCCGCGCGCACGGCGTGCACGATGAACCGCGCCGTCGATGCCGACGGCCTCTCTCAATCGAGTACACAACGATGACGACCTTTTTTCGGCATTTCCTGACCAGTGCGTTCGTGTTGGGCGGCACCATGCTGCAGGCGCAGGGCGGTCCACCGGCCCGCGCGCGGCAGCAGCCACCGCAGCCGCAGCGGGCGCAGCAGCAAGCACAGCAGCAAGCACAGCAGCAAGCGCAGCAGCAAGCGCAGCAGCAGCAGCACCAGCAGCGGATGCAGCAACTCGACCAGTCGCTGCAAAAAACCCAGCGTATCCGTGAGCGTTTGCAGCAGCTGGAGCAGGACATGACCCGCGACATGGAACGTGTGCGCGATCAGGACCGGCTGCGTGAACATCAGGCCATCCGCGACATGGGACGGTCGCTCGGTCTGGTCGCACAGGAGTTGGCGCGGACCACCACGCAGCTGCGTGACCGGGAACGTGATCAGCTGCGGTTGCGCGATGCGGAGATGCAGCAGGACATGGAGCGTCTGCGTCTGCATGTCCAGACGATGGGCACGCAGATGGAGGACGGCCTGAAGATCATGGAGAAGCTGCAACTGCGGCTCAAGGTCACGCAGCCGTCCAAATGAGCCCGCATCGGTGGGGGGCACGGGGCGTCGTCGGCGCGGTCTCGCTCGCGCTCGCGGTCGGTGGCGCGCCGCGCCCGGCGGTGGCGCAGGAACTCACGTGGTTCGGTTCACTGGGCTATGCGGAGGGGACGTACATCTTCGCTGACCGGTATCGCACCTTCTCGTGGCTCAACACGCTGGCGTTGCGTGCCGGCCGCCTCACCGTGAGCGGGTCGCTGCCCGTCTGGTCACAAAACGGTACCGTTGTCAGTCAGGTGGCCGGGGTGCCTGTGCCCACGGGCGGTCCCGATCAGCTCGTAGTCCAGCAGCGCCGCCCCGGTGAGGTCATCGCCGGGCGCGGCCGTCGTCGTGCGGGCGCGCCAGTCCCCGCCGTTGCCTCGCAACGACTGGCACCGGACGCCCGGTGGATGCTGTTGGCGGACACCACGGCCGATTCGAGCCTCGTGAGCGGTACCGATGACTACGCGGTGCACGTGGCAGATCCGATGTTCGGCGGCACCTTCTCCGTGTTCGAAGGAGGCGGCACGTTCCGGTCCCTGTCTCTGGAGGCCTGGGCCAAAGCACCGCTGGCAACGGTGGCATCAGGGGTCGGCACCGGCTCATGGGATGTCGGCGCGGGGGCATCGGTGACCATGGGCGCGCGATCACTCTTTCTGACCACCAGCGCTACGTGGTGGCGATTGGGTGATATGCCCAGCCTACCGCTGAATGATGTGGTTATGTACGCAGTCGCCGCAGGCGGGACGATCGGTCGTGGCTGGTCGCTGATGTCGAGCGCCGCGGCCTCGACGCGGATGTTCAGTGGCACGCAGCCGCCGGCGTCCGTCACCGTGACGCTCAGCCGAGAGACGTCACGCGGGAGCTCGATCAATGTGAGTGCCGGCGCCGGGCTTACGGAATCCGCGGCCGACCTGACGCTTGGCGTGGGATGGAGCGCGCGGCTGCTGGGTCGCAGCCGGTAGCGTCGGTCCGCTGGCGTTGTCCCGGTCGCCCACGGTTTTCACCACGTCGGCCAGCGGCCGGGCGAGATCAGCGCGGAAACAGCCGTGCCACGTCCAGCATGAAGGCCGATGTGGGACCGTCGGTCTCCTCGGTCAGCGCGAACCGCCACTCCGGTGCGCGCACCGAGACCGGGATGTCCAGGTGGCCGTGCACCAGCCCGTCATCGCCCAGCACGATGGCACCAATGGCCACGGCCGACACGCAGAGCGGCAACAGGCGGTGCTCGGTCCGCAAGACGCGCGCGCCCAACAACGCCACATCATCGCCGGGCAGCACGGGCACCGGCCATTGGGCAATGATCGGTCCGCGGTCGAAGTGCTCGTCTACGAAATGCACGGTCACGCCGGTCAAGGTCGCGCCATGCGCGAGCACGGCCTCGTGAATCCGGCGGCCATACATGCCGGGGCCTCCGAACGACGGTAACAGCGCCGGATGCACATTCACGATGCGCCCGCGATACGCGCGGACGACCGCGGCGGGCACGAGCTTGAGATACCCCGCCAACACGAGCACGTCGGTGCGCGCCGCCGCCAGCAGGGCGAGCATCGCCTCGGCGTCATCGGGCACCTCCACCACGGCCGTTTCAATGCCCGCGGTGCGCGCTCGCTCGAGGGCGCCGGCGCCGCGGCGTTCCGACGCCACCAGTGTAATGGCCGCCGCGCGCGCGGCGGGGCCGGCGAAATGGTCGAGGAGCGCCTGCAGGTTCGATCCACCGCCTGAGGCGAGCACCGAAATGCGCGCGGGCGTGGCGGAAGTGTCCGGAGCCGTCATGCGGGCCAAACTACTGCGCGGGCACGTCCGGCAGCAGGGGCACGTGCGTATCGATCATCGAGAGCGCCAGGGTGACGGCCTGCCGGATGGTGTCGGTCATGTGCAGGCGTCCGGAGAGGGCAGACCGCGCCGCTTCGACGTCGGCGGCCGGTGTCTCGATTCCAGGAACCAGAATGCCGATGCCGCCCGTGGCGATGGCCGGTTGCACATCACGCCACCGGTCGCCGATGTAGGCACTGCGGGCCAGATCGAGCGCATGCTCGGCGGCGGCCTGACGGTACATGCCAAGCGCCGGCTTACGGCACGCGCACGGCTCCTTGGGATGCCCCCAGTGTGGGCAATGGTACGTGGCCAGCACCGTGCCCCCACCCGCACGCAGCAACGTGGTGGTGCGATCACGCACGTCCTCGTATTGCGCCGTGGTGATCAGGCCGCGCGCGATCCCCGACTGATTCGTGATCACGACCACCGGAACCTCGGCGGCGTTGGCCATGGCCACCGCGTGCGCCGCGCCCGCGAGCAACTGCACACGGCTGGACTCGGCGAGATAATGCGCGTCGGCGATCAGCGTGCCGTCACGGTCGATGAACAGTGCGGGCCGCATCGGCGCCGGTGTGATCATCGGATGCGGAACAACGTATCGCGCCGCACCGTGCTGTCGCGGCGCACTGTGCTGTCGCGCGCGGCCGCGCTATCGGCTTTCGGTGGGCGCGGCGTCGAGAACGTGCGCGATGGCGACTTCACCGTCCCCGATAAACTCCGGATGTTGGCCACACTGAGCCGGAATTGGCTCTGCGGCGGCAGCGCCGAGTCGAGCCGCACGTAGATCTCGCTGTACACCAGCGGGCGCCGCATTTTCGGCGGCGGGGTGGTGTCGATCGGTGCTAGTACCCGACCACTCCGCTGCGCCGCCACACGCCGGGCCTCGCGCTCCGTCCGCTCGGCCCGGGCCACGGCGGCGACGCTGTCGGCCTGCTTCACGCGCGCAAGCGAATCGGTGCGCGCCCGGAGTGCCGGCGTGGAGTCCCGGAGCGCCGCAATACGCGCCAGCGAGTCCGTGCGCACCCTGGCTAGCAGCGAGTCCGCGCGCAGTCGATCGAGGACGGTCTGCACCTGACGTACCCCGACCACCGAGGAGTCGGCCCGTTTGATGATCACGTCCCCCGGCACGAAGATGCGCCCGGGGGCGTAGGGCTTGTCGAACGTCACCTTCAGCACGCGCCCGCTGTCCTGCGGTGCCACCTCGTTGATGCGCAATCCCACCGTGTCGTGCACGAAGCCGTACAACTCCGCCGTAGCCGACTGCGTGAGCGTCACGCTGAGCGAATCCCACACTTCCAGTGGATCGAGGCTGCGGTTGGTGTTGCGGTCGCCGTAGGCACGTAGCGTGTACGGGCCCGGCGGCAGATAACGCAGCACGAATCGCCCGACCGAGTCGGCCACCACCTGATACGTCGTGCTGTCCTTGGCGATCGCTTCCACGAGGGCGCTGGGCAATCCCTTCCCGTCTTTCCAGTCGAACGCCACGCCGGTGACGCTGGTGGTTGGAATCGGGCCGCCGGTGCTGAACACCAACTGAATGGTGCTGTCGATGCCATTGGTGCGCAGGTCCTGCAGGCCGCGCTTGATCACCACCGAATACACGGTGTTCGGCTTCCACCCTTTCGCCGGCCGGATGGCCAGTTGCGAACGGTTCCAGTCCACTCTGGGCGCGCCGCTCTTGGGACTGATGAACACGAGGTCCGCGAGGTCCTTGGCGCCCTTCGGTGTCTCGCTGATGACTTCGTCGAACTGCAACACCAGCGACTTGGGCGCCGGTCCGACCGCGTTGTTCTGCGGCGACACCTTCAGCACCACCGGCGGCGCGACATCAGGCGGACCGCCGGGCGGGGCCATCTGACTGGCGCACCCGTTCAGCAGCAGCATGGCGCCCGCCGCGGTCCACACCCTGACCCGTGCCATCGTGGATGTCACGCGCCGAGCGTCCGGAGCTTGGTGCGCATGAGCTCACACCGCGCCCGCCATTCACCAGCCTTGGCCCGCTCGGCCTCGACCAACGCGGGCGGCGCCTTCGACACGAACTTCTCGTTGGCGAGGCGTCCGTCGAGCGCCTGCAACTGCGCGTCGAGTTGGTCGAGCTCGACCTGCAGGCGCTGCTTCTCCTTCTCGAGATCCACCATGCCCGCGAGCGGCACCACCAGTTCCACGCCGTCGCGCAGCAGCAGCTGCGCCGAGGCACCGCCGGGGTTTTCGGCCGCGAGTGTCACGCGGGCGCGGGCCAACGACCCGATGGTGGCCACCTGCGCATCGAGCAGCGCGCCGATCGGGGCCGGCGCTACGAGCATGGCATCCACCCACGCGCCGGGATTCACGTTGTACTCCGAACGCACGCTGCGGATGGCCTGCACGGCATCGCGCGCGTACTCAAACGCCTGCGCCTCGGCCGACGCGGCACCGTCGCCACGGCGTGCCACCGGCCACGCGGCCTGCGCCAGGAAGGCACCGGCGGGCGTGTTTGGCAGCTGCTGCCAGAGCGCCTCGGTGATGAACGGCACCATCGGCTGCAACAGCCGCAGGGCGCCGTCGAACGCGTGCGCGAGCACTGTGCGCGCCACCTCGCGATCCTCGCCTTCGGTGGCGTACAGGCGTGGCTTGAGTGCTTCGAGATACCAGTCGGCCAGCTCGTTCCACACGAACCGGCGCGCCGCCTCGGCGTACTCCGACAAGCGCAGTCCACGTCCGCGTTCCGCGTCCGTCCAGGTATGCCCGTTGGCCGGGCGCGGCGGGCCCAGCGCGGCGTCGCAGTCGAGAACGGCCTGATCGAGCCGATCGAGGATCCACTGATCGGCCGCCGTGAGACGCTCGGGGGCGATCGACGACAGCGGCTGTAGGGGCTCGGTGCCCACGCGCGACAACAGGAAACGCCCGATGTTCCAGAGCTTCGTGCAGAAGTTGCGCCCCGGTGCGAACGACTTGTCGAGATCGTTGGGGTCGAGCATCACATCGACACCGAGGCCGAGGCCGGCCACCATCGTCCAGCGCAGCGCATCGGCGCCGTACAGCTTCACGACGTCGAGCGGGTCAATGCCGTTGCCCAAGGACTTCGACATCTTCTTGTGCTGCATGTCGCGCACCGTGCCATGCAGATACACGGTGTGGAACGGCGTCTGGTCGAGGAACCAGCACCCCGACATCACCATGCGTGACACCCAGAAGAACAGGATCTCCGGCGCCGTGACCAGCACGTCGCCCGGATAGAACGCCTTCAGGTCGGGCGTGGCATCGGGCCAGCCGAGCGTGGAGAAGGGCCACAGCCACGACGAGAACCAGGTGTCGAGCACGTCTTCGTCCTGACGCACCGGGCCATGGCACGATGTGCACGCGGTGACATCGGTGCGTGACACGATCGGTTCCTGCGAGCAGGCCGGGTTGTCGCAGTACCACACGGGCACGCGATGGCCCCACCAGATCTGCCGCGAGATGTTCCAGTCGCGGATGCCTTCGAGCCAGTTCACATACACGGCTTCCCAGCGGTCGGGCAGAATGCGCAGCTGACCGCCACGCAGCACGTCGAGCGCCTTGTCGGCGAGCGGACGCATGCGCACGAACCACTGATCGGACAGGCGCGGCTCCACCACGGTGTCGCAGCGATAGCAATGACGCACCGCGTGGGCGTGCGGCTCGATCTTGACCAGCGCGCCCTCGGCCTCCAGCAGCTTCACGATGGCCGTGCGCGCCTCGGCGCGATCCAGCCCCGACAGCGTCGCGGGCACACGGCCGGCAGCGTCTTCCACTTCGCGCACGATGCCTTCGGCATCGATGACGACCGGCATGGTGAGCTGGTGGCGCTTGCCGACCTCGAAGTCGTTCGCGTCGTGCGCGGGCGTGATCTTCACGGCACCGGTGCCGAACGCGGCGTCGGTGTACGTGTCGGCAATGATGGGAATGCGCACGCCGTTGATCGGGAGCACGACCTCCTGCCCAATCATTGCGAGGTAGCGTTCGTCCTCGGGGTTCACGGCCACGGCCACGTCACCGAGCATCGTTTCCGGGCGCGTGGTGGCCACGGTGATCGACTGCGTCGGGTCGTCGGCGAGCGTGTACTTGAGGTGGTAGAGCTTGCCGGTCGTGTCCGTGAACTCCGCCTCCTCATCCGACAGCGACGTGCCGCACCGCGGGCACCAGTGGATCACGCGGTGGCCCTTATACACGAGGCCGTCTTCGTGCAGGCGCACGAACGCTTCGCGCACCGACTTGGACAGGGCGGGGGAGAAGGTGTACGCCGTGCGCGACCAGTCGGCGCTCGATCCGATCGCCTTGAGCTGATTCAGGATCTCGCCGCCCGTGTGGTCCACGAACTCGGCCACTTTCTCCACGAATGGGCCACGGCCGAGGTCGAAGCGGGTTTTGCCCTGCGCGGCCAGTTGCTTCTCGACCACGTTCTGGGTCGCAATGCCCGCGTGGTCGGTGCCGGGGAGCCACAGCGCCTCGTCGCCCGCCATGCGGCGCCAGCGGATGAGGACGTCCTGCACGGTGTTGTTGAGGCCGTGCCCCATGTGCAGCACCGCCGTGACATTGGGCGGCGGGATCACGATCACGAACGGCTCGCGCGTGGCGGCGCGCTCGGCATCAGCCGTGAACACGCCGTGCTCGGTCCACCGGGGGTACCAGGTGGACTCGGTGGAGCCGGCGTCGTAGGTCGTGGGAAGCGGATTCGTCTCAGGCGCAGTCATGGCGCAAGATAACACGGGCGCGCGACCCACCGGGGACGGGGCCGGGCCCGCCTCAGTGCCGCGGTGGCTCGTACTGTGCCGCGCGGTGGTCGTGCCGTGGGGGGGCGCCGCTCACGGCGAGCCGGTCGAGGACGCGCGTGACGCCGGGCACCCCGCGGGTCAGGGTCAGCGCATGAGCGATCTCCGCCGTGGACGCGACCCAGCCGGCGAGTTCGATGGCCCCGTCCCCCACCGCCCCGATATCGATGGCGCGTGCCTGCAGGATGGGGTCGTGGCAGAACACCTCGAGCACGCGCTGCTCGAGCTCGTCGTGCGCCGGCACCCGGGGCGGCGTGTGCGTGGGGGCGATC
>JARIEV010000058.1 GCA_031127225.1 Gemmatimonadota bacterium | reverse complement strand
GCCGAACATGTGCGCATGAAGCGCAAGAGTGCCATCAAGATCATGCGACCGGCGCTCGTGGGTGATGCCGAGGCGCTGCAGCGGTTCACGCGCGAAGCGGAGAACGCCAGCAAGATTTCGCACCCGAACGTCGCCTCCATTTTCGACTTCGGCGAAACGGACGACGGCCTCGTGTATCTGGCGATGGAGTTCGTGGACGGCGAGGCGCTCTCGGCCACGCTCGCGCGCGAGGTGGCGCTGCACCCCGTGGTGGCGGCCGACATCGTCGGACAGGCGGCCCACGCCCTGCAGGCGGCACATGAACTGGGCATCCTGCATCGCGATCTCAAGCCTGACAACCTGATGCTGTCCAAGCGGACCGACGGCACCTTCGTCGTGAAGCTGGTGGATTTCGGTATCGCGCGCACGATGGAGCGCGGTACGCAGCAGGTCACGCGCACCGGGTTTGCCGTGGGTACGCCGGAGTTCATGTCGCCGGAACAGCTGTCGGGCGACGTGCTCGATGGCCGGTCCGACCAGTACTCGCTGGCGCTCGTGGCCTTCATTGCGCTCACGGGGCACGACGCGTTCTCCAACGCGACGTCGAAGGAATCGCTGATTGCACGGCTTACCAGCCGTCCGCGCCGCCTCGACGAAGTGCGCAGTGATCTCGACTGGCCCAGCTCCCTGCAGGAGGTCTTTGACCGGGCGCTGGCCCCCGACCCGGTAGACCGGTTCGCCAGCGTGTCCGAGTTCGGCATGACACTGGGTTCGGCGGTCATGGAGATGACGCCGACCCAGACGGCGGAGATCTATCGGCACGCCCTTGGCCAGCGGATGATCAGCGTGGCGTCGCTCACGCCGAACGACCTGCGGAGTGTGGGCACACCCGCCGCCGGGATGGCCACCAGCAAACTGCAGGCGTCGGCCGCGCCGCCCAAACGGCGCGCCGATCCAGTCGGTGTGCGGCGGCGCCCGGCGGTGATGCCGTACGTCGTGCTGTTCGCCATCGCGATCTGGGGCACGTGGTGGTACGGCTCGCAGCAGCCCACCGGCACCGCACGGGTGCTCGCCGACGCGATCGCGAGCTACGCCGGTGCGGCCCGCGACCTCGCGCGCGGGGTGATCGGTGGGACAGCCGCGCCGCCAGAGACGGCGGCACCCGCCACGACACCGCCACCAGCACGCCGCACGACCACGAAACGGCGGCCCGCCGCCACGCCCTCAGCGGCCGACACGAGCGCGACACAGACGCCGGACACCAACCAGATAACGGCCGACAGCCTGATCCTCCGATAACGTGACCATGCCACGCCTGCGTACCTCCGCCCGCACGGGCGTCCCTGCCCTCGCCCTGTTGTGCGGCCTGTTCCTGTCCGCCGCGCCGCGCGCGGGCGCACAGGGGGCCGGGTTCACCACCACCCCGCCCCTCCCGTGGCCCCCGGTGGCCACGTTCTCCATTCTGGGCTACGACCCGGCCACCGGCGAAGTAGGCGGCGCGGTGCAGTCCCGTGTGTTTTCCGTAGGCAACGGCGTGCTCTGGGCCGAAGCGGGAGTGGGCGCCGCGGCCACGCAGGCCATCGTGGACGTGAGCTACGGACCGCAGGCCATCGCGTTGCTGCGGCAAGGCGTCAAGCCGGCCGACGTGGTTACGCGCGTGTGGCAGAATGATCCCGATCCCCGTCCCGTGGACTGGACGAAGCAAGGCCGCCAATTCGCCGTGATCGATGCGCAGGGCAACGTGGCCGCGTATACGGGGCCCAAGGCCACCGAGTGGGCCGGCGATAAGCAGGGGAAGTTCTGCACTGCGCAGGGGAATATTCTGGCCAGCGCCGAGGTGGTGAACGCCATGGTGCAGGCCTTCGAAAGCACGACGGGGCATCTGTCATTGCGCCTCATGGCGGCGCTCGAAGCAGGTCAGATGGCCGGCGGCGACAAGCGGGGCATGCAGTCGGCCGCGATGCTCATCGTGAAGAAGGACGGCGGCGTGTGGCTGCACAACGATGTCGTGCTGCGTCTGCAGGTCGACGACAGCCCGGAGCCGATCAAGGAGCTGCGTCGTCTGGTGGAGAAGGCCGCGACCATGCGGCGGCCGCGCTGATGCGGTGGCGATGCGTCGGCCGCACGGCGGCGGTGCTCGCGTTCACGCTGACGTTGGTGTGGACGGGCGCCACGCCGCTCGAGGCGCAGAGCACGATGCGGCCGCCGGCCACGCTGCGCACCGAGTACGTGATTCTGGCGATCTCCGACGGCGTGCGCTGGCAGGAGGTGGTCCGTGGTGCCGACGCGGCGCTGATGGGGAAGGCCGGCAAAGTGTCAGACACGGCCGCGGTGCGGCGTGACTTCTGGCGCGACACCCCGCAGGCGCGCCGCGAAACGCTGTTCCCGTTCCTCTGGGGGACGATGGCCACGCAGGGGCAACTGTTCGGCGACAGTCTCAGCGGCAGCGTGGCGCGCATCACCAACACGAAGAAGTTTTCGTATCCGGGCTACAGCGAGACTTTCACCGGCTTTGCCGATCCGCGTATCGACAGCAACCAGCACCCGGCCAACGAGAACACCACCGTGTTCGAGTGGCTGCAGCGCGACGCCGCGTTCGCGGGGCGTGTGGCGGCCTTCGGCACGTGGAATGCATTCAGTCGCATCATCAACGCAGAGCGGAGCGGCGTCCCCGTGTACGATGGGTGGACGCGCGGGGTGGCCCCGTCCACGTCACCGCAGGCCACCGTGCTGCGTGATCTGTACGCCACCACCACGCAGCTGTGGCCCGACGTGGCGCCTGATGCCCTGATGCAGCAGTCGCTGCTCGACTATCTGGGATCGCACAATCCGCGCGTGCTCTTCGTGGGGTATGGCGAAACCGACGAATGGGCACACATGGGCCGGTACGACCTGTATCTGCGCTCGGGGCAGCAGATGGATGCGCATCTCGCGCAGCTCTGGGCGCGCGCGCAGTCCGATCCGCGCACGCGTGGCAAGACCACGATGATCGTCTCCACTGACCACGGTCGCGGATGGGGACGCGACTGGACGGATCATGGGGAGGACGTCGCCGGCGCCGAATTCATCTGGACGGCGGTGATCGGTCCGGACACGCCGGCGCGTGGCGTCCGCGCGCAAACCCCGGTACAGCAGGCGCAGGTGGCGGCCACCATCGCCGCCTTGCTGGGGCGGGATTGGCAAAAGGCGGAGCCGAAAGCGGCCCCGCCCTTGCCCATCTTCAAATAGCGCCGCCGACACGGCGCGGACGATCTACTGCCCGCGCACCGGGGCGTCGGGCACCATAATCCCGGCCACCTGCAGCGACTTCAGCAACGCGGGCAGGCGGACGGATTGCACCGACGCGGCGCGGGCACCGTGCTGCGCCAGTTCCCGCGTGAGGCTCTGCAGCGACGACTGCTGCGCCGCCGACACCGGGAAGCTGCTGTTCAGTGCACTGTTCAACATCGCGGCGCGGCCCGTGAACGACCCGTCGGACTGCCCTGACGCACCAACATCGTCGTCACCACCGGCCGGCGGCCCACCGGCACCACGCGCCCGCGTGGCGGTCGCCTGTCCAACCTGCTTCACGTAACTCGCAAGCTCCTGGTCAATGTCGGCGAGCTGCTGCTTGAGCTCAGGGGTCATCTTGGCGGCATTGGCCTCCGCCGCCTTCTTCACCGCCGCGAACCGCGCGACGACGCTGTCACCGCGGATCTGCTGCGCCGTGATGGCCTTCTGGAACTGCGCCACCTTGAACCGAAACGCGTCGAGCGCCTTGAGCTCGCCGTCGGACAGCGCCTGCTCGGTGTCGCGCCGCAGCGCGAACCGCTGCGACAGCACCGTGCGGGCACCAGCCTTGGGGATGATCGTGAGCCGCACGGTGTAGCTCCCCGGGGCGGCCGTGTACGTCGGCGTCGCGCCACGTCCGAAACCACCACCAAACCCACCGCCACCGAAGCCGCCCGCACCAGCGCCGCCAGCCGGCGTACGCCCGGCGGCCACGTTTGTATCCACGGCCGCGGTGAGCGGCGCGCCCACGCGCATATCCCACACCGGCCGGAACATGCCGGTACGACGCGGCACCGGCAGTTCACGCACGATGCGGCCTGCCGCGTCGATGATCTCGAGCGTGGCCTTATCGTCGGCGCTGATCGCGTTGATGAGATACGCGAGACGCACGCCATTGTCGGGATTCTGGCCGGTGAAGCCGGTGGAGCCCATCCCCGAGTTGCGACTGCCGTTGAGCGTCATCGCGATTTCATTGCGCGCCGGGAAGAGATAGGCCACCTCGGCCCGCTTCGCCTCGGCGAGGTGCTCCAGCGGTGACAGGTCATCGAGGATGAACACCCCGCGTCCGTGCGTGCCGAGCACCAGATCGTTCCAGCGCTCCTGAATCTGCAGGTCCCACACCGGCACGCCGGGGATGCCCGTTGTCAGCTGCGTCCAGTGCACGCCGTTGTCCACGGTGAAGAAGGCGCCGAACTCGGTGCCCACGAACAACAGATTCGGCTGCCGGTGATGCTCACGGATGACCTGCACCGATCCGCCGTCGGGCAGATCGCCGGTGATCGACGTCCACGTGCGGCCGAAGTCCGTGCTGCGCATGACGTACGGCTTGAAGTCGTTGCTGCGATGGCCATCGAACGTGGCGTACAGCGTGCCTTCGTTGTGGCGCGAGAACTGCACGCGGCTCACGAAGGTGGTGTCGGGCACGCCGGGGAACGTGGCGGTCTTCGTCCACGACTTGCCGTCGTTCTGCGTCACCTGGATCAGGCCGTCGTCGGTGCCCACGGCCAGCACGCCGGCGCGACGCGGCGACTCGGAGACGGTGGAAATGTTGCTGAACTCGGCGGTGCCTTCGTGCAGACCGAGCACATCACGCGCCGGCACGGCGCCACGCATCGGCAGGACGTCGCGATCGATGTTCCGCGTGAGGTCCGGGCTGATGGTCGTCCACGAGTCGCCACGGTCGGCGCTCTTGAACAGGTGGTTGGCGGCCATGTAGAGCGTGCGCCCGGTGTGCCGCGACGGTACGATCGGCGCGCTCCAGTTCCAGCGATGCCGCTCCCCGTTCTTCGGGTACGGCTTGATGGACTTGGTCTGTCCGGTGCGGGCGTCGTACCGCACCACGCCGCCATTCTGCGATTCGGCGTACGCGATGTTGTGATCGAGCGGATCGGGCACGTTGTAGAACCCGTCGCCGCCCGCCATGCGATACCAGTCGGCGTTAGACGGACCGAACGGGTTGCGGGTGCGGCTCGGGCCGCCCCACGTCTGATTGTCCTGCAAGCCGCCATACACATTGTAGAACGGCTGCGCGTCATCGACCGCGATGGCGTAGAACTGCGCCCCCACGATGTTCTCCACGTTGTACCAGGTGCGGCCGCGGTCGTTGGAGATGTCCACGCCGCCGTCGTTGCCCAGCACGATATGCTCGCGGTCTTCCGGATTGATCCAGAGCGCGTGGGCGTCACCGTGCACACCACCGCCGCCCGCAAATCCGGTCCACGTCTTGCCGCCGTCGTACGACTCCTGCGAGTTGGCATTGAGACGGAACACGTGCTCGGCGTCAGTGGGATCGCAGCGCACCTGGCTGTAGTACCAGGCGGTGCCGTTGCTGCCATTCACCAGTTTCCACGTCGCGCCGGCATCATCGCTGCGATAGAACCCGTTGGCGGCGGCCTTGGCGTGCACGGAGGCGTACACCGTGCCGGGGCGCGAGCGGCACACCGTGAGGCCGATGCGACCGATCTCGCCGGTGGGCAGACCATTCGTGAGCTTGGTCCACGTTTTGGCGCCGTCGGTGGTCTTCCAGATGGCGCTCTCGGTGCCGCCGGGGAGGAATCCGTATTCCCGGCGCTCGCGCTGCAGCGACGCGGCGTAGAGCACGTCGGGGTTGGCAGGATCCATCACGAGTTCCGTGAAGCCCGTCTGCGCCGAGATGCTCTTGGTGTTGGTCCACGTCTTGCCGCCGTCGATCGTCTTGTAGAGCCCGCGGTCACCACCCGGCGCCCAGAGGGGCCCCATGGCGGCCACGTACACGATGTCGGGGTCGCGGGGGTCAATGACGATGCGGCCGATGTGCTGCGTTTTGGGCAGCATCGGCTTGGACCACGTTTTGCCGCCGTCGGTGGACTTGAACACGCCCACCCCCCACGACGAACTGCGCATGTTGTTCGCTTCGCCGCTGCCCACCCAGACCACGTCGCCGTTGGACGGCGCCGCGGCCACGGCACCGATGGAACCCACCCCGATGGAGTCGGAGACAGGGGACCACGCGATGCCGCCGTTGGTGGTCTTCCACACGCCGCCGGTGGCCACCGCCACGTACATGGCGTTGCCGAGCCGTCCACCGCGCAGGACGCGCGGCGCTTCGATCACGGAGATGTCGGCGATGCGTCCGCTCATGGACGCGGGCCCGATGGCGCGGAACGCGAGCGGGCGCACGAGCAGCGAGTCGGCGAGTGGCCCCTGCGCGGCCGCACGGGCGGGGAGTGCCGCGATGGCGCCGGTCGCAACGGCGCCAGTCGCGATGGCGCCGAACGCCAGCCGCAGCGTGCGCGCGGCGGGGCGGGAGAACAGGTGAGGCATGACGGTGTGAGGCGGGGGGATTCGTCGGCCCGAGCGGCCCGGTATCGTGAAAGCTACGCGGCGGTGCGACCTCCCGTTGCCATCCGCGACCGCCACGCCACAACGCGCGGCCGCGGCGTCAGTGCCCGTGATCGGCCATCGCGTCGCCGCGGGCCAGCGCGAGGTGGTGCGCCGCGTGGTGATCGCCCTGCACCATCAGCCCGATGAAGCCAAGGGCGCGGATGCGCGCGATCGCGGCCACGTCGGCGCTCTCGCGCGCGGTCACCACCAGCTGCACGCCGTCCGGGACAACCGTGCGCGCGATCCGCGGGCCACCGCCGGCCGATACCATGACGGTGTGGGCGGCGGTCAGGCGCCGGATCGCCGCGACCGCCTCACCCCGGCCGCGCACGAGAAACAGCGCGCCACCCGGCACCGACGTGCTCACGACGCGGCTGTGCAGCGTGATCTGGTCCATGTCGATCAGATGCCGCCGCAGGCGTTCGAGGTTCACCTTCGACCAGTCGGTGGCGGGATCGGCCTCCAGCATGGCAACAATTTCTGCGATCGCCGCAAACGCCGACTGCCCGCCCTGCAGCGGGACGGCCACCACCGTGGCGGGATGAGTCATCCCGGGCGTGTGCACATGCTCCTGCGCCGCGAGCGTGGTGACCGCGCAGCATGTCAGCGGGAGCAGCGCCCGCACGGCAAACCGGAATGACATCAGGAAAGGGATGGAGAGTCGGAGGAAAGCGGGATCGCCGCACGGTCGGGGCCCATGCCCACGCTGTGTTCACCGAACGCGCGCCCCACGGCGGCCATCTCGCGTTCACCGTCGTGCAGCATCGGCGTGAGGTCACGGCGCAGCAGCCACTGGAGCAGGCGACTGGCGAGCAACGGGCGCAGCAGCGACGCCACCCGCAACGAGCCGGGCACGAACACGCGGCGACGGCGGCCTTCACAGGCGTCTTCGAAGGCGGCAGCGCACGCGTCGCAGGAGGTCACGGTACCGAACGGGCCGGGCAGACGTTGCAACGTGCGGCGGAAGCTCGAGAGGTCACGCGTGGCGTCCCGCACCATGTCGGTGTCGATCCACGTCATGTGCGCGGTGCCCACATCGACCCCGTCGGCCAGCAGTTCCAGCCGTAGGACGTTGCCGAGCTGTTCGACACCCGCCTTCGACGCCGCATACGCCGACAGCCCCGGCATCGCACTGAACGCCGCCGCCGACGAGACCAGCAGGTAGTAGCCGCGTCGTGCGCGGATATGCGGCAGCGTCGCTTTCACGGTGCGCAACACACCAGCGAGGTTCACGTCGAGCACGCGCACGAGCGCCTCGACGTCGGCCACGGCGACCGTGCCGAGACTGGCGATCCCCGCGTTGGCGATCACGATGTCGAGACCACCATGCCGGGCCACGGCGGCGGCGACGGCGGCGTCGAGCGCCCGCTGGTCGGTCACGTCGGCATGATGCCAGCTGTGCCCGTCCCCCAGTTCAGCCGCCAGCGCCAAGAGCCGCTCCGGTTCCATCCCCACGAGCACCAGCCGCGCCCCGCGCCGCGCCAGTCGACGCGCGGTGTCGGCGCCGATGCCGCGTGCCGCGCCGGTGATGAGCACCACTTTGCCCGCGAAGCTGGTCATGACGGCACCGGGTGGGAAGACGGCGCGCCGGCGTGCCGCGGCGCGATGACGTAGTCGGCGGCCTGAAACTGCGACACCCGCCGGCGGAAGCGCCACGTGAAGTCGGGCCACAGGGTGCTGTTGCGGCCGCTGTGGTCCAGATACCAGCTCGCGCATCCCCCCTGCATCCACACGGTGGCCTGCATTTTGGCATCCACGTGGGCCACGTAGGCGGCCTGCGCGTCGGGACGCGGTTCCAGGGCGGCCGCGCCGGTGCGCTCCAGATGCTGTACCGCGCGCACCAGATGCGTGATCTGCGATTCGATCATGTAGATCATCGAGGTGTGCCCCAGCCCTGCATTCGGTCCGGGGATCACAAACAGGTTGGGGAACCCCGCCACCGTGGTGCTGTTGTACGCGGTGAGCGTCTGCCGCCACGCGGTGGCCAGCGACTGCCCCTCACGCCCCAGGATGTACGGAGCCAGCGGCGGATCAGTGGGGCGGAATCCCGTGCCCAGAACGATCACCTCGGCTGGATGCGACGCGCCGTTGGCCGTGTCAATCGCACCGGGGCGCACGCGCACAATGGCCGACGGTTCCACCGTCACGTTGGGGCGGGTGAGCGCGGGGTAGTAGTCGTCGGACACCAGAATGCGCTTGCAGCCGATGCCGTAGTCAGGCGTCAGCCGCGCACGCAGCGCCGGATCGGCGACCTGCGCCGCGAGATGCCGGCGCGCGAGATGCGTGACGAGGCGTCGCAGCGCAGCGTGGCGGAACGGCAGAAAGGTGAGCTCGCGCGTGGCGTAGATCGCCGCGCGCACGGCCTGCTGCGCCCCCGGCAGCGCGGCGTAAGCCCCGCGTTCCACCGACGAAATCGCGCGGTCGTGCCGCGGCACGATCCACGGCGGGGTGCGCTGGAACAGCGTGAGGTGGCCCACCGTGGGTTGGATCGCCGGCACGAACTGGATCGCCGAGGCCCCGGTCCCCACCACCGCCACGCGCCGCCCGACCAACAACACGTCGTGCTGCCACTGCGACGAGTGAAAGACTGGGCCGTCGAACGTGTCGAGCCCCTCGATCGTGGGCACGGACGCATCGGACAACGCCCCGGTGGCCAGCAGCAGTACCCGTGCGGCGTAGCTGCCGCCGGTGGTCACGATCCGCCAGCGCTGTACCGCGTCGTCCCAGCGCGCCGACTGCAGCGCGTGCCCGAGCCGGATGCGCGATGTGAGGCCGTACTCGGCGGCCACACGGGTCAGGTACGCCAGAATTTCGGGCTGGGCCGAGAAGCGGCGCGTCCAGCCGGAATGCTGAGCGAAGGAAAAGGAGTAGAGCCGCGACGGGACATCGCAGGCGCACCCCGGATAGTCGTTGTCGCGCCACGTGCCGCCGAGCGCGTTGGCGCGCTCGAGCAGCACGACATCGGTGATGCCCTGCTGCTGCAGCCGGATGGCGGCGCCGATACCGCTGAACCCGGCCCCGATGATGGCGACGTGAACGTCCATGTCCCCGAAAGGTATCGCCGGGGCCGGCGGATCACGAGCGCGGCGCGCCGGCTCCCGCCATGATAGCTGCCGCCTTGACGGGCAAGATATACACGATTATGTATATCTCTATATGCGTACTCCATCACATTTCTCGTCATCCGTGCGTGCCGCCCTCCTCGCCGTCGGGCTCGCCGCAGGACCCCTCGTCGGCACGGCACGGGGGCAGCGCGCCCCGGCCGCGCCGGTCTTGTCACTGGCCGACGCGCTCGGGGAGGCCGACCGGTTCGCCTTCGGGAACCGCGTCGCCACGGCCACCTCGACCGCCGACCGCGCACGCGCGCGCCTCCCCCTCAAGGGGATTCTGCCATCGGCGCGGATCGAAGCCGGTGTGATCCGCACCACGGATCCCATCGGCGCCTTCGGGACGACGCTCCGACAGCGTCTCGTCACACCAGCCGCGTTCGATCCGGCCCGCCTCAACAACCCGGCGGCGGTGACGAACGCGCAGGGCGGGCTGGTGCTCGAGGTGCCGGTGTTGAATGGCGACGCATGGATGGGACTGCGTGCCGCGCGCGCCGCGGCCGACGCGAGCGACGCGGCGGGCGCCTGGACCGCGCGCTCCACGCGGGCGCAGGTGGTGCGCGCGTATTACGGCGCGATTCTGGCCGAGCAGCAACAGGCGCTGCTGGGCGACGCGCAGCAGGCGGCAGACGCCGGCGCACGGCAGGTCCGCAGCATGGTGGCGCAGGGACTCGTGACCAAGGCCGACGCGCTGCAGGCGAGCGTGCGCGTTGCCGAGGTCGCGGCGCAGCGGCTCTCAGCGCAAAGCGAGGCGCGCACGGCCCGCGAACAGCTGGCCCTGCTGCTCGGACGGACCACGGCCGAACTCCCCGTGCTCCCCGTCGCCCTCCCCGACGATGCCGCCGTACTGGCTCTCGCGGCGGCGGACACCGCGGCCGTGGCGACGACAGCCACCGACGACACCACATCCGTCACAGCCCGCGATGACATCCGCGCAGCGCGCGCCGGACTGAGCGCCGCTGAGGCCGACCGTCGGCGGGCGGCGAGCACACTGCTCCCCCGTGTGAACGGCTTTGCGCGCTACGACTGGAACGACCCGCGCGCGCTGTACGCGGGACAGAAGAACTGGACGGTCGGCGTGATGGCATCGTGGTCGCTGTTCGGCGGCAACAGCGAGCTCGCCGACGTGGCCGTGACCGGTGCACGCGCCCGCGCGGCGCGCGCCGGACTCGATGCCACCGTCGCCCAGAGCCGCGTGGAGCGTGACGCGGCCGCGCGTCGGCTGCTGGTCGCGATGCAGCGCCTCGCGCTGGGACGAGACGCCGCCGACCAGAGCCGCGAAGCGCATCGCCTGGTGCAGAAACGCTATGACGGCGGGCTGGCGACGATCGCGGAGCTGCTGGCCGCCGATGCGTCGGCCACCGGCGCCGCCCTCGCCCACACCGCCGCGCGCTACGCCGTCATCGACGCCGTCGTGGCGTGGCGTCACGCCGCCGGCGCAGATCCCGCTTCGTTGGCCGCCCTCGATCGGCCGTCCGCCGCCGGAGCACGCTGATGCCGACGCCGACCTCCTCGACCGCGGCCCGTACGCCGATGCCCACCGACCTCTCAGCGCGTGCCCGCACGCACGCCCTTGCCCGTTCGCACCGTTTCTCCGGAGTCCACGCCATGCCCGCTCTGCTGTCCACCGTTCCGATCCGGCGCCTGTCCGTCGTCACCCTCTTTGCCGCGGCCAGCTGGTCGCTGGCCGCCTGCGCAGGGGACACGACCGGCGAGCACGCCACCGCCGGTCGCGCTGCCCCGGCGACGGCGGTCGCCGGCACCGCGCTCACGATGCGCGATACCGTCATCGACGCGACCATCGAGGCGTCCGGCGTAGCCGAGCCGGCGCTCCGCGCCACGCTCAGCACCAAGCTGATGGGGACCGTCACCGCCGTGCTCGTGCACGAGGGCGATCGGGTGCGGGCCGGCCAGCCGCTGGTGCGCATCGATGCGCGCGACCTCACGGCCAAATCCGCGCAGGTGGGGGCATCGATGGCCGACGCCGAGGCCATGCAGCGCGAAGCCGCGCGTCAGGTCGCGCGCTTCCGCGCCCTGTACGCCGACAGCGCCGCGACCCGCGCGCAGCTCGACGCTGCCGAAACGGGACTCGCGCGCGCCGATGCCGCCGTGCGGGCCGCCGGTGCCGCCGCCGGCGAACTCGACGCCGTCCGCAGCTACGCCACGATCACCGCGCCGTTCAGCGGGATGATCACGATGCGCGCGGTGGATCCGGGGTCGTTCGCCGCCCCCGGCGCACCGCTCCTCGCCGTCGAGGACGCCAGCACCCTGCGTCTCCGTGTGAGCGCCGCCGGCGACGCCGTGCGACGAGTGGCGCGGGGACAGGCACTGGCCGCCGTCATCGACGGCGCGCCGGTCACCGCGACCGTGGAAGGGATCGTGCCCGCCGGCGCGGGCAATCTGTTCACCATCAACGCCACCGTCGGCAATCGCGACGGCGCACTCCGCGGCGGCAGCGCCGCCTCCGTGTCCATTCCGGTGGGGGAGCAGCGCGTGCTCCTGGTCCCCAACGGGGCCGTCGTGCGCGAGGGGGATCTCACGGGAGTCGTGATCCGCACCGCCGCCGGTGACGAGCGCCGCTGGGTGCAACTGGGCGCCGTGGGCGCCACGCACACGATTGTGACGAGTGGACTCCGCGCCGGCGACACGATCGTCGTCCCGACCGCCGCAGGCCGCGCGCCGGCGGCCTCATGAACGCGCCCCGCACACTCGGCATCTCGGGGCGCATCGCCAAGGCGTTCCTCAATTCGAAGCTCACGCCGCTGATCACCGTGGCGTCGCTGGCCGTGGGCGCGTTGGGCATGCTCGCCACGCCGCGCGAGGAAGAGCCGCAGATCTCGGTGCCCATGATCGACGTGATCGCCGCCATGCCGGGCGCGTCGCCGCAGGAGGCCGAAAACCTGCTGGGACGGCCGATCGAACAGCGCATGCGCGAACTGCCCGGCGTGGACCATGTGTACACGATGTCCGGCGACGGCTACACCATGGTGACGGTCCGCTTCATGGTGGGCGAAGACCAGGAGCGGAGCATCACGCGGGTGCAGGCTAAGCTGGCGGGCGCCATGGATCAGGCGCCGCCCGGCGCCTTGCCCCCCGTGATCAAGGCGCATTCCATCGATGACGTCCCGGTGCTCACGCTCACGCTGCACGGGGCGTCGGTCAACGCCAACACGCTGCGCGAGATCGCCGCGCATCTCGAGGACGAGATCCGCACCGTGCCGGACGTGGCCGAAACGTTCGTCACCGGCGGCGCGGCGAAGCAGATCCGCGTCGCGATCGATCCGGCGCGACTGGCCGCCGGCGGTGTCACGCCGGGCGAGGTGATGCAGGCGCTGCGCGGCAGCAATGCCCGTCTCGCCGCCGGTGAGATCGCCGAGGGCAACCGCGTCGTGCGCATCGAAGTGGGCGCACCGTTGGCCACGGCGGCTGAGGTGGGGAGCGTCGTGGTCGCGTCCCGGGGCGGGCGCGCCGTGTACCTGCGCAACGTGGCCGATGTGCGCGCGGACTTCGGCGAACATACCAACTACGTGTCGCACCGGGCGGGACAAGGGGCCGCTGAGGCCGCCGTGACCATTGCAGTGGCCAAGCGCAAAGGCGCCAACGCCACCGACGTGACGCACGCCGTGCTGCAGCGCGTGGAGCAGGCCAAGGGCCGCCTCATTCCCGCGTCGGTGCAGCTCGCCGTGACGCGCGATTACGGTGAGACCGCCGGCGAAAAAGCGCAGGAGCTCATCCTGCATCTGATCATCGCCACGCTCAGCGTCACGGCGCTCATCTGGCTCTTCCTGGGCTGGCGCGAAGCGCTGGTGGTGCTCGTAGCCGTGCCGGTCACGCTGGCCCTCACGCTGTTCGTGTACTACGCGCTGGGCTACACGCTCAACCGCATCACGCTGTTTGCGCTGATCTTCTCGATCGGCATTCTGGTGGACGACGCCATCGTGGTGGTGGAGAACATCTACCGCCATCTCGCGATGGGCGACCGGTCGCCGGAGGTCGCGGCCGTCGAGGCCGTGGACGAGGTGGGCAACCCCACGATTCTGGCCACGTTCGCCGTGATCGCCGCCATTCTGCCGATGGCGTTCGTGAGCGGCATGATGGGCCCATATATGCGCCCCATTCCGATCGGGGCCTCGGTGGCGATGGTGGCCTCGCTCGCGGTGGCGTTCATCGTGACGCCGTATCTCGGATACCGGTTGCTCAAGGGACACGTCGTCGCCGCCGCGGGGCACCCCACCCCGACGCATCCTCCCGAGGAAGGCGGACGGATCGATCGCCTGTACCGCGCGATCATGATCCCGCTGATGGAGCAGCGCGGCCGGCGCCGGGCGTTTTACGCCGGTGTGATTGCGCTGCTGCTGGGGAGCGTGAGTCTGCTGGGCTTCAAGGCGGTGCAGGTGAAGATGCTGCCGTTCGACAACAAGAGCGAATTCCAGGTGGTGCTCGATTTCCCGGAAGGCACGACGCTCGAAACGTCGAACGAGGCCGCGTCACGCGTGGCCACCTATCTCAGTACGGTGCCCGAAGTCGTGAGCACCCAGGTGTATGCGGGCACCTCCGCCCCGTTCAACTTCAACGGCCTGGTGCGGCACTACTTCCTGCGCAGCGGCCCGAACGTGGCCGACGTGCAGGTGAACCTGCTCCCCAAGGGCGAGCGTGACCGGCAGAGCCATGCCATCGCGGTGGCCGTCCGACCGGGCGTGGACAGCATCGCGCGGTTGTACCAAGCCTCGGCGAAGGTGGCGGAGATCCCGCCGGGACCGCCGGTGCTCTCGACACTCGTGGCGGAGGTGTATGCGGCCGACGACGCCTCGCGCCTCGAGGCGGCACGCGCGGTGAAGCAGGTGTTCGAGCGCACGGCCGGTGTGGTGGATGTAGACTGGACCGTTGAGGCGCCACAGGCCAAGCGCAGCTTCCGCGTGGACCGCGTGCGGGCGGCCGAGTCGGGGGCGAGCGTGGAGCAGATCACGCAGACGCTGTATCTGGCCCTCTCCGGCACCGCCGCGGGGATGGTGGATGCGCCGACGGCGCGCGAGGCGATCGCCATCGTGCCGCGACTGCCGCTCAACCAGCGCAGCAGCATCGAAGCCTTGCTGGCGCTGCCGGTGGCCACGGCGCAGGGACCGCAGCCGCTGGCGCGCTTTGTGACGGTGGTGGAGGGAACGCGTGCCGGTGCGCGCATCCGCAAGGATCTGCGGCCGGCCATCTACGTGACCGGCGACGTGGCCCGCGAAATCGAGAGTCCGGTCTACGCCATTCTCGAGATGAACCGGCAGCTCGACGCGATCCGGGTGAACGGCGCGTCGGTGGCACGCTACAACGCGGTGGCACCGGCCACCGTCACCGAAACGGCGATCAAGTGGGACGGCGAATGGCAGGTCACGATCGAAGTGTTCCGCGATCTCGGGATCGCCTTTGCGATCGTGCTGCTGCTGATCTACGTGCTCGTGGTGGGCTGGTTCCAGAGCTTCAGCATTCCGCTGGTGATCATGGCGCCGATTCCCCTCACGCTCATCGGCATCCTGCCCGGGCATGCCATCAGCGGCGCGTTCTTCACCGCCACGAGCATGATCGGCATGATCGCCCTCGCCGGCATCATCGTGCGGAATTCCATCCTGCTGGTGGACTTCATCCAGCTCGAGCAGGAACGTGGGCTCCCCCTCGTCGATGCCGTCCTGGAAGCCGGCGCGGTGCGCTTCCGTCCGATCGCCCTCACGGCGGCGGCGGTCGTGATCGGCGGGCTCGTGATGGTGCTGGACCCGATCTTTCAAGGGCTCGCCGTGGCCCTGATGAGCGGCGCGATTGCGGCCACGCTGCTCACGATGGTGGTGGTGCCGCTGCTGTACTGGGAACTCAACCGGAGCACATCAGATGTGTAACGACACGGTCATCCGCCGCTTTGCCGGCGTCTTCATCCTGCTGTCCGTCGCCCTCGGCACTTTCGTGAATCCCGCGTGGTACTGGTTCACGGCCTTCGTCGGCGTCAATCTGCTGCAGTCCAGCGTCACCAACTTCTGCCCACTGGAGCGGATCCTGGGCCGCGTCGGGCTCTTTGGCTGCCGCGCCCGTCAGGCGTCAGGCCGCAGGGCCCGCGGTTGCCGTTCACGGCTCGATCACACACGCTTACGGTACAGACACGATGACCACGACAACCTCGCAGAAGGCGGTGCTCCCCTGCACCGCCTGCGGCACCCTCAATCGCGTCGACCTGGCCCGGGCCGGCGCGCACCCGAAGTGCGGCACCTGCCGGGTGCCGCTCACACTGGACGCGCCGGTCGTGCTCACGGACGCCAATTTCGATGCGGTGATCCGGCACAGCACCGTGCCGGTGATCGTGGACTTCTACGCCGACTGGTGCGGGCCGTGCAAAATGATGGCGCCGGTGTTCGCCGACTTCGCGAAGCGGCAGGTCGGCCGGGCGCTGGTGGCGAAGGTGGACACCGATCGCAATCCGGGGGTCGCCTCGCGGTTCGCCATTCGCAGTATTCCCACCATCGCCGTCCTACGCGAAGGGAAGGAAGTGGGTCGGCAGGTGGGTGCCGTTCCCATGGGACGGCTGGAGGAGCTGATCAGCGCCCGCTGATCAGCGCCCGCTGATCAGCTTCCGCCGCTCCACCAGTTCACTTTCAAGGCGACCGCAGATCAGGTCGCACAGCTTCAGCACGTCGGCGTCGGCCAGTTCGTAGCGCACGAACACCCCGTCACGCTCACGGCTCACCAGCCCGTTGGTGAACAGGATCGCCAAGTGCCGCGAGACGTTCGCCTGACCGAGTCCGGTGGCTTCCACCAGCTCATTCACGGTGCAGGCGCCCCCCCGCAACTCCTGCAGAAGACTCAGGCGCGCACGGTCACTCAGCGCCTTGAAACGGTCCGCTACCAGCCCCAGCAGCTCGGGCCGCATTGCTTTGGTGCCCATCGGCGCTCCTCGCTGAATATGTATGTATAAGTACTATTGAATATATACACCGAACGGAACGGTGGCAAGCGCCTGAACGGACGACCGGCCGGCGGCCAGTGGTCCCTTGCCGAGTCGTGCGCGAAGCCCTCTCTTGAAGGTTCCCCCTTCGCAACCTCCATGACACCCATTTCCCGCCTGCCGCGCATCGCGCGCTCCTCGGCCACCCCGTGGTCACCGGCTGCCCGCGTGGCCGGGTGCCTCGCCCTCCTTGCCCTGCCAGCGGGCGCTCAGCCCGCGGCGCGCCCATCGATCGTCCTGCGCGCGGCCCGTGTGATCGACGGCACGGGACGTACGGCGCGCAACCAGGATGTCACCGTACAGGGCGGACGCATTACCGCGATGCGCCCGTCGGCCGGCCTGCTGCCCGCCGGCGGCATCGATCTGGGCACGCGGACGCTGCTCCCCGGCTTCATCGACACGCACGTGCATCTGGGGTGGTACATCACCGACAAGGCGCGGCTGCACGAAGACCGGGACGGGGATACCCCGGAGGTGAGCACGCTCCAGCGGGCCGGCAACGCGTGGGCCACGCTGCGGGCCGGTTTCACCACGGTGCAGAGCATCGGCGAGGCCGACAACGCCGTGCTGCGTGACGCGATCAATGCCGGACGCATCCCCGGACCGCGGGTGCTCACCTCGCTGGGCTCCCTGAATGAACGCACCGGTGGCGGCACCCCGGATTCACTGCGGGCCGCGGTGCGGCGCTTCAAGGCGCGTGGCGCCGACGTGATCAAAATTTTCGCGTCCAAATCAATCCGTGACGGCGGCGAAGCCACGATGACACCGGAACAGCTCGACGCGACCTGCGGCGAGTCCAAAGCGCAGGGGCTGCGCTCGGTGGTGCATGCACATTCGGCCGAGGCTGTGCAGCGTGCGGCCCGGGCGGGATGCACGCAGGTGGAGCACGGCGTCTTTGCCGACGACGCGACGCGTGCGCTGCTCACGCAACGTGGGACCTACTTCGATCCGCAGTGCGGGCTGGTGTTTCACAACTACCTCGACAACAAGCCGTGGTTCGAGGGGATCGGCAATTACAACGCGGCGGGCTTTGCATCGATGGAGCAGGCCATTCCCCTGGCCGAGAAAGGCATCGGGCTCGCCGCCGCGACGCCCACGCTCAAGCTGGTGTTCGGCACCGACGCCGTGGCGGGCGCGCACGGGCGCAACGCCGAAGAACTGGTGTGTCGCGTCCGGCGGGGTGGTCAGCCGGCGATGGATGCCCTCGTGAGTGCCACCAGCCGCGCCGCCGAGTCGCTCGGGCTCGGGCAGGAGATCGGGCGGGTGGCCGTCGGCTACGCCGCCGACCTCATCGCCACCGACGGCGATCCGTCCACGCAGATCGAAGCCTCGCAGCGCGTATCGTTCGTGATGAAAGCCGGACAGGTCTACCGCAACGAAGGTACAGGAGCCCGCCGATGAGCACGCGTCGCACGTTTCTGAAAACCGCCGGCACGCTGGGCGCCGGGGTCGCTACCGTGGGCACGGTGGCCACCGCCT
>JARIEV010000057.1 GCA_031127225.1 Gemmatimonadota bacterium | reverse complement strand
CCGGACTACGTCCAGTTCCCGCACATGCGCCATGTGAACTCCGGGGTGACCTGCCAGACCTGTCATGGGCAGATCCAGAACCAGGGTGCGCAGGGTCCTGACACCAACTACGTGCCGGTGCAGCAGGTGAACTCGCTCAACATGGGCTGGTGCATCAACTGCCACGTGCAGGGCTACAAGCCCGCGGAAGGCGCCCGCCTCGCCGGGATGCCGGTGACGCCGGAGTTGGAAGCCGCACCGCCCAAGAAAGCGCGCTACGACTGCGCCACCTGCCATTACTGATCGTCAACTGACCCTCGATCACGGGGCCACGGCGCGTAGTCTGCGCGCCGCATGCCCTGTGCAGCCGCCCATAGCGGAGTGACTGCATGAGCACTGAAGCGGGGACCGGCGTCAAGCGCCGAGACTTCCTCAAGATCCTAGGCGCCACGAGCGCGACCACCGCCGTGGTGGGCTGTTCCTCCGAAAAGGTGGGCAAGCTCATCCCGTACGTGGCGTCTCCTGACAACACCGTGCCCGGCGTGTCGCAGTATTACGCGACCACCTGCCGCGAGTGCGCCACGGCCTGCGGCGTCATGGCCGAGGTCCGCGACGGACGACCGATCAAGTTGGACGGGAATCCCGACCATCCGATGAGCCGGGGAGCGATCTGCTCCACCGGCCTGTCGGCGGTCCAGGGCCTGTACAACCCCGATCGCTATCGCTCGCCCATGGTGCGCGAGGGCAACGCCCTCAAGCCCATCACCTGGGACAAGGCGTACGAGCTGCTCGCCCAGAAGATCGGCGAGGTCAAGAGCCGTTCGCAGGCATCCGGCGTCGTGTTCGTCAACCAGCACGAGTCGGGCACCTTCCCGGGCTTCCTCGACCAGTGGTTGTCGGCGCAGGGCATGCCGGCGCACCTCAGCGTTGATGCGCTGGCGCCCATGGCGACGATCGCGGCCAACCAGAAGGCGTACGGTGCATCGTGGCCGGCCCTCGACTTTGACGCGGCCAAGCTGGTCATCAGCTTCGGTGCCGATTTCCTCGACGGCTGGGGGCACAGTGTGCCGCAGCAGCTCGACTGGGCCGATGCGCGCGCTAAGCTCGACGGCGCACCGCGACTGGTCTACGTCGGCGCGCGCCGCTCGCTCACCGGACTGAACGCCGATCAGTGGATCGCGGCCAAGCCCGGCAGCGAAATGGAGATCTGCGCGGCCCTCACCGGCAGCGGCACGATGGCCGCCGCAGCCGATGCGTCGGGTGTGCCTGTGGCCACCCTCGAGGCGCTCGCCAAGGCGATCGCCGCGGCTGGGTCGGGTGTCATGGCCATCTGTGGCATGACCACCGCCAACGCCACCGAGTGTGGCGTCATGCTCGCGGAGATTAATAAGAAGGCCGGCGCCGTCGGCACCACGATCAAGCCGGCGGCGGGGCACGGCGGATACAACGGCCTCGCCTCCTACGCCGATCTGGCCGGTGCGGTCGAACGCATGAACGCGGGTACGGTACCGCTCGCCTTCGTGCGCGGTGCCAACCCGGCCCACACCATGCCGAAGTCCGCCGGGTTTGCCGCGGCTTTCGCCAAGGTGCCGTTCAAGGTGGCGTTCACGTCGGTCCCCGATGAGACCGCGCAGCTGTGCGATCTCATCCTGCCGGACAACCACTGGCTGGAAAGCTGGGGCGACGCCGTCAGCGTCACGGGTCAGGTTGGGTTGCAGCAGCCCACGCTCGAGCCGGTGTTCGACACGAAGGCCACCGCCGACGTGCTCATCGCACTCGCCAAGAAAGATCAGGCCCTCGCGGCCAAGTACACGGCCGCCGACTATCGCGGCTGGTTCATCAGCAAGTTCCCCGGTGGCGGCGCCGCGTTCACCACGGCGCTCACCAAGGCGTCGATCGCCGGATCCCCCCTGGTGGCCACCGCGTCGCGGACGCTCTCGGCCACGCCGAAAGCGGCGGACGCCGGCGCCGGCGAGTACTTCGTGCACGTCTATCCGTCACCGACGCTCGGCGACGGACGCGGCGCGAACAAGCCGTGGCTCCAGGAACTCCCCGATCCCGTCACCAAGATCGCGTGGCAGTCGTGGGTTGAAGTCCATCCCACCACGTTCAAGAAGCTCGCCCTCGTCGAAGGGCAGCATCTGACCGTCGAAACGGCCGCCGGCAAGATCACCGCGCCGGTGTATCGCTACATGGGCGTGCGTCCGGACACCGTGGCCATTTCGCTCGGCCTCGGTCACACGGCGTACGGCCGGTTCGCGCAGAATGTCGGCATCAACGGGTACGACCTGCTCGCCAGCGGATGGGACGCCTCCGGCGCACTCACCCTCTCCGGCACCAAGGGCAAGGTCACCGTGGCGGCGGAAACGTCGCAGCTGGTCACCACCGAAGGCTCCGCCCGTCAGCATGGGCGCGGCATCGGACAGGCCATGTCGCTCGCGGCGCTGCTTGGACAGGAAGCCGAGGAGGGCGGTCATGCCGAACACGACATCCCCGGTCTCCCGTCGCAGGACTTCAAGGCCGGTCTCAAGTCACCCATCGCGGCCGACGCCCAGGGTGAGTTTGCCAATCCCGAGGGCAAGGACACGGGGATGTACGATCCCCAGCACTCGAGCAAGATGGAGAAGCGCCGATGGGCGATGACCATCGACCTCGCGCGCTGCACCGGTTGCTCGGCCTGCGTCACGGCGTGCTACAGCGAAAACAACATTCCCACGGTGGGGGCGCCGTATCAGGGTCGTGCCCTCAGCCCGACCACGTGGGATGAACGTCCGGGCGCGAACATCATCAAGGGCCGTGAAATGGCCTGGATCCGCCTCGAGCGTTACTACGAAGGCAACGAGAACACGGAGAACGAGTTCTCGCCCGACTTCGACACGCGCTTCGTGCCCATGATGTGTCAGCACTGCGGCAATGCGCCGTGCGAGCCGGTGTGCCCCGTGTACGCCACGTACCACTCGCCCGACGGCCTCAACGTGCAGGTGTACAACCGCTGCGTCGGCACGCGCTACTGCAGTAACAACTGCCCGTACAAGGTCCGCTACTTCAACTGGTTCGGTTACGGCGAACCGGAGCGCAAGCAGTACGCGTGGCCGGAGCCGATGCACTGGGCGCTCAACCCCGACGTCACCGTGCGTGGCAAGGGCGTCATGGAGAAGTGCACGTTCTGCGTGCAGCGTATCCGTGAGGCCGAACACCGCGCGCGTGCCGAAGGACGCGAAGTGCAGGCCGACGAGTTCACGACCGCCTGCTCGCAGGCATGCCCGTCGCGCGCCATCGTCTTCGGTGACGCGGCCGACGAAAACTGGACCGTAGCGAAGCTCGCCTATGACCGTCGTGCCTACCACGTGTTCGAGGAACTGAACACGTACACCGCCGTGGTCTATCTCAAGAAGGTCAACTATCCGGCGCCGGCCTCCCCGGCGCAGGCCTGAGGGCGTCGCGCATGGCATCCGTAGCGCATCCGGTGCGTGAGGGCATTCGTGGGCCGAATATTGCGTCGGCCGACGTGCAGCTCCCCGCAGTCCGTGATTACGAGCAGGTCGATCGCGATATCATCGCGACGCTCGGCTTCACCAAAAAGTGGTTTATGGGCCTCAGCCTCGCCGTCTTGGCGATGCTGATCGGCGCCTCCGCGTGGATCTACCAGATCTACTGGGGCCTCGGTCAGGCCGGCTACGAACCGCCGGTGATGTGGGGTAACTTCATCATCACGTTCGTCTTCTGGGTCGGTATCGGTCACGCCGGTACGCTGATCTCGGCCATTCTGTATCTGTTCCGCGCCGGGTTCCGCACCTCGATCTACCGCGCCGCGGAAGCGATGACGGTGTTCGCGGTCATGACCGCCGGGCTCTTCCCGATCATTCACATCGGGCGCCCGTGGAAGTTCTTCTGGTTGCTGCCGTATCCGAACTGGCGCCTCCTGTTCCCGAACTTCAAGTCGCCGCTCGTGTGGGACGTCTTTGCCATCTCGACGTACCTCACCATCTCCACCACGTTCCTCTACATCGGTCTGATTCCCGACATCGCGGTCCTCCGCGACAAGGAAACCAACCCGATGCGCAAGCGGATCCTCGCGATCCTCTCGCTTGGCTGGCGGAACAGCGACCGTGAATGGCGTCACTTCGCGAAGGCGTATCTCTTCCTCGCTGCCTTCAGCACCCCGCTCGTGCTCTCCGTGCACTCGGTCGTTTCCTTCGACTTTGCCATGGCGCTCACCCCGGGTTGGCACGCCTCGATCTTCCCGCCGTACTTCGTGGCCGGCGCCATCTTCTCCGGCTTCGCGATGGTATGGACGATCGCCATCCCGATGCGGAAGTGGTTCAAGCTCGAGCACTACATCACGCTCAACCATCTCGACGCCACGGCCAAGGTCGTGCTCTTCACCTCCATGGTGGTGGGCTGCGCGTACCTGATCGAGTTCTTCATCGCGTGGTACAGCGGCGTCCGGGCGGAGCAGGAGTTCTTCTACAACCGCGTCTTCGGACAGTGGTGGTGGGCCGCGTGGATCATGTTGCTCTGCAACATGTCCCTCCCCATGTCGCTCTGGTCGCAGAAGCTCCGCCGCAACCCCACGTGGCTGTTCGTGCTCTCGCTGTTCATCAACCTCGGCATGTGGTTCGAGCGCTTCGTCATCGTCGTGCCGTCGCTCTCCCACGAGTTCGAGCCCTGGCAGTGGGGTAGCTACGCCCCGAGCTGGGTTGACATGGCGTTCCTCGTTGGATCGTTCGGCTGGTTCTTCATGTGGTTCCTGCTGTTCGTGAAGCAGCTGCCCGTCATGGCCATCGCCGAGCTCAAGGAAATCGTCGCGCCGCGCGTCAAGCACGGTCAGGGTGGAGGGCATCACTGATGCAAGGTGTTGTCGGAGCATTCCACGAGATCGACACGACGGTCGCGGCCATCAACGATCTCAAGAAGAAGAAGCTCGGCGATGTCACGGTCTACTCGCCGACCATCCGCCACGAACTCGATCACGCCATCGATGCCCCGCAGAGCGTCGTCCGCCGGTTTACGCTGGTGGGCGGTCTCCTCGGTGTCAGCTTCGGCTACTGGGTCGCCATCTGGTCGTCCAACTACTGGCCCCTAGTGGTCGGTGGCAAGGCGATCGCCTCGTGGATTCCCTACACCATCATCGGATTCGAAGTGATGGTGCTCGTTGGCGCCCTGTCCACGGTCGCCGGTATGTTCATCAATTCGCGCATTCCGCGCCTCAGCTCGACCTCGGGGTACGACACCAGATTCTCGGGTGGGTATTTCGGCATCTTCATCGCCTGTGACGCCAGCAAGGCCGGTCAGGCGGAAGAACTGCTGCGCCATCACGGTGCAGTGGAGGTGCGGCGTGAAGCCTGAGCCCATGTTCGTCATGACTTCTGTGGTTGCGCGCGCGTCGCGCCTCGCGGTGGCCCTCGTGCTCCCCTTCTCGTTCGGGGCGTGCACCTGGTTTACCGACTTCAAGAACCAGCCCCGTATCGAGCCGTGGGAGCCCCTCTCCCAGAACGACGCCGACTCGCTGGTGCCGCCACGCGGCAACCCGCAGTTCAGCGTGCCGGTGCAGGGCACCGCGGTTGCCGGTTACCAGATTTCGTACGCGCCGCTGCCGCAGGTGATCGATTCCTTCGCGGCCGTTCCCAACCCGCATCCGGTCACCGATGCGTCGCTGCAGAACGGCAAGAAGAACTATCAGATCAACTGTGCCGTCTGTCACGGCAACGCCGGCGACGCCAATGGCGGTCTCAAGAAGGTCAATCCGGCGTACGGCTGGAGTCCCAGCCTGCTCACCGAGTCGGCCAAGGGACGCTCGGACGGCTACATCTACGGCATGCTCCGAAACGGCCGCGGTATCATGCCCAGCTACAACCGCATCGAAGAAGCGGACCGCTGGGATGTGATCAACTATGTGCGGGCCCTGCAGGGTAAGCTGACCGTGGCCGCCGACACCATGCTGATCGGGTACCCCGGTCAGAACGGCACCACGGTGCCGGGACCGACGCTCACCGCGCCGAACGTTCCGTCGCGATATCTCCATCCCACGCAGCAGCCGACGCCCGGGTCCTCGGGCATCAACTCGGCCACCTACAAGGGCAACAACGACAACGACACCATGCGCAAGCTGCATGGCGCTCCGCACTCGGAAAAGGCTCCGGCGGGTGAGACGACCAAGGCCGGTGCGCCGGCCGAGAGCAAGGAGAAGCACGAGTGAGCCAGCACTACCACTACCCGGAGCGCGCTGAGTTCGCCAAGCGCCTGTCCGCCAAGTCGGTACCGGGCGGCATCAAGACGGCGGCGCTCGGCGCCGCTGTGGTCGGCATCGCCGTGTTCGTCTTCGGCCTGTTCACCAACGCCGATCGCGCCTGGCAGGCGTTGCACTTCAACTGGCTGTTCTTCGCGACCATCTCATCGGCCGGCGTGGCATTCGCCTCGGTGCAGCGCATCGTGACGGCCCGCTGGTCCCGCCCCATCGTCCGGTTTGCTGAAGGATACGTCGCCTTCATGCCGGTCGCCTTTGTGATCCTGCTCGCCATCCTCTTCGGTAGCGGCGATCACATCTTCACCTGGGCCGGTCGTGAAGCGGTCACGGTGGCGGAGAAGGCGCGCTATCTGTCGCCCGGCTGGTTCTTGTTCCGTGGCGTGTTCTTGTTCGGCGCGCTCACGCTTCTCCAGATTCTCTTTGTGTACCACTCCGTCCGCATGGACGTCGCGGTCCTCCCTGAGTACGGAGCCAAGTGGGCCGCCGGTCTGCGTGCCAAGATGCGCGCCGGCTTCGGCGACGAACGGCGCGAACTGCACACCCAGCATTCCCTCATGGGCAAGCTCGGCATTGCGGTCTGCATCGCGTTCGTGGTCGGCTGGTGCTTCATGGCATGGGACTACTCCATGAGCATCTCGCTGCACTTCCAGCAGACGATGTACGCGTGGATCGTGTTCATGGGCGCGTGGCTCAACATGATCATGTCGCTCTCGCTCCTCGCGATGTGGTGGCGGAAGCATCTCCAGGCAGACGATCTCGTTACCATCGATCACTTCTGGGACCTCGGGAAGCTCTGCTTCGCGTTCACGGCGTTCTTCGGCTACATCAGCTTCAGCCAGTATCTGGTGATCTGGTACGGCAACCTGCCCGAAGAGACGCACTTCTACCGTCTGCGTCTGTCGGGCGTGTGGAAGCCGGTCACGCAGCTCATTCCGATCCTCGTGTTTGTGCTGCCGTTCTTCGGGCTCATCTCGAAGGCCGCCAAGGTGTATCTGCCCACGTTCGTGCTCTTCGCCGTGTGCAGCCTCCTCGGCATCTACCTGCATCGCTACATCGAGATCTATCCGTCCATCTACGGTGAGGCCACCAGCCTGCCGTTCGGACTCCAGGAAATCGGCACCACGGTTGGCTTCCTCGGTCTCTGGGCGTTCTGCTACTTCTCGTTCATGGACGCCTTCCCGGTCATGCGTGTGTTCATGATGACCACGCCGGCCAAGGACGAAGTGCAGGTGCCGGTTGATGCCCGTACCATGGAACCGCTGCCCGCGCACGAGTAGTCGCGGCAGCACACCGGTGGACGAGCGGGCGAGCACCTTACGGTGTTCGCCCGCTTTCGGTTTTCACGCTGGAGAGATTGGCGTGTGGCCACGAAGTGATTATTCTTCCGGTGGTCGTGGGACATTCGGGGCGTTAGCTCAGCTGGGAGAGCGCGCGCTTTGCAAGCGTGAGGTCATCGGTTCGATCCCGATACGCTCCACTCGAAGTCAGCGAGATCAACACATGAGAAAGGCGCCCCGTCATGCGACAGGGCGCCTTTCTCGTACCCCGTGAGAATCAGCGCCTATCCGTCGCGCACGAACGCGCCGACGCGATCCACCACCACGCTGTCCGACCGGCTCACCCGCGCGAAGGCCCCCACGGTGGCTCCATGCTCCCCGGGCACCCACAATTCCTCCACGCGCGCACCGACCGCCCGGAGGCGCGCGGCGAGTGACGTGGTGTTGCGGGGGCGCACTGTCGTGTCGTCGCGACCCATCACCAACAGCGACGACGGCGAGGCCGAGGTCGCAAAATGGACCGGCTGCGCATCGTATTCACGCTCGGCCGGTCCGGCAAAGGTGGCGCGCAGCAGATCGGAGTCGAGGACGAAATCGTAGGGGCCAGACAAGCCGATGTATCCCGTCACATTGGCCGGCGACAGCTGGTGTGCCGCGAGGTAGCGCGCGTCGTAGCAGAGCAGCGCCGCAATGTGCGCACCGGCGCTGTGCCCCATCACGAACACCCGCGTCGGGTCGCCGCCCCACGCGGCAACGCGCTCGTGCGCGTGCGCAAACGCCTGCGCCACGTCCCGCACGAACCCAGGGAAGCGCTGCTCTGGCATCAGACCGTAATTCGGGAGCACGGCAATGAACCCGAGCTGGGCCAGTGCCTGACCGACGAAGCGATAGAGGGACTTGTCACCGCTCTGCCAGCTGCCGCCGTGCACGAACATGACCACGGGGCGCGCCTCGCCAAGCGGCATCGCGGCCGGTCGGTACACGTCATACTGCTGTCGTGGCGCGGTCCCGTAGGCCGATTCCGACACGGACGCGTCACCATTCTCGATCAGGTTGGCGGCGCCCAGCAGAATGTTTACCCAGCCGGCCGTGCGCACGCCGGCGGCGGTTACGAGTCCGGCCGCGCCGAGCCCGACGATCCGGCGTCGATCGAGCATCGGGAGTTTGCGGGGGCCCTCGGCTGCCACATCATCTGGCGCCATGGTCAGTAGATCGTCGTCTTGGACGAGGTGAGCACACCAGCGGATACACTGAGCGTGTAGGGCGTTGCACCGCTCACCGACCACGAGGCAAGGTTGGCCGACTGTCCCACCGGCACCCGCACCGTCGTGACCGGGGTATAGGTCAGCGGCACGCCGCTGCTGCACACCCGCGTCGCCGCGCTCGTGACACTCAATAAGTACGCTCCGTTGCCGGTACCGAACACCGTCCCGATACCAGCGGCGCTCACACCGATCGCCGACCGCTCGTCCACACCCAATCCGCGCGGCGCGGTGGCCGTACCATCCTGCTGCAGGCGCGCCAGAAACGTGGCGAGCCGTCCCATCCGGTCACGCACCACGAAATGCGAGTCGGTGATCAGGTTGCTGAGCACCGGCACGGCGAACAGCGCCCGCGTCAGCGTGACGGACGCGTCGTACGGGTTGGCCATCACCGTTGAGGACACCGACGACGTATTGAGGGCGGCGTACACGTAGGGGCCAAGCACGGCCAATCCGGCGCTCGTACCGCCGATCGGGTACCCGGCCGCCGCGCGCGCATTCACCGCCGTCTGCAGCGCGGTGCCGGTCCACAGCTTCACATACGTGGACTGATTACCGCCGGCGAGGAACACCACCTCGGCCTTGGCGATCGCATTGCGCACGTAATCGCTGTTGGCCCCCGCCACCGACGAGATCACAATGCTCGTGACCGAGTTGGCACCGAAGTTCACGAGGTACTTGTTGTAGCCGTTGGTCCCGCTGGTGCGGAGGACCACCACGTCGCCGTACTTCAACGTCCCGCGCGTACCCCCCTGAGCCAGCAGCCACCGCATCGCGGCATCGCTATCCGTACCCCCGCCGGCGAGCAACACCCCGCCCAGTGGCGTCGTCTGCACGTCGACGGTGCTGCCGGACACGTACGCCGTGTACCCGGGATCGACCTTCGCTCCCGCCGCCCGAAGCGCCTCCACATCGCCCCCGTACAGAGGAGCTGAAGGGACGACGGCCCCGCCGCAGGCGGGGAGCGACAGCGTCAGCGAGAGCGCGGTAACGAGAACACGTTTCATGGAACGGCGACCAGATGAGGGCAGTGCGCTCAGAGAAAAGCACACGGGAAATATAGGCGCCCGGTGCTGCCGGATCGGAACAGATGCACGCGAGCACGACGTTGTATCGTGGAGAGCCCGCGGTGCACGCGTCTCTTCCCGGCAGCGCCCCGATGCTGCCTTGTCCTGCCACCCGTTTTCCCTTCCCATGTCCACGACGACTGCGCCGGTGCAGGCCGGTACTGAAGCTCCTGATTTCTCGCTCCCGTCCACGTCGGGGGAGACGGTGACGCTCTCGTCCTTCCGCGGGCGGACGCACGTACTGTTGGCCTTCTTTCCGGCGGCCTTTACCAGCGTGTGCACCACCGAGTTCTGCGCCCTGAGCGACGACTTCGATGCGTTCTCCAGCGCCGACGTGCAGGTACTCCCCATCTCCGTCGACAACGTGCCGTCGCTGAAGGAGTTCCGCGACAAGTATGCGATGCGCCTCGAGCTGCTCTCGGACTTCAAGCGCGAGGTCGCCCCCGCCTACGGGGTCTTTTTGCCGAACTACCTGGTCGCGAATCGCGCCTATTTTCTGATCGATCAGGCCGGGATCGTCCGCTGGGCGCACGTTGAGGAGCATCCGGGGCACAAGCGCGAGAACGCCGAAATCCTCGCCGCCATTGGTGCGTTGACCGCCTGAGTGGTAATGGGGGTGCCCGCGTCATTCGGTCAGCTTGTCCGATGCGCGGGCGCCTCGTAGCTTGCACGAGTGAATCCTGCACCGACCGTGGCACCGATGAGTGCCGTTCCCACCCCCGGCCTGTCCGGGTTGCTCGGGCTGATGGCGCGCTCGACATCGATGTCGCAGGGTGTGCTCGACGTTATCGCATGCGTCGGCGCCGAGGTGGATGCGGCACGTCTCGCGCTGGAGTTCACGGACACGGCGCTGCGCCCCATGGTCTGGCGGTGTGCCGAGCCGCACGGAGACGCGCTCCCCGGGTCCACCCTGCATGTGCCGGTCCGCGCGGGCGCCGATGTCCTGGCCACTGTGGTCGTGCATCGCGCCGAACCCATGACGCCGCCCGAGCGGCAGCTGCTGGAATCGGTCGCGGACCTGTTCGGGATCGCGCTCGCGCGTGAATCTCGGCTTCGCGCCGTGGAGGCCGAGCTGACCGACCGCGTCCAGGAAGTCGCCGATCAGCGCGCCTTCATCGAGCGGGTCGTTGACTCGCTCCCCGTCGGACTGCACGTGGTCGATCGCGACTATCGCATTCACGCCTGGAATCACAAGCGCGAAACCGGCCTGCAAGGAGTGGCCCGAACCGACGCCATCGGCCGCACGATTTTCGAGGTGCTGCATCGGCAGCCCGCGGCGCTGCTCAAACGGGAATTCGACGAAGTCTTTTCGTCGGGGCGCCTGCAGCAGTTCCAGATGGAGAGCAGCGCCTTCGGGGAAAGACGGATCTTCCGCATCTCCAAGATCCCCATGCGCATGGGCGACGGACCGGTGACCCACGTCATCACGATCGGTGAGGATATCACCGATTGGAAAGCGGCCCTCGATCGCACCGCGCAGTCGGAGAAGCTGGCCGCCCTCGGACAACTCGCCGCCGGCGTGATGCACGAGATCAACAATCCGTTGGCCACGATTGCAGCGTGCGCGGAGTCCATGAGCCTCCAGCAGGAGCTTGGAGCGACGGCGGCGCCGCCCGCTGAACTGCTGCGCATCATCGACCTCGAGGTGCAGCGCTGCAAGAAAATCGTGAACGGCCTCCTCGACTTCTCGCGTCCCAAGCCGGCGCAGCGCGAGGCGTTCGATCTGGATGAGGTGGTACGACAGGGGATGTTCCTGCTCCAGCATCACCCGCGCTTCAAGCGCGTCAAGCTGGTGACCGAGCTGGAAGGGAGCGGGCGCATGCGGGTGCACGGCGATGCCGATCAGCTGGTCCAGGTGCTGATCGCGCTGGCCATGAACGCGCTCGACGCCACGCCTGAGGGTGGTCGTGTGTTCATCCGGACCACCGCCGAGCGTGATGAGCACGGCCGCACAGCGGCGCAGCTCGAGGTCGAGGACGAAGGTCCCGGTATTCCGAGGGCGTTGCAGGCCAAGGTGTTCGAGCCGTTTTTCACCACCAAGCCGGTGGGGCAGGGCACAGGGCTCGGTCTGGCGATCTGTTATGGTATCGTGAGCGATCACGGCGGCCAGATGGAACTCGTCTCATCCGATGGGGCGGGCGCACGCTTTCTGGTCACGCTCCCCGCGGTCGAGCCAGCATGAGCGTCCCACCGTTCCGGGCCGTGGATCCGGCGTCGCCGATCCGCGTGCTCATCGCCGAGGACGAGCCCAATCTAGGCATGATTCTCGAACAGTTTATGAGTGCGCGCGGCTTCGCCGTCACGATGGTGCGCGACGGCCGCGCGGCGCTCGAGACCCTGCGCAGTGGGGCGTTTGACGTGGCCCTGCTCGACGTCGTGATGCCCGAACTCGACGGACTGGAAGTACTCCGGCTGGTGCGCGAAGGACCGATGCCACCGGAAATCATCGTCATCACCGGCAACGGCACGATCGAGACCGCGATCGCGGCGCTCAAGCTCGGTGCCTACGACTTCCTGTCGAAGCCGTATCGCATGGCCGAAATCGAGGTGATCGTCAAGCGGGCGTGGGAGAAGCGCATGCTGACCTGCGACAACCAGGCGCTGCAGGCGCGACTGCGGCGGGTGAGTGCGGTCATACCCTTCCTCACCCAGTATGCGCCGCTGCGTGCCGTGCTCACGGTGGTCGGGCGCGTCGCCGCCGAGGCGACCACGGTGCTGATCACCGGCGAATCGGGGACGGGGAAACGGCACATGGCGCGGCTCCTGCACGCGGGCAGCGCTGAGCCGGACGCGCCGTTCATCGACGTCAACTGCGCGGTGCTGTCCGCCGAATCAATCGAGGCTGACCTCTTCGGGGTGGAGCGTGATCCCGTCGGCGCTGAGGCGCCACGCACGGGGCTCCTTGAACTGGCGGCTGGTGGCACGCTCTACCTCCACAACGTGGCGGCCCTCGGGCTCCGACTGCAGGCATTGCTCCTGCACGCCCTCGACTCGGGGAGCTTCCGCCGCATTGGCGGGACGCAGCTGGTGTCCGTCAAGGCGCGCCTCGTCGCTGCCGACGCGGCCGATCTCGACCGCTCGGTTCGCGAGGGAGAGTTCCTGGCCGGCCTGCTCCACCGGATCTCGGCGATCCGGATCACGGTGCCGGCGTTGCGTGACCGCGCCGTCGACATTCCGCTGCTCGCGGCACATTTCCTCGAGGCGTTCGGGGCGGCGCGTGGCAAACACGCGCTCGCGCTCAGTCCCGAGGCGACGGCCATCCTCGAACGACATGGCTGGCCGGGAAATGTGCGCGAACTGCGAGTGGTCATGGAGCGCGCCGCGCTGCTCGCCGGCGACCGGATCGTCGGCCCCGCCGGGCTGTCGATGCCGGCGACGGCGGCGTCGGAAGCCCCCGTCGATGGTGTGTCCGGGCTGACGCTCGGTGAGGTAGAGCGCCGCCACATGGCGGCGGTGCTCCAGCAGACGGGATGGCATCAGGGGCGCGCCGCGGATCTGCTCGGGATTTCGCCGAAAACGCTATACCGGAAGATTCGCGAGTACGGGTTCCAGCGGCCGGCCGGTGGGGAGCGCGCATGAAGATTCTCGTGATCGAGGATGATCCGACCGTCGGCGAGTTTGTGCGCCGTGGGCTCGAGGAGCAGCGCTGGCAGGTCGATCTGATCAACAACGGACTCGAGGGCGAACGGATGGCGACCGCCCAGCCGTACGATCTCATCGTGCTCGATATGCGGCTGCCCGGCCGGAACGGCCTCGACATCCTGCGCACGTTGCGGGCGCGCGGGTTTGAGCGCCCCGTCCTCGTGCTCACGGCACAGGATGCCGTCGATGCAAAGGTCGAGACCCTCCGGGCCGGGGCCGATGACTACGTCACGAAACCGTTCGCCTTCGAGGAGCTGTTGGCGCGCGTGGAGGCCCTGCTGCGGCGGCCGCGCGCCATGGCGTCACCGCTGCTGCGCGTCGGCGACCTCGAACTCGATCAGGGGACGCGCGGGGTGCGGCGCGGCGATGAGTCGATTGAGCTGACCCCGAAGGAGTTCGCCGTGCTCGAGTATCTCATGCGGCACGCCGGGCGCGTGATGAGCCGGACGCTCATCACCGAGTACGCCTGGGGATATCACTTCGATCCCGGCACCAACATCGTCGACGTCGTGATCAATCATCTGCGGAAGAAGATCGACGCGAAGTTCGACAAGAAGCTGATTACCACGGTGCGTGGTGTCGGCTACATGATCCGCGGCTAGCGGGCCGGGGCATGAGCTCCATCCGCGCGCGGCTCACGGCGGCGTACACGGCGGCCTTCATCGGCACGCTCGTGATCTTCTCGATCGCGCTGCTCGCGGTCCGTCGCGAGATCCTTTATCGCGATCTTGATGCGCGCGTGCAGGCGGAGGCCGATCAGGTGGTGCGGGCGATCGGGCTGGCGCGGAAAACCGGCACCGATCCCATCGTCGCGCAAGAGGACCCGCTGGCCGGCCCCAGCGTGTCGTTTCGGATGCGTTCCTTTTTGTCGCTGCTCGACGGCTACGTCCTCGTGCAGGACAGCACGGGGTACGACATCTACGCGTCCCCGAACGTGCAGCAGCTGTCCGTCTCCGACCGGGATGCCTTCAGTTCGGCCGCGCGGCAATCGGCCAGCGGCGGCACCACCGAACGCGTGCAGCTCAGCATGGATCGTGTCGTGCTGGCCACGCGGATCGTGCCACTCAGCGAGAATGCGCGCTACAAGGCGTACGCCGCGCTCAGCACCAATGACATCCAGTTCACGCCGCGCGAGCTGCTGGGGACGATGCTCGTGATCACGCCGTTCCTCCTGGCCATCTCCATGGCGTTCGCCTGGGCGATCGCCGGGCGTGCGTTCCGACCCATCGACCGGATCATCGATCAGGTCGAGGCCATTACCGACGGCCGTTCGCTGCACCGGCGTCTCGCCATCGGCGCCGCCGGCGATGAACTCGCGCGCCTTTCGTCGACGCTCAACGCCTTCATCGAGCGGCTGGAAACGTCGTTCGGTGCCCTGCGACGGTTCACCGCCGATGCCAGTCACGAACTCAAGACGCCGCTCGCCGTCATGCGGGCCGACATTGAGCGATCGCTCTCCCCCACCTCCACGGCCAGCGAGCAGGCGATCGCCATCGAAGAGGCGCTGCAGCAGGTTACGCGCATGGCCGACCTAGTCGACTCGCTGCTCACGCTGGCGCGCGCCGATGAAGGGCGGTTTGATCTGTATCGCGAGCCGGTCGAGCTGGGCCCGCTTATGCGCGAAGTTGTCGAAACGGCGCGGCTGCTCGGCGAGGATGCCGATCTCACGATCGACGCGCCCGTGCTGGACGATGCCGAGGTGCTCGCCGACCTGACGCGCCTGCGGCAGCTCTATCTCAATCTGGTGACGAACGCCATCAAGTACACGCCGCGTGGTGGGCGCGTCGAGATCACGCTCGTGCGCGGCGAGGCGGCCGCCACGTTCGCGGTGAAGGACACCGGCATCGGCATCGCCGCGGCTGATTTGCCCTACATCTTCGAGCGGTTCTGGCGCGCCGACCGCGTCCGGTCGCGCGCGTCGGAACGTGGGGGATTCGGGCTGGGGCTCGCGATCTGTCAGTGGATTGCGCAAGCGCACGGCGGAGCGCTGAGCGTTCAGTCGCGTCTGGGGCGGGGCAGCACGTTCACCGTGGTGATACCACTCGCCGGGGCGCCGGGCTCCGGCATGACTGGGGAGTACGAATCCATCGTGCACACCGTCGGGGATGATGAGTCGGTGAGCCCAATGCTAACCGCGGATTAATCGGATCCTAATGTTTCGTCCATTGCCCGATCATCTCTGATGCGTAGAATCGCCTCAGTCAGTTCCCGGGCCTCTTGTCCGGGCAGCTGCGAACCATCGCCCGCACCCGGACAAGCGAGATGTTCAACAACCTGCTTGAATCGCAAGCCAAGAAGCAGAAGCGCTTGGGTGGGTCCTTTACCTCACTGGTCCTCCACACGGCTGTCGTCATTGCCCTCGTGATTGTCACGAAGAATTCGGGCATCGTTGACGATAAGGTGAAGGAGGAAAAGCTCGATTTCGTCGAGGTGAAAAAGGACGAGCCCAAGCCGCCCGAGCCGGAAAAGCCGCCCCCACCGCCCGATGCGGTGGTCGCGCCGCCGCCCCCCAAGGGCTTCCAGGTCCTCTCGGCTCCCATCGAAATCCCCAACGTCATCCCCGACATCGATTTGTCCAAGAAGGTCACGGACGAAGCCGACTTCTCGGGTAAGGGTGTCGCCGGTGGTATTGCGAAGGGTGTCGAAGGTGGAAAGGGTCCGGTCCCGCAGGGTGACCAGCCGTACTTCGACTTCCAGGTCGAAAAGCCCGTCGTCATGGCGCCGGGCGCCCAAGGTCCCGCCTATCCCGATATGCTCCGCACCGCGGGCATCGAGGGCACCGTGCTGGCGCAGTTCGTCGTCGATACCACGGGGCGTGCCGAGATGGGCACGTTCAAGGTCCTGAAGTCCGACAACGACCTGTTCTCCAATGCCGTGAAGAATGCGCTGCAGCGTATGCGCTTTCTCCCCGCCGAAGTCGGGGGGCGCAAAGTGAAGCAGCTCGTGCAGCAGCCGTTCCAGTTCTCGCTCAACCGCTAAGACTCTTTCACTCGCTCTGCGGAGATTCAAGTCATGAACATGTCGTTGATGGAGCTGTACTCGTCGATGGGTTGGTTCGCCAAGGGTATCGTGTTCACGCTCCTTGGTATGTCGGCCTTTTCGTTCACGGTGCTGATTTCGAAGTGGTGGGGCATGCGGAAGGCGCAGGTCGAGACGCGCAAGTTCGCCCCCGAGTTCTCGCAGTTCCTCGAAGAAGACAACCTGATCGAGGCGATCAAGCTGGCCGAAGGCTACAAGAAGTCGCATGTCGCCCGTGTGCTCGGTGGCGCCCTTGCCGAAATCCGCCCGCTCATTCAGGACGGCTCCGTCACGGTGTCGGACATCAACACGTCGGAGCGCGCCGTCGAGCGCGAAATGCTCATGACGATCGTTGACCTCAAGCGTGGCCTTGGCGTCCTCGCGACCGTCGGCGCCACCGCGCCGTTCGTCGGACTGCTCGGCACCACGATGGGTATCGTGAACTCCTTCACGGGTATGGCCACGTCCGGAGCCGGCGGTATCTCTGCCATCGCCGCCGGTGTTGCCGAAGCCCTCATCACCACCGCCATCGGTATCGGCGTGGCCATTCCCGCCGTGTGGGCGTTCAACTTCTTCCAGACGAAGATTGACAACCTCACGGCCGAAATGACCTACACGTCGAAGGAGATGATCGACTACCTCATCAAGGGTGTCTCAGGTGAGTTCGGCCGGTCGCGCTTCACGCGTGAGTTCAACACCGCTGGTCAGCAGTCGATCTCGCAGTAATCACGATCGGTCAGCCGGTCGGCGCTCCGTACGGGGTGCCGCACCGGCAGGCTCAACGCCAGGAGTTACGCGATGGGAATGAGTGTCAGCAGCGGGGGCGGCGTAAAGGCCGAACCCAACGTGACCCCCATGATCGACGTGATGCTCGTACTGCTCATCATCTTCATGATCACGATCCCGCAGATCAACGCGGGCTTCACTGCGGTCCCGCCGGAAGGGCAGAACCTCAAGCCCCACCCGGAAGAAGATGGTGATCAGGTGCTCGGCATCGACGATCAGGGTCGGTACTATCTCAACAAGAAGCCGATCCGCAACGAGGACCTCGAAGCCCTCGTTGGCGAGATCTACCTGAAGGAGCGCGAAGACTACATCATGTACGTCAAGGCCCATAAGGACCTCGTCTACGTGAAGGTGGTCGATGCACTGGATCGCCTCTCGCGCTCCGGTGTCCGCGTCGCGGCGCTCATCACGGATCAGACACCGAATACGGAATCGCTCGTCGAGAGCGACCGTATCAGACCTGGGAGCTGACCATGGGAATGTCTGCACCCAGCGGTGGCACGAATCTGAACAACGACATGAACGTCACGCCGATGATTGACGTGCTCCTCGTGCTGCTCATCATCTTCATGATGATCATCCCGATGAGCCGCAAGGCGATCGATACGCAGCTGCCTGATCCCACGCCGCAGCCCGCATCGACGCAGGCCAATCCGGACCAGATCGTGCTTGAAGTACTGCCGGACGACAAGTTCGCGGTGAACAAGGAGCCGATCGAGCGCGCGGCGCTGTTGGAGAAACTGAAGTCGATCTATGATCCCCGCCCCGAGAAGATCATCTTCATCAAGGGCGATACCACGGTGAAGTACTCCAGCGTGATCTGGGCGATGGATCAGGCGCGTGGTGCCGGGGTAAAGGTCATCGGCGTTCCGCCGAAGTGACCTGATCCTGTCCACCGCGGACAGGACCAGAGATCCACGTCGTGTACACGGCGGGCGAACCCCATAGGGCTCGTCCGCCGTGCTACGTTATATCGGTCTCACTTTCCGGGTTTCCATGACCACAACGCCGCCGCCCTCTGATTCCGCCGACCTGCCGCCACCGGAGCGCCCCCGCTACCGGCCACCGATCGGCGTACCGGTCGGTAACAGGCGTCGCGTCCGCAGTCTGCTGATCAGCGTCGGGATCCACCTGCTGATCATCCTCCTGCTCATCGTCCCCTTCACTTCGCCGGAGATGTTGCGAGAGGTGCTGGGAGCCGGCGGCGCCGGTCCGGCCGGTGGTGGTGGTGGTGGACGCCGTG
>JARIEV010000056.1 GCA_031127225.1 Gemmatimonadota bacterium | reverse complement strand
GAGCCGTTTTTCACCACCAAGGGTCGCAAGGGGTCTGGGCTTGGCCTGGCCGAGGTGTACGGCATCGCCCGCCGGCACCGGGGCACGGCCACCATTTCGTCGGTGCCGGGGCGGGGCACCGAGGTCACGCTGCGCCTGCCGGTCGATCGCGGCGCACAGACGGAGGCGACCGCGGCCGAGCCGGCGTCGGTCGCGGTCACTCCCCTGCACATCCTCGTGGTGGAAGACCACGACGACGGGCGCGAGTTTCTGCGGCGGATCCTGCGGGCGGACGGGCACGAGGTCGATGCCGTCGGCACCTGTGCCGATGCGCGCGACCGGCTCGCTGCCGCTGAGGGGGGTGCCACGGAGGTCGCTCCCGGGTCCCCCGCCTTCGATCTGGTGCTCACGGACGTCGGGCTGCCCGACGGTAGCGGCTGGGATCTGGTGCGCCATGTGCGCGCTCGGCACCCGACCGTCCGGATCGGCGTGATCACGGGCTGGGAGGCACAGGATGATCGCGATGCCGAGAGCGGGGCGGAATTTGTTCTCCGCAAGCCGTTGCGCGCCGCTGAATTGCACGCCCACATTGCGGGACGCCCACGTTCTGCTTCACCAACCGAGTAACACTATGTCGGATCTGCCGTCGACCATTCGCGTACTGGTGGCCGAAGACAACGCTCTCGAGCGCTCCACGCTCGTCGATCTCCTCGGCGCGCTTGGCCACATGGTCGTGGCCGAGGTCGAGAGCGGCACCGACGCGATCGAGAAGGCGCAGCAGTTCACCCCCGACGCGGTGCTGCTGGACATGCACATGCCCGGCGCGAGTGGCGTGCAGGCGGCTGAGGAAATCGCGAGTGCACTGCCTGGGACGGCGGTGGTGCTGATCACGGGCGACCTGTCGCTCACGTTGAGCACGGCCGACGTGCTGCGCAGCACCGCGGTGGCGCTGCTCCCCAAGCCCACGCCGCCGACCACGCTCGACGCCACGCTGCGCATGGCCGTGACCCGCGCCCGCGAGCTGCTCTCGGCGCGCCGCGAAGCCGCGGAGGCCAAGGCGCAGCTCGAGGCGCGCAAGCTGATCGAACGCGCCAAGGGCATTCTCATGCGCCGCACCGGCAGCAGCGAGCAGGAAGCCTATCGCATCATGCAGCGCAGCAGCCAGGATCGCTCGGTGCGCATGGTCGACATCGCGCGCGCTGTGATCGAGAGCGAACCTGGCATGAAGCCGTAACTCAGGAAATCGGCTTGCCGGGCGCGGCGCCGGCCACCTGCTTGACCAGTTCGTACAGGAAGTCGAGTCCGTCGTAGAAGCTCTTCACCCGCAACTTCTCGTCACGCCCGTGCGCGTTCGTCTCGCCGGGCGACGAAAAGATGCCGCTGACGCCGTAGGTGGGGATTCCCACGGCCCGCAGCCGATAGCCGTCCGTGGCCCCGGTGCTCATGGTGGGGATCACGGGCACGCCGCCGAACATCTTCTTCGTGAGCGCGGTGGTGGCCTGCAGGAGCGCCGGATCGATCGGCGTCGGGGCCCCGTCCGTACGATCGAGCTGGGTGTTGCTGAACTGCACCGTGGAATCGTTGACGACCGTGGTGAGCACAGCTTTCACCTGCGAGGCTTTGCTGGTGGGCGCGATGCGGCAGTTGACGTTGGCCGTGGCCGTCTGCGGCAAGGCATTGGGCGCGTGGCCGCCGGCCAGCATGGTGGCCACGCACGTCGTCCGCAGCATCGACGCATAGCGCGGGTCGGTGGAGATGATGCGCGCGGCGGCCGTGTCACCGGGGTTGGCCACCAGCGCGCGCATGGCGGCGGCGAGCGACGGCATCTCGACCTTGGCGGTCTCCTCGAAGAACGGACGCGTGACGTCGTTGAGCTCCACCGGGAAGGTGTAGCCCTGAATGCGGGTGAGCGCCGACGCCAGCGAGTAGATCGCGTTGTCCTTGCGCGGCACGCTCGAATGACCGCCCGTGTTCAGCACGGTGAGCGTGAAATCGGTGTAGACCTTTTCGGCCGCCTGAATGGAGTGGAACAGCGGCTTGTCGTCCGGTCCCAGCGTGCCACCGCCCCCTTCGTTGATCGCATACGCGGCATCGAGCAGCTCGCGCCGGTTGGCGATGATCCAGCTCACCCCATTCTGCCGCCCACCCTCTTCATCGGCGGTGAGTGCGAGAATGAGATCGCGCTCGGGCACCCACCCTTCCTGCTTGTAGCGCAGCACGTTGGCGGCGAGAATGGCGGCCATCGATTTGTCGTCAGCCACCCCGCGCCCCAAGAAGTAGCCGTTTTCCTCGCGCATCACGAACGGGTCGTTGGCCCAGTCGCTGCGCTTGGCCTGCACCACGTCGAGGTGGGCGAGCAGCAGGATCGGCTTACCGCGTCCCTTGCCGCGGTAGCGCACCACGAGGTTCTGCTTGGCGGGGGCATCGGCCGGTCCCACCAAATGGATATCGGCCGCCGGGAAGCCCGCCGCGGTGAAGCGCGCGGCGAGCGCCTGCGCCGAGCGTGTGACCGAGCCCACCGAGTCGGCGGTGTTGATCTCCACCATCTCCTGGTAGATCGCGCGCGCGTCACGCTGCGCGGGGGTCAGGGTGGTTGGTGCGCCCGGCGCGGAGAAGCGAGGCTGCGCGTGAAGCGCGGTCGCCGCCGTGGCGACGAGAAGGCCGGACAACGTGAGGACACGGTGCAGGGACATGATCGACAGCGCTCCAGCCGAAAGATCGTGAAGTTGGCGATGGGGGCCGCCCGCAGGCGCCCCACCGGAATCTAGCGCGCCTGACCGGACGCGTGTCGAACGCGTACTTTCGGCGTATGTTGAAGGGCCAGCCCTCGTCGTTGCTGGTCGCTCATCGTCGGGCGGCGCCCCGCTGCTCTCACGATTTCTCCCGCCCTGCTCATGATCTGCTCATGACACGCTCCCGCCGCGATTTCCTCAAGGCCAGCGCCGCTGTGGCCGCCGGCGGTCTGGTCGCTACGCGATCGGCCTCCGCGCTCTCTCCCTCCGGCTCGCTGATCGCCGCCCCCGGCCTCATCTCGTCCGACCTGCCGTCGGTGGACGATCCGGCCATCAAGGCCCTCATGCAGTCTGCCATCGACGTGGCCACGTCGGGCGGGGCGTCGTACGCCGACGTCCGCGTGGCGGCCCGCCGCCAGCAGAACGTGAACACGCGCGACCGCATCGTGCAGGGGGTGAGCGACACCGACACCTTCGGCCTCGGCGTGCGCACGCTGGTGGATGGCGCGTGGGGATTTGCCGCCACCAGTCGCCTCGACAAGGACTCGGTGGCCAACGCCACCCGGGCCGCGCTCGAGCAGGCGCGCGCCAATCGCGCCAGTCAGCTGCGTCCCGTGCAGCTTGCCCCCACGCCGGGCAATCAGGTGGGCGAGTGGAAGAGCCCCATCGAAACCGATCCGTTCACCGTGCCGATCACCGACAAGGTGGCGCTGCTGCTGGCTGCCAACGAATCGGCGCTCGCGGTGAAGGGCGTGCGCAACGTCACGTCGAGCATGTTCTTCCTGCGTGAAGAGAAGTCGCTGATGACCAGCGACGGCTCCTTCCTGGTGCAGACGATTTACCGGACGTCGCCGAGCATGTCGATCACGGCGGTGTCGGCCGACTTCTCAGACTTCCAGACGGTGCAGAGCAGCGAAATCGCCCCGATGGGACTGGGCTACGAGTGGGTGATCAATTCGAAGATGGCCGAGCGCGCCCCCAAGTGGGCCGAGCTGGCCGTGCAGAAACTGAGCGCGAAGCCGGTGGAGCCGGGGCGCTACGACCTGCTGCTGCACCCGTCGAACCTGTGGCTCACGGTGCACGAGGTGATCGCGCACCCCACCGAGCTCGATCGCGCGCTGGGCTTCGAAGCCAACTACGCGGGCACGAGCTTCATCGCACCCCCGGCGCAGGTGCTGGGCAAGCTGCGCATCGGATCGGAGCTGCTCAACATCGTGGGCGACCGCGAGCAGAAGGGATCACTCGGCGCGATTGGGTGGGATGACGAAGCGGTGAAGCCGGTGAAGTTCGACATCATCAAGAACGGCGTGTTCGTGGATTATCAGACCACGCGCGAGCAGGCCACGATGATGACCGACTACTACACGAGCGTCGGCAAGCCGGTGCGCTCGTACGGCTGCTCGTATGCGCAGAGCTGGGCCGACGTACAGTTCCAGCGCATGCCCAATGTGAGCATGGTGCCGGGGAACAACGACGACACGTTCGACAGCATGATCGGCACGATGGACAAGGGCATCGCGATTGTGGGCGACGGCTCGTTCTCAATCGATCAGCAGCGCTACAACGGCCAGTTCGCCGGCCAGATCTTCTACGAAGTGAAGGGTGGCAAGATCGTGGGCCAGCTCAAGGACGTCGCGTATCAGTTCCGCACGCCCGAATTCTGGAAGTCGCTCAAGGCGATCGGCGGCCAGAAGAGCTACGAACTCGGCGGGGCGTTCGGCGACGCCAAGGGGCAGCCGGGGCAGTCCAATTCCGTGAGCCACGGCTGCGTGCCGTCGCTCTTTCAGCAGACCAACATCATCAACACCGGGAGGAGGGCATGAGCGACTTCGGCCCCCGTTCTCTGTACGCGCCGGCCGGCATCCTCACGCGCGCCGAGGCACAGGAGATCGCCCAGCGCGCGCTGCGCAACTCGCCGGCGGAAGAAACCCGCGTGTCCATCAACAGCGCTGCCCGCGCGGACACGCGCTTCGCGCTGAATCAGGTGACCACGTCGGGTGAGAATCAGGATACGCAGGTCACGATCACGGCCTACGCCGGGAATCGCGCCGCGAGCGTGAACACCAACCGTCTCGACGAAGCGTCGCTGGCCGCGGCGGCGAAGCAGGCGTACGAGATCGCCAAGCTGGTGCCGCCCAATCCGGAGCGCATGCCGGAGCTCGGGGCGCAGACGTATCCGGCACCGCGCGAGCGCAGCATCACGCTGCCGACGCCCACCGAGCGTGCGGCCGCCTCGAAGATCGTGACCGAACTGGCGCGTGCCGCCGAGCTGATCGCGACCGGCTTCATCGAGTGCCGTGCCGGTGCGTCGGCCCTGGCCAACTCGAAGGGGTTGTTTGCGTACGACTCGAGTTCGTCGGTGACCATGACGACCACCGTGCGCTCGCCCGACGGCACCGGCTCCGGCTGGGCGTGCACCGACGGCAACACGTTCGCCGATCTCGACCCGGCACGTGTGGCCGCGACGGCAGTGCAGAAGGCCAAGGACTCGCGCAATCCGGTGGCGATCGAACCGGGGCGCTACACCACGATCCTCGAACCCACCGCGGTGGGCAATCTCGTGCAGTTGATCGCCGGCGCGATGCAGGCGCGCTCCGCCGATGAAGGGCGGTCGTTCTTCTCGAAGCCGGGTGGCGGCAACAAGATCGGGCTCAAGGTGGTCGACGAGCGCGTCACGCTGCTCACCGACCCAGCCGATTCGCCGAGCACGAGCGGTGGCTACGACGGCGACGGCATGCCGCTGGAGAAAGTTACGTGGATCGAGAACGGCGTGGTGAAGAACCTGAACTACGATCGGTTCTGGGCGCAGAAGCAGGGTGTGCCGCCCACACGTGCCGGCGGCGGTGGTGGCGGTGGTGGCGGTGGCGGTGGTGCGCGTTCGTTGCGCATGCTGGGCGGCACCACGAGCATCGCCGACATGGTGAAGAACACGGAGCGCGGCATTCTGGTCACGCGCTTCTGGTACATCCGTGGCGTGGACCCGCGCACGATTCTCTACACGGGCCTCACGCGCGACGGCACGTTCCTGATCGAGAACGGCAAAGTCACACGCCCGATCAAGAATTTCCGCTTCAACGAATCGCCGATCTTCTTCCTGAACAATCTGGAAGCGATGGGCCCGACGATTCGCATTAACGCGTCGGAAAATCTCGGTGCCGGTGGGGCGGTGTATATGCCGCCGATCAAGGTGCGGGACTTTACGTTCAGTTCGTTGTCGGATGCGGTGTAGGGCGGGGGATCGCTAACTGCCAAACGCTTAGGAAGCAGGAAGGAGGGTGTCGGGATGGAGGAGGCAGGGGACCACGCGCGGTTCGCCTGCACCCTCCCCCCTGATACCCTCCTTCCTGCTTCCTAAGCAGTTGGCAGTTCCAGGCAGTCACACCGCATTCACAAACACGCACCCCGCTTCTTCCGCCATCACGTTCGCAAATATCCCCGACGGCTGCATGATCAGCCCGGGTACCAGGAACGTCTTCGCCTTCTCGCGGGCGGCGGCCGGCGACAGCTTGTCTTGCTTCGCCACGATTGACACCATCTGACGGAAGGCCAGGTTGCAGCCGAGGGCGATCGCCCCCTTCGCGATCTGCTTGTCGAGCAGGTAGTTGGACGTCGACGACTTCGGATCGGTGGAGGGGGTGGACAGCATCGGATTCACCGTCGTCCACTTCTTGCCCTTGTCGTCCCGGATCTTGAGCGACTTGCCCAGGCCGTAGGTGGCCCAGAAGTCGTTGTTCATGGCCAGCGGAATGGCGGCATGCCGGATCACGATCACTGTGCTCAGGTCACCCGGCGACAGCTTGAGGACGTCGGTGTATTGCTGGCCCCAGATCCCCGCGCGGAAAATGCCCACGCCGCCTTCGATCTCGGGCACGTCGAACATCGCCTTGTGCTTGCCCGTGACGCGCTTGGCCCACGAAATGTCCCACGTTTCCTGCGGCGGCTGTTCGACGTCGTCCAGCAGGGCCTCACACTCGGCCACCCCTGCCTGTGGCGACGGCGACGGCTCGGCGGCGTGGAGTACGGAGGCCGACGCGGCCAGCGCGGTGACGCTGACGCCGGCGGTTTTCAGGAAATGACGACGGTCGCTGCGCATGGGGTGTGTGTCAGAGAGAGGGGCGGGAAACAATGCATATGCTATCGGCGTATCTGATGCTACCTGTATGATGATGGCGTCGGAGATGGCGAAAGTCACGGCGCATGCGTCTTTTCAGCCCCCCTTTCCCCCGCCTCATCATGCGAGTGATCCCAACGTCTCTGTTGTGTCTGGTTCTGGCGCTGTGTCCCGGCGCGGCCGTGGCGCAGTCTCCGGTGCCACGCTCCACGCCGCTGCCGGCGAGTGTTCCGGACACGTCACAGGCCGATGCCGTGCGGGTGTACCTCGACTGTCAGAGCAGTCGCTGCGACTACGATTTCTTCCGCGACCAGATGCGGTGGGTGAATTTCGTCCGTGATCGACTCGTCTCGGATGTGCTGTTGCTCGTGACCTCGCTGCGCACGGGCTCCGGGGGGTCGGAGTACACGATCGCGGCGATCGGGCAGACAGCCAATCGGGGCCGGGCCGACACCGCCGTCGTGTTCGTGGCGCCGAACGACGCGGATGATGTGGTGCGCCGACAGCTGGCGCGCACCTTCTCGCTGCTGCTCGGACCTTACGCTGCGCGGACGCCGCTCGCTTCGCGCCTCTCGGTGAACTACGCGGCACCGACCACCGCCGCGGCCAGCCCCAAGTCGGTGCAGGATCCGTGGAATTTCTGGGTGTATCGCGTGTCGGTGAATGGATTCGGCAACGGGGAGAAGCGTCAATCGTTCATGAATGGCTTTTCCACCATCAGCGCCAATCGCGTCACGCAGTCGCTGAAGGTGAATCTGAGCGCCAACCTCGGCTACGATCAAAGCCGCTTCGATCTCGGTAACGGCAACACGTTCACGAATATCCAGCGCAACTACGGTGGCAACGCGCTGGCGGTGAAGAGTTTTGGCGATCACCTGTCGGCAGGGCTCACGGCGAGTGCGCAGTTCTCTGACTACAACAATTACGATCTCAATCTGCGCGTCACGCCGGCGATCGAGTACAATCTGTTCCCCTACAAAGACTTCACCCGACGTCAGCTCACGGCGTTCTACGCGGTCGGGCTCGCGTCGATGCGCTATCAAGAGGTGACGATCTACGATCGCACCGCGGAGACACGCCCGGTACACAATCTCACGCTGGCGTGGAACGCGCGGCAGCCGTGGGGATCGGTGAACATGTCGTTGTTCGGCTCGCAGTATCTGCACAACGTGCGCTACAACAGCTATGGTATCAGCGGATTTACCGACCTGCGCATCGCCAAGGGGCTCGCGATCAACGTGGGTGGCAACTACTCGCGCGTGAACGATCAGCTGTACTTGCGGCGCGGTGCACTGTCGGACAACGAGATCATCGCCCGCCAGCAGGCATTGGCCACCAACTACCGCTTCTTCGTGCAGCTGGGCATGAGCTACACCTTCGGCTCCATTTTCAACACGGTGGTCAATCCGCGCTTCAACGGACGCGGCGGCCAGCAGTTCTAACGGCGCGGGCCGCCCGGCCCGTGTTGCCCGGCTCGCGCTCGCGTGCGGCGTCTATATTCCCCGCATGCTGACCGCCCGCATACTCCAATCACTCGAGCCCCCCGCCGATTTCACCGGTGCCTACACCGGCGGCGGCATCCCCAAGGGCGTCGTGATGGTGATCGCCTGTGTCGGCGTGTACATCCTGCCGTCGATGCTGGCCTGGAGGCGTGGCAGTTCGCGTCGCTGGAAAATCACCGCGATCAATCTGCTGCTGGGGTGGACGGTGATCGGGTGGATCGTGTCGATGCTGCTCACGTATGCCTACGAGCCGCCCCCTGCGGGCGAGGTGGACCGGGAGCACGTGCCGGGCGGGCCCCGCCCCCGTTAGCGGCCGTACGTCTGCGCGAGCTCGCGTAGGCGCGTGGTGATGGCGGCGGGGAGCTGGTCCCACGTGAACCGGAAGTTCCAGTTGCCGCCCGGCCGGCCGGGCAGGTTCATCCGTGTGGCACTCCCCAGCCCCAGCACGTCCTGCAGGGGGACGAGCGCGGTGTTTGCTACGGAGGCGAAGGCGGCCCGAATCATGTCCCAGTGGATCTCGTGGCCCTCGCTGTGCAGATACTGCCGCGCGAACGCCTTCTCGCGCGCGAGGTCTTCGGCCAACCGCGTGGAATCCCCGGTGCCGGTGGACTGCCACCACCCGATGGTCGTGTCGTTGTCGTGCGTGCCGGTGTAGACCGCGAGCTCACGCTCATACCGATGTGGTAAAAACGCAGACGCCGGATCCTCAAAGGCGAACTGCAGAATCGCCATGCCAGGGTAACCGAACTGCGTGCGCAGCGCCTCCACTTCCGGCGTGATCAGGCCCAGGTTCTCCGCGATGATCGGCATCGGCCCCAGCACGCTGGTGAGCGCCGTGAAGAGTGCCGCGCCGGGGCCCTGCACCCAGCGGCCATGCACGGCGGTGGTGTCCGTGGCGGGGACTTCCCAGAAAGCCTCGAATCCGCGGAAGTGGTCGAGACGCACCAGGTCGAACATCGCCAGCGCGGCGCGCATGCGCGCGATCCACCAGCGGAAGCCGTCGCGCGCCATGGCGTCCCAGTCGTAGAGCGGATTTCCCCAGAGCTGACCCGTGGCGCTGAAATAGTCCGGCGGGACACCGGCCTGTACGATGAGACTGCCGTCGTCGTTCAGCTTGAAGAGCGACGGATTGGCCCAGACATCGGCGGAATCGTGCGCCACGAAAATCGGCACATCGCCCATGAGCTGGATGTCGTGCGCGGCGCACGCCGCACGGAGGGCATGGAACTGTCCGAACCAGACGTATTGCTCCTTGTAGCAGCGCTCGATCGCGGGGCGCAGGGCCTCACGCCACGCGTGTAGCGCCTCCGGTTCGCGGCGCGCGGCGCCGCGTTCCCACGAGGTCCACGCCGCACCGCTGTGCACGTCCTTGAGCGCCATGAACAGCGCGTAGTCCGGCAGCCATGACTCCTGCTGACGCACGAAGCGGTGCACGGCGTCGTCATACGGCAACGTGTCGAGCCACGCGTTGAGGCGCGCGCGTTTGGCCGGGATCACGGTGGCGAAGTCGCATGTCTCGGCCGACGCGGATATCCCCTCGTGCCCGCATGCTGCGGCATCGGGCACGTGGATCAGCAGCGGATTACCGGCGAACGCCGAGAAGCACTGGTACGGGCTGTCGCCGTATCCCGTTGGGCCCAGTGGGAGGACCTGCCAGATCTTCATGCCGGCGTCGGCAAGCCACCGGACGAAGCGGAACGCATCGGGACCGAGATCCCCGATGCCGCCGCGAGACGGGAGCGAGGTGGGATGCAGCAGGATGCCGGCAGCGCGGGGGAACAGCATAGATGGATAATAATCTTGACATGACGGAGACGGGGGTGTTGGATGGCACACGACATTCTTTGCCGTTGCCGATCCCTCCTGCGCAATCATGACCCAGATCACCAGCTTGGACTACGTCGTGATGGCGATCTACTTCGCCGTCGTGCTCGGCATCGGCTGGGCGCTGCGCCGCAGGATGCGCACCGCGAACGACTTCCTGACGTCGGGGCGTTCGCTGCCGCCGTGGGTCACGGGGCTCGCGTTTCTGTCGGCCAATCTGGGCGCGCAGGAAGTGATCGGCATGGGCGCCTCGGGCGCCAAGTACGGCCTGGCAACGGCGCATTTCTACTGGATCGGCGCCATCCCGGCGATGCTGTTCGTGGGCATCTTCATGATGCCGTTTTACTACGGATCGAAGGCGCGCTCGGTCCCCGAGTATCTTCGACTGCGCTTTGACGAGAAAACACGCACGCTCAACGCCATCGCGTTCGCGGCGATGACGGTCTTCTCGAGCGGTGTGTCGATGTACGCGATGGGCAAGCTGCTCAACCTGCTGTTGGGCTGGGACTTCGACACCAGCGTGATGATCTCGGCTGGTATCGTGCTGGCCTACGTGCTGCTGGGCGGTCTCACGAGCGCCATCTATAACGAAGTGCTGCAGTTCTTCATGATCGTCTTCGGCTTCGCCCCGCTGGTGTGGATCGGACTCAAGAACGTGGGCGGCTGGAGTGGTATGACGGCCAAGCTCGCCACCGCTGCCACGGCGCGCGGGCTGCCGGAGTACGCCTACACGAACGTGTGGCAGGGGATGGGGTCGGCCGCCACCAATTCCATCGGTATCGAGTGGTTTGGCATGGTGATGGGGCTGGGCTTCGTCCTGTCGTTCGGCTACTGGTGCACCGACTTCCTCGTGGTGCAGCGCGCCATGGCCGCCGACTCGATGACCGCCGCGCGCCGCACGCCGCTCATCGCGGCCGTGCCGAAGATGCTCTTCCCGTTCCTCGTGATCGTGCCGGGGATGATCGCGCTGGCGATGGGTGACCATGTGATTCCGGCCAAGCTCACGGCGGCCGGCACACCGCTCATGGACAGCCTGGGCCACGTGGTCCTCGACTACGATCTCGCCACGCCCATGATGCTGGTGAAGCTCTTCCCGACGGGCATGCTGGGGCTCGGTCTGACCGCGCTGATCGCGTCGTTCATGGCGGGGATGGCGGGCAACGTGACCGCGTTCAACACCGTGTGGACCTACGACATTTATCAGGCGCATCTCAAGCCCAACGGCAGCGACGATCATTACCTGTGGATGGGACGTGTGGCAACGGTCGGTGGTATCGCGCTGTCGGTGGCCGCCGCGTATGTCGCGGGGGCGTTCAATAACATCATGGAGTTCCTGCAGCTTGTGTTCGCGTTCGTGAACGCGCCGCTGTTTGCCACGTTTGCACTGGGCATGTTCTGGAAACGCAGCACGGGACACGGCGCGTTCTGGGGGCTCGTGGCTGGCACGGTCGCGCCCGCCATTCATCATGGCATCTCGCTCGCGGCCGGTGCGGTACCGGGCGTCAAGGGCGGATACTTCGGCGCGTTCCTGCGCTATCCCAGTGAAATGGCGCAAACCTTCTGGACGGCGATCGCGGCCTTCGCGACCTGCTTCGTGGTCACCATCGTGGTCAGCCTGCTGACGGCGCCACGGTCGGACGCCGAACTCGAAGGGCTGGTGTACTCGCTGACACCCAAGCCGGTGGACGACGTGCGCCACTGGTATCAGAAGCCGTCGGTGTTTGCGCTGGCCGTGCTGGCCGGTATGGTGTTGCTCAACGTGCTCTTCTTCTAAGCGCCCTCGCCCTTTCCGATACCGGACACCGACGCATGAGTGGATCCGCAGAGATGGACCTTCGCTTCCCGATCGGCCTGCTGTTCCTGCTGCTCGGCGCCATCCTCACCGTGTTCGGCGTCATGACAAACACCGACCCGGCGATGTACCTGCCGTCGGCGGGGGTCAACATCAATCTCGTGTGGGGCATCGTGCTGATCGGATTCGGCCTCGTGATGACCGGTCTTGCCCTGCGGGCCACGATGCGGCGCACGCGGCGGGGCGTTTGATGCGCCGCCGCCTGCTCGGAAAACAGCTGCGCGACTATTCGATCATCACGTGGTTTTTCGAGCGTGTATTCTGGTTCCTGCACCAGCTCTCGCCCAGTCGTGTGGCGGGGGGAAGCCGCGTGGCGCACGTGAACTCCGAGGCGTTCCGGCAGAATCCGAAGGCAGCTACCGCCATCCGGTCGCGCCGCAAGGAGCTGTACATCCTCACGTGGTTCGCGATCGAGATGCTGTTGTTGGTGTTTGCCGAGCTTGAGGCCGGATGGCCGTTGTGGATTCCGCGGGTGCTCGCCACGATCCGCATTCTCGACATTTTCCAGTCGTCGGTGAACCTGAGTGTGTTCGACCAGCTGCGCACGGACGAGCGCATCGTGATCTCGTCGGCGGTGCGCACGCTGGTGCTCAGCTTCCTCAACTACCTCGAGCTGCTCATCTGCTTCGGCATCGTGTACGTGACCATGCTTGAGCAGCTCGCCGGCGCCGAGACGTGGCTCGACGCGATCTACTTCAGTGTGGTCACGCAGCTCACCATCGGCTACGGCGACATCCGGCCCGTGGGGACGGCGCGCTTCGTGAGTGCGATGCAGGGGCTCGTGGCGGTGGCGTTCACGATCCTGATTCTGGGGCGCATCGTGTCGGTGCTGCCGAAAATCGAGAGCGTGATGAAACACTCGCCCGACGACTGACGCCGGTTAGCGCACGATCACTTCGATGGCGGTCATGGCGAGCGGGTTGTTGCAGTAGTCGAACGTTGGCCGCGCGTCGGGGTTGGTGCTGCGTTCACAGTTTCTGTCGTCGTGTTCCTGTCCTCGCGGATACGCCAACTTCGTGAGGATCATGCCACGGCGCTGCGCCTCCAGGATCACGCTGTCGGGGAGCGAGGCGAGGTCATTGCCGTCGCCCCACACCGGCGTGCCCACCGTCCAATTCGTTCGCGACAGGATGAAGCCGCCGGACGGTTCCGCCGCGATGGCCATCAGGATCCAATAGCGCCCCGGCGTAAGCGGCGCCTGCTTCGCGATCGGGATATCAATGACCTCGCGGCGCACCGGGGTAGCGGCTGGATACAGATCCTGTCCCACGATCGCCGCGTCTCCCCACGTCGGGCTCACCGCCAGCCACACCGAGGCCGCGCTCCACTGCGCGTTGTACTCGATTTGCACGAGGCCATCGATCGCGGCGCCGGGGGCGACCTCGATGCGGGCCCGCGATGTGGTGACCGGCTGACCGGCCAGCCGACCATCGAGGATGCGTACCGAGCCGGCATCGGGGCCGCCGGCGATGCTACCGGCAGCGCGCGGCAGGACGAAGTCCACGGAGCGATAGCCGTCGGCTTCGAACCGCAAGGCGACCGCATCGTCGCGCACGCGCAGCCGTAGCGTGCCGAACGACGCCATACCGCTGTCCGACAGCACGGAATCGCCCGCCAGGATTTCCGCACCGTTCGTCAACGCGCGGACACGTACCATCGTGGGCGGGTCATCGGGGCGCGCGTCACCCAGTTGCACGATCAGCGCGGGCGTAGGACGGATGGCACCCTCGGCAAACTGGGTGGCGCTGTAGAACGTGGCCGCCGTCTGCGCCAGCGTGAGCGACGGCACCCGAATCGCGGACCAGGCCATGCCCATCGCCGCCACCGCCACCACGGATGCGGCAATGGCCACGACGCGGGCACGCGCCGATGGCACGCGCTGCCACACCGGGACGCGCGAGAGCAGGGTGCGCACGCGCGCCGCCGGCAGCACCTCGGCGATGGTATCGCCCAGCAGGTCCTGCGCGTGACGTGGATCGCCGCTGCGGCGCGCGCGCGCCACGATCCGTTCGAACACGATCGCCGCCCGCGCATCGTCGTGCGCGCGGACATAGAGCCGCACGGCGGTGGCAAAGCCCTCGTGTCGGGCCGACGCCGCCAGCGCGGCGGCCAGCGTCCGGCGCGCGGTGCGCAGCTCCTCGGCGGAGCACAGGGCCTGCGTGCGCTCGAGGACCACGTCGTGCGACGGCTGCCACTCGTCGTTCTCGCGCAGTACAAAGCCCTTGGCCTCGAGGCCGCGCAGCGCCACGGCGGCATCGGGGGCGCAAGCCGCCAGCGTGTCGGGCGTGAGCGGGGTGCCGGCCACGGCAAAGATGGCCAGCAGCCCCCGCTCGTCGTCGCCGCAGGCGCGTAGCCGGTGGTCGAGGGGTGAGGCGATGGCCGACTCCCGTGCCGCACGCGTCCAGTCGGGCGAGCTCCAGCGTCCCTCGCGCCACACCAGATCACCGCGCTCCTGCGCCAGCGACAGGCGTTCCACGACCCCCAGCGGCATGCCCTGGCAGGCGTCGGCCACGGCCGTGATGAAGTGCTGGGCTCCCTCGTGCTCCGGCCACTCGCCGCTGCTCCGGATGGCGTCGATGACGGCCTCGTGTGCCAGGGGCACCAGCGGCAACGACACCAGCGCCCGATGTTCCACGAGCCCGGCGGCCCCGCCGCGCGACGTGGCCACCACCATGAGCGCCAGATCGGTGCTGCGCCCCATCACGATCGCCATCAGCTGGCGGGACGCGGTGTCGGCCCAGTGCAGATCGTCCATCAGGAGGGCGAGCGGCTCCTGTTCGGCGATCGCTGAGATGAGGTCGTACACGGCGAGTGCGCGGCGTCGCACCGCCTCGCCCCCTTCCATCGGCGACGGGGTGACGGCGAAGACACTGGCCAGCCCCGGATCGAGGGCCACCAGCTCGCGGGCGCTGTCGGTGTTGATGCCGGCGGCGCCGGGTTGCGAGGCCAGCGCGTGCGCGATCGCCGCCGCGAAGCCGAACGGCACCTCCCGTTCACCGGGATTGGCGCGTACGGTCACCGCCCGCCCCCGCCGCCCCTGACAGCGCCCCGCGATGGCCGAGAGCAGGCGGCTTTTGCCGATTCCAGCCCCGCCGGTGATCGACACAATTTGCGTGACGCCCGCCCGGGCGCGACTCCACGCCGCGAGCACGACGGTGAAGCTGTCTTCGCGTCCTACCAGATCGAGGGTCACCGGCATCACGGCGTCGCCGGCGTGCTCGCCTCCCACCGGTGCCCCCGGTCCCTCGCTCTCATGCGCCTGTGCCACCGCCGCCGCGGCACGCGCGGACAGCGGCGCCTCCTCCGCGCGCGCCAGCTGCTCGAGCACCTCGGCTTCGCGCCGCGCGGCCCCACGATCCCCCAGCAGCAGCAGCACGTCGACGGCGATCCGTCGCGCCTCGGGGTGCGTGGGGGCCACCTGCAGCAGGCGCTCCAACGCCTCGCGCCCCTGAGACGGCCGGCCGCGGCTGACCAGATCGCGCAAGTACGGCTCGACGACTCGCAGCAGCGACGCCTCGAGGTGCCGGCGTTCCAGCGCCGCCCAGTCTTCGAAGGCATCACCGTCGGGGAGCGACAATCCGGCCAGAAACGGACCGCTATACGCCTGCAGGGCCGCCCCGCCGTCGTCGCGGTGGACCGCCTCGAGGAACTGCTCCCGGTCGGTGGCCACCGACGGGTCCAGCCGGACGACGACATCGTCGCGGGTTTCGAGCGCGTCGCCGATGGCGCGCCGCAGCCGCCACAGCGCTTGCCGGAGGTTGTGTCGGGCGCGGTCACTGCCGGCCTGCGGCCAGAGCAACGAGGCCAGCAGATCGCGGGAATGGTCGCGGTTGCGCGCGCTGGCGCAGTAGGCCAGCAGGGCGAGCGGCTTGCCGGCGCCGAGGAGTCGTTCGGTGCCGGGTCCCGCCGGTCCCGAACCGACCAGCTCCGTCGTGCCAAGCGTTCTCAGCACGAACGGAGCTGGTCGGTCGGGATCCTGCGTGTTCAAGACGTTCGGCAAGGCATTCATTACGAACGATGATGTCCTGGAGGTGTCAATTCAGCGTCATTTCGGCCTGTTCGCACCGTGAGACGGGCATTTTGTCCCCTCAAAAACGGGACTGTCACACCCCTTCCTCACTATGAACGCATCCTCCAACGCGGAGTTTTTCCATGGATGCCAATCTCCTGATCGACCACCATCCCATCACGTCGCCCGACGGTCCCGACGGCGTGGTGGTGCGGGCCCTGCTCACCATTGCCGGGACGGTTCCGGCCAACCGCCAACGCGCGCCGCTGGCGCTCTCCCTGGTGCTCGACCGCAGCGGCTCGATGGGCGGGCACCGCCTCGACGCGGCCAAGGCGGCGTCGGTCCGGGCCGCCGAGCGGCTGCACCCCGACGACGTGGTGTCGGTGATTGCCTTCGACAGTGACATCGACGTGATCGCGCCGCCGGCCCGGCGCGACGCCCAGCACCAGCTGGTGGCACGAGTGCAGCAGATCAACGCCGGCGGCAGCACCAACCTGAGCGGCGGCTGGCTGCGCGGGCGGCAGCACATGGAGCAGGCGCAGGGGATGCTGGGCACCCTCGACGGCTCCTCGCGCCGCATTGTGCTCCTCACCGACGGACACGCCAATCACGGGATCACCGAGCCGTCCACGCTGGTGGAGCTGGCGCGGACGGCGCGCGCGATGGGGATCACCACCACCACGATCGGGGTGGGTGACGGCTACGACGACGCCCTGCTGCGCGCCATGGCCGACGCCGGCGGCGGCAACAGCTGGTACGTGGAGCGCCCCGATCAGGCGCAGGACGTGCTCGCGGAGGAGCTGGGGAACCTGCTCTCCGTGTCGGCGCAGGGGCTGTCGGTCACGCTGACGCTGGAGCATGCGGTGAGCGTGTTCGCGCTGCACGCCAACTGGCCGTGCGAGCGCCCCACGCCGCAGACGTTCACGTTCGACCTGGGTGACCTGTACGCCAGCGAGGCGAAGCCGGTGCTGCTGGAGCTGTTCGTGTCGGCGGCCCAGCTCGAGGCGCTGTCCACCGCCGGCGGATCCATCGCGACGCTTCGCGTGGCCGCCGACGTGTTGCTCGACGGCGGGGGGGTGGAGCATCGCGCGGTCACGCTCGGCGTCGCTGCCACGCTCGAGGGGCAGTCGTCCATGGTGCCGGCGGTGGAGCACGCGATCCTGCTGGCGCGCGCCGCGCAGGCGCGGGAAGAGGCCGCGCGGCAGCAGCGCGCGGGGAACGCCGAGCGCGCGCGGGCACTCATGGAGGGCATGAGCGACACGCTGGCGTCGAGCCCGCTCGCGGCCGACGCCGAGTACGGCCACGACCTGCGGAGTCAGGAAAGCGACCTGCGCGTGCTGGGGATGCGCTATGCCGAGGGGACGTTCGGGGAGATGGAGGCCAAGTACCAGATGCAGCGCAGCCACAACGCCCGGCGCGGCAAGCGGCAGTACGACCAGCGGCTCTCCCGTCCGTCGCTCGAGGACCCCGCGGCCACACCCGACGACCCGGACGCGGTGCCCTGACGGGGGCCCCTGACGGGGGCCCCTGAACGGGGGCGGTGGACCGGCCGCGGGTGGCGTGCGCGGGCGTACATTGCCGTCAGCGCTCCGCACACCCGCGCGCCGGTCTTTCCGTCCTTCCGTTCAAGGGGCCTCCGATGTGGTTCGTCCGCCTTCGTCCCATCACCGTGTTGCTGGCCGTGATGCTCCCCGCCGTCGCGGCACCGGCGCGCGCGCAAGCTCCCGCTGCGGAGCCCGCATCGTCTCCGGCACGCGCCACCCTCGCGCGCTCCACCCTCGGCGTGAGCGTGCGCGTGCATGGGATCGCGGGGCGGATGAACACCGACATCCATCCGGGAGCGGGTGGTCACGCCGCCACCGGTGTGGGGGGCGAAGTCGCCTACGGGGCCTCGCCGCGCCTCACGCTGTTCGGCGGCCTCACCCGCATGGCGTCCACGTCGTCGACGACCGCGGTGTCCACGGACTACACGATCCGTCAGGGCGACATCGGACTGCGCTGGATGACGCATCCCGGCGCGCGCGTGCGCCCGTTTGCCGAGGCGGCTCTCGCGGTGCGGCGGCTGGCCTTCACGCTCGGCGCCGGTAATCCGCGGGACTACACGGCCTTCGACGGCGGCGCGACGGCAGCGCTGGGCGTGATGCTCTTCCAGACCGACCGCGTGTCATTGGAGGGCGCCGCCACCTACACGGGCGGCACCTTCAGCACGTGGAAGGTGGACGGTGAGCCGCAGCCGATTGCCGCGATGGCGTCCTCCACGCTCGGCGTGCGGGTGGGCGCGCGGTACTGGTTTCAGAAGTAGCACGCGCCGCGCTCCTCATTTCACCAGCACCTCGATCCCCAACAGGCCAAGCGAATTGGTACAGTATTCGACCCCGGGCGTGCGCAGCGTGGTGTCCGGCGCGCACGGGTGGTGTCCGGGCGCGAAGCTGAAGCTCCAGCCGTCCGCGAAGGCGAGCCGCGTCGTGATCACTCCCGTCCGGTTGGCTTCGCGGATCACGCTGTCGGGGAGTGCGGCGATGTCATTGCCGTCGCCCCACACCGGCGTCTCCATCGTCCAGTTGGTGCGCGACAGAATGAAGCCGCCCTGATCCTCGGCGGCGATTGCCAGCAAGATCCAATAGTGCCCGGGCGCTGTTGGCGCCATGAGATTCATCGGCACATCGACCACGTTGTCTTGCACGGGGGTGGCGAGCTGCAGGATGTCCTCACCCACGAGGGCCGGCTCGCCCCACG
>JARIEV010000055.1 GCA_031127225.1 Gemmatimonadota bacterium | reverse complement strand
TGTGCTGCGCACCTTTGCCAGCACCGACTCCACGCCGGCGCCGGCCGACGCCGGCAACTGGCCGCGCTACTGGTTCCGGCCGGCGGTGGCGCCGAGTGCAAAGCAGGGGCTGCAGCGCTTCACGTGGGATTTGCACTACGCGCGCCCGAGCGCGGAATGCTCCCTGCCGATCTCGGCCACGCCCTTCAACACCAAGTGTGAGCCCGAAGGACCGTGGGTGATGCCCGGGCGCTATACGGCGCGGCTCACGGTGGACGGCGCGGTGCAGGTGCACACGTTTACGGTGCGGATGGACCCGCGCGTGAAGACCTCGGCCGCCACGCTGAAGCAGCAGCACGACCTGTCGGTGGCGTTGTATGACACGATGGGTGAGGCGCAACAGCTGGCGGCGGAGGCGCGCGCCAGCGGGCGCACGTCATTCGCCGGGCCGGATGCCTTCGGCGGGGTAGCCGCATCGCATCAACCGGTGATCGACGCGCTGCAGGACAGCGATGCGCCGCCCACGGCGGTGATGCTGCAGGCGGCGCGGGCACGGCTGGCGGCGTACGCGGCCCTCAAGGCACGGTGGGCGGCGGCGAATCACTAACCGATGAAGGGCGGCGGCGTGAACCGCCGGGCGCGTTGTTCGTACGCGTGCGCCAACGCGAGCAGGCGCGCATCGCTGCCGGGGAGTCCCACGAACGAGAGATTCCCCGCCGGCATGCCGTTCGCCCCGTAGCCGGCGGGTACCGAGACCTCAGGGAGCCCGAGCCAGTTGCCGTAGCCCAGCGTGGTGCGCACGTCGGGCCACGGATCGGTGGCGGCCGGGGCGCCGAAGGGCATGGTGGGGTACACCATGGCGTCGATGCGCTGCGCGCGGAATGACGCGGCCAGCCGTTCCACGACCGTCGCGCGTGAGCGCGCGAACGACTGGCTGGCGGCATCGGCTTCGTACGGCTGGGTGATGAGCGCCCGCATGGCCTCCCAGTCGGCGGGGAGCACATCGTAGAACGCGCGGAAGGGCGCGAGGCCGCGCTGCACCTGTCGTTCGGCGTCGCCACCCTGTCCGGCGAAGTAGCGCCACAGCGCGTTGGCGGTGGGCGCCGGGGCGTTGTGGTTGGGGGCGACGTCGCCGCGCGCGGCGGACGCGGCGGCAAATTGGTCGCGCACGTCGGCGCGGTTCACGGCGGGGACGAACGCCTCCACGATGGCACCGGCGGCCACGCAGTCGGCGATGGCCCGGTCGAACATCGCGAGGCTCTCCGCGCTCATCTGCGCGCGCGGCACGTGGAACTCCACGAGCCCGAGACGCGCACCCACCAGTGCGTCGCTGCGCAGGGCGTCTAGCGCCCCGCGCGCGTATAGTGTGCGGTCCGCCATGCCGTCGGAGGCATCGGGGCCCGCGATGGCATCGAGCATCAGCGCCGCGTCCTGCACCGAGCGCGCGAGTGGGCCGTGCGTGTCGAGGTACGGCCAGGTGGGAATGACACCCGTGCGCGGCACCAGACCGAACGACGGCTTCATCCCCACAACGCCAGTGAACTGCGCCGGAATGCGGTTGGAGCCGCCGTCGTCGGTGCCGAGGGCAGCGAAGGCCATCCCGCACGCAACCACGACGGCCGATCCCGCGCTGGAGCCGCCCGGTGTCCGCAGGCCGGCCGGGTCGTGTGGATTACGTACCTGTCCGGTAAGTGAGCTGGTGCCGTTGCCGCGATAGGCGAAGTCGTCGGCGGCGGTTTTACCCAACAGGACGGCCCCCGCGGCGCGCAACCGCTGCACCTCGAGCGCATCGCGCGTGACGGCCTGCGGAAACAGCTGGGCCCACGCCGCGCTCGACGCGGTGGTGGGCAAGCCCTGCATGTCGTAGATGGACTTCGCGAACAGCGGCACGCCATCGAGCGGACCGCGCAGGGCGCCGCGGGCCGCGCGCGCATCGGATGCGCGCGCCTCGGCCAGTGCCGTGTCGGCCAGTTGATCGATGGCGCGCAACTCAGCGCCGGCACGACAGCGTGCCAGCGCCGCCGTGGTCACCTCGGCGGCGGAGTACGCACCGCGGGCGCGTCCCACCTGAAACTGCAGGATCGTCCCGGCCAGTGGATCGTCGGCGTGTCGGGACTCGCCAGTGAGGGGCCCGTCGACGAGGGGCCAGCCGACGAGGGGCAGGCCCAGCAGGGCACCGAGTTGGACGAGGGCGTCGCGTCGGGTGGGGGACATGGTGGGGGCCGGGGTCAGGGCAGGGGGGCGGCGTATTCGCCGTGCAGCGCACCCGCGTCGCGGAGGGCGCGCAGCTGCGCGAGTTCGCCGTCGTGAAAGGTGTGGCCGATAATGGCATCGAACGCGGCGGCGTCGGCGATGATCCGCGCCGCCGCGTCGGGAAGCGCGTCGGGGCCCACCAGCCGGAACGACGCCGGCGATAGTGGGCCGAACCACAGCGCGCGCGACAGCCGTGGCCACTCGTCCGGATTGGGTTCGACGCCGGCGGCGCGGGCGAAGGCGCGCGCGATGACATGACTGCGCACCACGTGCGGTGCACCCCGTCGCGCCTGTGCCACGGCCACGCCGGCGCGCATCGCGTTGGCGGACGGCATGGGCTGGATACCACCGAACGTGTACGCCACCCAGCGCGCCTGATTCTCGAGCGTCGGGAAAAACGGTCCGCCGTGTTCGTACTGGCCCACGATGGCGAGCCCGGGCAGATCGGGGTGGAACGTGTATGCGTGCAGATCGAGATGCGCGGCATCCGGCGGCAGCGCGGCGCGCGCGGTGGGGCCCAGAAACGGCAGGTCGAGGGCGAACCCGGTGGCGATGACGATCGCGTCCACGGGATCGCTCGTGCCGTCGGTGTAGTGCACGGTGTTGTCCTGCACGTGCGTGATCCACGGGCGCGTGCTGATGCGCTGTTCGGCCACGAGCGTGAGATAGAACGGCGAGTGGGTGAAGCCGGCCTCCAGCACGTTCTCCGAGTAAACCGGTGCGCCGAACTGGTGCGGGTGTCCACTGGTGCGCAGGATGAGTGCCATGAGCGCCGCTGCCGTGACGTCGGGGGGCAGCGTGTCCCAGGTCATCCCGGCGGCGCGCGTGTACACACAGTGGTCCACCGGCACACCGCCCGGCATCCGTTGCAGCACATAGCGATGTCGTCGGGCGGCGACGGTCACCTGAGCGGCGCCCTGCAGCGCGAGGTCACTGGCCAGCTCCACGGCGCTGATACTGTGCCCCACGACCAGCACGCGCTGGCCGCGAAACCGCTGGGCCCCGCGATACGCCGCGGCGTGCGATACGCCGCCGGCGCCGGTGAAGTGCTCGAGCCCGGCGATGTGCGGCGTGAACGGCCGGTGATGGCGTCCGGTGGCCACCACCACCCGCGCGAACGATTCGTCGCGCACAAGGCCATCGGCGCCGCGCGACCGCACGCGCCATCCGTGCGCGTTGGGTTCGATCTCCTCCACGCGGGTGTGCAGGCGGGCGTCGCGCAACAGATCGAACCGGTTGGCGTACTCCGCGAGATACGCGCCGATCTGTTCGGCACGCGGATAGGCCGCGGTGCCCGGCGGATGCGGCAGGTCGCTGAAGGCGGTGTTGATGCGACTGGTATTGGTGCGCATCCCGGGCCACATGCTGCTGTGCGGCGCCCCCACGCGCCACTGGCCGCCCACGCCGTCGCTTTGTTCGAAGAGCACGGGTTCAAGGCCGACGCCGCGCAGAAACCGTGCGGTGGCCAGTCCGGCGGGGCCGGCGCCGAGTACGGCGACGCGTCCGCGCGCCGTGGGTGTCACTGAAAGACCGCGTGCTCGCCGCGGTCGTCGGCGATGTCGCCGCGTAGCCGTTTGGCGTAGAAGTCGGCGAGGGTGTGGGTGCCCGTGGACGGCGTGGCGTCGGCGTCGTAGCGCTGGGCGGCGGCGTCCCACACCAGCATCGATTCGGTGGCGTAGTACCGGCCGATGCGCGCCAGCTGGGCCTTGTCGGCCAGCGATGGCACCACGCGTCCGGCAGCGCTCAGCACCGCGATGATGACATCGAGGAGCGCGACCGGCACCTGCGTGAAGCGCGGGGGGCGTCCCAGCAGCGCGAACAGCTGTTCGCCCTGCTCGCGTGGCGTCTGCGCCGGGCCGGGGCCGCCAATGGGGAGGATGCGATTGTGGCGCGCTGGATCGGTGAGGCTGTCGGCGATGAACGCGGCCAGATCGTCGTCGCTGATGGGTTTGCACGCGGTGAGTGTCCCGTTGCCGAACATCAAAAACGGTTTGCCGCGCTGCACGCGTGCCACCTGTCCGGCCAGCGACTTGAAGAACGCCGTGGGGCGCACGATGGTCCACGTGAGCCCGGAGTCCATGAGGGCGCGCTCGAAGGCCAGCTTGGCGTGCTGGAACGGCAGCAACGGTTTCTGCACGCAGATGGCCGATAGGAGCACCATGTGCGTGACCCCCGCGGCGCGCGCGGCGTGCAGCACGTGCTGGTGCGCCTGATGGTCGATGGCCCACGCATCGCGCGGGGTGCCGGTGCGCGAGGCCATGCACGAGACCACCGCGTCGAAGTGCTCGCCGCAGAATCCGTCGCGCGCCAGCGACGCCGGATCCTGCACGTCGCCGTGGCGCATCGAGACGCCGGGGAAGACGCCGGGAGGGAGGGCGGGGGCGTCGGCGCGCGGGCGTCCGAAGCACACCACCTCGTGGCCGCGTGCGGCGAGCGCGCGCACGGTGGCCCGGCCGATCGTGCCGGTGGCGCCGAGCATGAACACGCGCTGCGGGGGTTGCTGCGTCATGCGGGGAAAGATGCCTCGGGAAGGGGGCGCTGGGAATGCGGCGTGCGGGGCGGTAGGATTGCAGGTCGGCACGTCGGCGCCTGTTGTCCTGCATCGGAATCCGCTCATGAACGACCTCACGATCGACCACGCGGGGCTGCCGCTGGCCGTCTCGCTGTACGGCCACCGGGACGCGCCGCCGGTGCTGCTCCTGCACGGCCTGAGCAACAGCCGGGACGTGTGGTACGACTGGGCGGTGGAATTGAGCGACCGGTACCGCGTGTTCGCGCTCGATTTCCGCGGGCACGGGCACTCGGGGCGTGCCGACCGATATGACATCGGGGACTACGTGTCGGATGCGCTCGCCACGCTGGACGTGATCGGGGCGCCGACGCGCGTCGTGGGGCACTCGCTGGGCGGTGTGGTGGCCGGCGCGCTGGCGCAAACGGACCATGCGCTGGTGCACTCCGTTCTCATGCTCGATCCGGCGTGGTATTTCGGAATCCCGGAGGAGTTCGCGCGCACCGTGTATCCGCGGCGGTTCGCGTTGCTGGTCGGCCTCATGACGCGGCTGCGGGAGGAGCGGGCACCACTGGACGCGTGGATTGCCGCGGTGGCGCAGACGCCGCATCCGTCAGGGGGCGTGTTCGCCGACTACATGAGCGCGCGACAGGTGATCAGTCATGCCTCGGCATTGCAGCGACAGGACCCGGCGTGCTGGGCCCGGCCGTTCACGGAGTCGCTCGCGATGCTCGATACCGCGCAGCCGTTCCGGCGCCCCACGCAGCTGATCCGTTGCGATGCCGCGCTGGGTGCGGCCTTTCTCGACGGGCACGAGGATCTCATCCGGGCGGTGAACCCGGCGCTCGCGATCACGCACTACGTGGGCGCGGATCACTTCCCGCACCGCACGCACGGATACGCGCCCCGGTTCCGCGCTGATCTCAACGCGTTTCTCCGCGCCTGAGCGGCGGCGTCCCATGCAGCTGACCGACATCCCCTTCGGCGTGACCGACTGGAGCACCGTGACACCTACCGTGCACGCCGGAACCACCGGCACGGCCACGTGGCGCACGCGCCACTTCGGCGCGATCCGCGTGCGGATGGTGGACTACTCGGCCCACTACGAAGCCGATCACTGGTGTGAAAAGGGGCACATTCTGCTCTGCCTGGCCGGCGATCTCGAGACTGAGGTGGCCGACGGCCGGGTGGTGCGACTCACGCCCGGGATGAGCTATCAGGTGGCGGATCACGCCGAGCCGCACCGGTCGCGCACGGTGGGTGGGGCGACGCTATTTATTGTGGACTGAGGGCGGATGCGTCACGGCGCGCGGGGCGTACCGCCGACGTAGGGTGGCGGGTGTGACGGGTGTCACGTTCTCCATGAAGATCCGTGTCTTGCCCCTCTCCTCGCGCGCCCTCGTGGCGGCGGTCCTCACGCTCGCCACGATCGGGATGGCGGCGACGCCCTCGCCGGCCGGGGCCCAGCCGGCCCCCGCCCAGCCGGCCCCCGTGCGGGGTGGCGCCGCACCGCGCACGTTTACCATCACGGGTGTGGTGCGGGACTCCGCCTCGGGCGAAGTGCTCCGCAATGCCCGGGTGGGGCTCGTGAGCTCGCCGCGCGCCATTCTGACCAACGTGGATGGCCGCTTCGCGCTACTCGGCGTGCCGGAGGGTCCCCAGACGCTGCGGGTGCAGTACGTGGGGTACGCCTCGCGGTTGCTGCCGCTGCGCCCCGATACCGTGACCGGCGCGCTGGTGGTGTTCCTGGCCAAGGCGGTCGTGCGGCTCTCCACCGCCACCGTGCAGTCGGCCATCGACCAGTCGCCCACCGTCATCGCCATTGGGCGCGATGCGGGCGTGCAGTCCATTTCGACGGCGCAGGTGGAAGCGATGCCGTCGGTGGGTGAGGCCGACGTGTTCCGCACGCTGCAGATGCTGCCCAGCGTGGCCGGCGCCGGCAACGGCGGGGCGAGCCTGTCGGTGCGCGGGGGTACCCCCGACCAGAATCTCGTGCTGCTGGACGGCATCACGGTGTATCACGTGGACCACTTTTTCGGCTTGTTCAGCGCGTTCAACACCGACGCGCTGAAAGACATCCAGCTGTATGCCGGCGGTTTTCCGGCGCGCTACGGTGGCCGCGTGTCGTCGGTGATCGACCTGACCGGCAAGGCGGGCGACGAGCGTCACTTTCGTGCGAGCGGCGGCGCAAGTCTGCTCAGTGCACGCGGTGTGGTGGAGATCCCGTTGGGACGCGGCAGCCTGCTGTTGTCGGGACGGCGCTCGTACACCGACGTGATCAAGAGCGGGTTGTACAGCAAGCTCTTCGACTTCGCGCGCCAGGGCTCGAGCGCGCAGCCCCAGACGCAGGTGGGCTTCGGTGGCGGCGGGCCGCGCGGCGGTGGCCGTTTTCAGCAGGTGCAGGTCGATCCGAGCTTCTACTTCTACGACCTGAACGCCAAGCTCACGTACCGCCCGTCGTCGAAGGACGTGGCCACGATCAGCGTGTTTCGCGGGCTGGACAATCTCGATCAGTCGCAAACACTGGGCGGCGGCTTCGCGCGCTTCAACCCGGGCGGCGCGGCCCCACCGACGACCGCCACGACGCCCACGCTGAATGACCTCACGATTGCGCAGAATACCGGCGTGAGTGCGCGCTGGTTCCGGCAATGGTCGTCGCGGGTGTCGTCCGACCTCATCGCGTCGAGCTCCGAGTACCTGAGCGACGGGAATCGCACGGCGAGCGGCGGCCTCCCCAACGGCGGTGCGCGCTTCGATTTCGGCTTCACCGAAACGAACACCGTGGAGGACCGGACCGTGCGGCTGGAGAACGTCGTCGATCTAGCCGCCTCGTCGCGCCTCGAATTCGGCGGGTGGGCCACCCGCAACACGGTGACGTATCGTTTCGCGGTGGGGAGCACTACTGACACCGTGCAGAACCGCCGTAACACGGTTCGCAACGGCGACGCCAACGTGCTCGCGGCCTACGCGCAGCACACCTGGACGCCGGTGCCGCAGGTGGACATTACCACCGGCGTGCGCCGCACCCAGTACGATGCCACCGGCGAATCCTTCGTGGAGCCGCGGTTCAATGCCGGATGGTAGATCACGCCGTCACTGCGCTTCAAGGGGGCGTGGGGGCGCTATCATCAGTTTGTGAATCGCGTGGAAAACGAGGACGTGCTCCAGGGAAGCCGCGACTTCTGGCTGCTGGCTGACACCACACTGCGCGCGCAAGGCTCCACGCATGTCATCGCGGGGCTGCTGTTCGACCGGCCGGCGTGGGCGCTCAACATCGAGGCCTACGACAAGACGCTGGACAACGCGACGCTCTTTTCACGGCGGTACCGGCAGGCGTTCGGCGTGAACACGGGGTCGTTCTTCTTCACCGGCGATGGCCATGCGAGGGGACTCGAGTTCCTGCTCGAGAAGAAGCGCGGCAGCGTGACTGGATGGGCGGCCTACACGCTCATGAAGGCCACCAATCGCTTCGACGAAGTGGACGGCGGCCGCGCGTTCCCGAGTTCACTCGATCAGCGGCACGAGCTGAAAGGATTCGGCTCGTGGCAGCTGGGGAAATGGGATCTCTCGGCCGTGGGTGTGTACGGCAGCGGGCGTCCGTACACCGCGCCGATCGCGCAGTACCAGATCAAGTTGCTCGACGGCCGACAGCAGACGTACGTGAACGTGAGCGATAAGAACAGTCAGCGGCTGCCTTCGTATCAACGCGCGGATGTCGCCGCCTCACGCATCTTCGAGACCAAGGGGTCCTTCGACTGGCGTGTGGGTCTGTCGCTGTACAACATCCTCAACCGCCGCAACGTGTCCTTCCGCAAGTTCGACCTCAGCACCGATCCGATTGTGGTCACCGATGTGGCCCAACTGGGGTTCACCCCGAGTATCGATGTGAAGCTCACCTGGCGGGCGCAGCGTGAGCGCATGACGGAGATCGACCGATGAATCGACGTATTCTGTGGTCTGTCCTGCCCGCCCTCGCGCTGCCGCTGCTCGCCGCCTGCGGCGATCCCACGTTCGTAGTGCCCGGGTCCCCTGATCCCGTGGTGCGTGCGTTTTTGTATGCGGGACAGCCGGTGAACGACGTGCGGCTCACGTGGACGGTGCCGATCAACACCAGTGACACCACCAACGTGCAGGTCGCGCCGCCGATCAACGATGCGACGGTGGTGCTGGTGCGGAACGGTGTGCGGTATCCGCTGGTGAAGTCAGCGGGGGACAGCGGCTACTATCAGTACAACGGCACGGGTCTGATCGTGCGCGAAGGGGATGTGTTTACGCTCGAGGGCTCCGTGAACGGCCGCGCCCTGTCGGCGCGCACTATCGTGCCGGTGCGCCCCACGGGTGCGCGCGTGGCCGCGTCCACGCTCAGCATTCCCACGCTGACGTTCGGCGGCGGGCCGGGTGGTCCGCGCCCCGACTTCTCGGCGGCTCAGACGGTGGTGCGCTGGACGAAGTCGCCGGGGTCGCTGTACTTCGTGACGCTCGACAACGTGGAGCTGTCGCCGGTGGCGGTGGACATCGCCTTTCCCGGCGGCATCCGTGGCCGCCGCCGCGTGATCTTCGCGCCCACGGCCGCCGATAGCCTGCCGATCAACGCCCTCGGGCTCCCGTACTACGGGCGGTATCAGGTGTACGTGTGGCGCGTGAACGAGGAGTATGCGCAGCTCTACGCCACGCTTCAACAGGACTCGCGCGACCTGAACGAACCGTTCACGAACATCACCGGCGGGCTCGGTGTGTTCACCGCGTTCGCCGCCGACACTACCAGTGTCACGGTGGTCAAGAAGTAGCACGGTCTGTCCCGCTGGCGGCAGACGGCGCGCACGGCGTACTCTTCGGGGTGATGTCCGACCCTACTCAGGAGAGCACTCGATGAAGCGGTTCGTGCGTGTTGCACTGGCTCTGGCGTCCGTCGCTACCGTCGCGCCCGCGGTCGCGCCCACCGTCGCGTACGCGCAGGTGAATGCCGGCGAACAGAAGCCCGACGCCAGCGTCCCGTTTACGATGACACAGGTGGCGACGTTCAACCTGCCCTGGCGCATCGCGTTCCTTCCCGACGGACGCCTGCTCATCACGGAGAAGGTGGGGCCGCTGTGGCTCGTGACACAGGCCGGCGTGAAGACGCCCGTCGCGAACGTGCCCGCCGTGCTGGCGCAGGGACAGGGCGGCATGCTCGGCGTGTATCTCTCGCCGAACTATGCCAAGGACCACCATGTCTATCTGACGTATTCGGAGCCTGGTGACCCCAGCGGCTCCAGCCTCGCGCTCGCCATGGCCACCCTGTCGATCACGGACGGCGCGGCCAGCCTCGATGACCTGCGGGTGATCTGGCGTGACGGGGCCCGTGGTCGCGGCGGACAGTTCGGTGCCGCGGTGGCCTTCTCGCCCGACAAGCAGTTCCTGTTTCTGAGCGTGGGTGATCGGCAGCGCATGACGCCGGCGCAGGATCCCAACTCGCCACTGGGCAAGATCCTCCGGCTCACGCTCGACGGCAAACCCGCGCCCGGCAATCCGCAGGCCGGCACCACCGGGTCGGCCACGCTCGACATCATCAACCCGCCACGCGATACGGAACTGGCGAAGACCGCGGCGGTGGTGCACAGCTACGCGTTCCCCGGACCGAACCTGACGCCGTCGGAAACGTGGGCGTCCGGCTTCCGCACGCCGTACGGATTGGCGTTCGCACCCGACGGCCGGCTGTGGGAAGTGGAGCACGGCCCGCGCGGCGGCGACGAGTTGAATCTTGTTGAGGTTGGCAAGAATTACGGATGGCCGTTCGTATCGTATGCCGTGAACTACAACCGTGTGCCCATCCCGAGCCCCGACACGCGCGCCGATCTGGTGAAGCCCGTGATCTACTGGACGCCCGTCATCGCGCCGGGGAACCTCACGTTCTACAAGGGAAAGATGTTTCCGCAGTGGAACGGCTCGGCGCTGATTGGCGGGCTGGCCTCGCGCACCGTCAATCGCATCACGTTCGACGGCAAGGGCGGCGCCGCCACCGCCGAACGTTGGGATGTCGGCCATCAGATCCGCGACATCGCGGTGGCACCCGACGGCGCCCTGTGGATGATCGAGAACACCACGACCGGCGGACTGTTTCGCGTCACCCCCAAGTAGCGGCGCGCGGCGCGCGGAAGGCGGAAACCTTCCGCGCGCCGTCCGCGCACCAGCGTCAGGGGCGGAGTTTCTTCTCGAGATACGCCGCGATCGCGGCATTCACGCGGCGCTGATTGTCATGCTGCATGAAGTGGTGTGTGTCGTCCACGATCGTGATCTCCTCCATCTCCACGTTGCGCGCGCGCAGCCGCTGCACAAGATCGACGGTCTGGGCGAAGCGCACGTTGCGGTCGTCGTCGGCGTGAATGAACAGCACCGGCGAACGCCACGTGGACACGCTGCTCACCGGCGATGAGCGCCACGCCAGCCGCGCCAGTGAATCAATGCGGGCCGCCGACCGCTCGAAGCGCCACGCGGTGCCACCGAAGCGCTGCCCGAGATCGGCGGTCATGTCGTGCACGCCGTGAATGTCCACGCCGGCCGCGAACAAATTGGAATTACGCCCCAGCGCGAGCGCGGTGAGATAGCCGCCGTAGCTGCCGCCGTAGATGCCGATGCGCGTGCCGTCCACGAAGGGCTGTGCGCGCAGCCACTCGCCGGCTGCTTTCACGTCGAGATACTCACTGGCGCCGGCCACACCGGCGCGCGGCGGCCGGTGAAAGTCGTGGCCGTAGCCGATGCCCAGACGGTAGTTGATGGACAGCACCACGAAGCCGCGGCTGGCGAGGTACTGGTTCATCGCGTACGCGTTCCAGTAGTAGTCGCCGTAGTGCCACCCCAGCAGCATCTGTCGCGGTGGGCCGCCGTGCACGTACACCACCGCCGCCTTCTTCGCCGGGCCACCCGTGGGCGGCTCGAAGAGTTGGGCGTGCACCTGCACGCCGTCGGACGACGTGTACACCACCGACTTCGGTGTCACGAGCTTTGCGGCGGGGAACTCCGCGGGCACCTGCGCGTCGCCGATCACGAGGCGCGACGCCCCGGCGGCGTTCGCGTCGCCCAGCACAAAGGGCTGCGGCACGCGCTGCGCGTCGCCGCCGATGGCGGCCACGCGTCCGGAACCGAGTACCACCGGCATCCACTCCACACCGGTGCCGGGGGTGAGCACTTCCGGCGCGGCACGATCCACCGGTACCCGCACCACGTGACGACGGTCGATGTCACCGGCGGTGGTGCCGAGGTTGCCCGCGTACAACAGCGTGCGCCCATCACCGCTGAGCGTGATGTGCTCGGCCATGTGTGCCCCCGGCGTGAGCAGCATGGGCCGCTCGGTACCGCGCGCCGTCATGGAATACAGGTGCGGCCAGCCGTCCTGATACGACAGAAACGCGATGCGATCGCCGGCCGCCCAGTGCAGGTTGATGCCACCATCGGTGCCGGGCACGCTGCCCTTGAGCGTGCGGTCACTGGCCCAGCGCAGCGTGGCGACACCGCTCGCGACGTCGGCCACCCACAGGCTCCACGGGGCGGGCTGAATGTCGGAGTTCGGCGGCGGCGGTCCGCCGGCACCCGCGCGTCGTGCGAACACGAGGGAACGGCCGTCGCGCGACCAGCGCGGTGCCCAATCGCGGTTCGTGCTGGGCGCGATGTACTGAATGGGGCGCTGCGCGTTGGTGTAGATGCCGATGAAGGCGTGGTCGCCACGTCCTGATACGAACGCGAGGTGCGTGCCGTCGGGCGAGAACTGCGGGTCGCTGGCGTCGCCGCGCTGATCGAACAGGCGCACGGGCGGCTTGGAGCCGTCGATGGGGACCATCCACAGTTGCCGTGCGCGCGTGAACACCACGACGTCGCCCTTGGGCGAGCTGACGGGACTTTCGCCTTCGCCGAGGGCGACGGGCGTGCCGCCGCTGAACGGGACCGACCAGATCTCGGTTTTCGCGGGAAAGAGGGCGCCGGTGGGATTGACCGGCAGCGCATCGTCGAAGTTGGCGCTGAAGTCGCCGCCGCGCATGAACACCACGCGACTGCCGTCGGGGGAGAGCTGGACGGCGTTGAGCTCCTGCCCGTCGTCGCTCAGATAGTTGGTGAGCCGTCGCGCCGTGAACTGTGGGCCTTCGGCCACCCACACATTCCGCAGCCCGCGCTCGTTGAGCGTCCACGCGAGCCGCTCACCGGTGGCCGCCGCGGCGAGGTTGGTGGCGAAGGGCGCGCTCATTACCTGCTCGAGCGTGAACGGCGACGCCTGCGCCGCGGCGGCGCTTGGACACGCGGCCAGCACGAGGCCGATCGCGGCGCAGCGGCGGCGCCATGGGGCGACCGGATGGCCGCGCGCGGAAGGAGTGGTGGTCACCGGACTGATCCTCGGGGAGTGGGGAGCCGTGTACGGCACGGCATCTTGTCGAACGATTCCGTGCACGCGACGTTAGGGCGCATCGCGAGGGGGCACAAGATGACCCCCGGCCGGTGCGCGTTTCCTTCCTGCTCACGTCCGCCATGCTTCTTCGGGTTTTCCTCCAGCCGCGCGCGTCGGCGCGCCTTTTTGCGTCGCGTGTCGGGTGCGCCGTGGCGGTCGCCGTGTTGGTGGGCGCTGCGGCACCGGTCGCGGCTCAGCCGGCGCCGCCGCCGACGCCATCACGACCCGTGTTCACGGCGCTGCAGCCCGAGCTGTTTGCCGCGGGCGGCGCGCTGGCCAACGCCGTGGCGGACGTGGACCGCGATGGTGATCTCGATCTGTTCGTCGGGTTCAACGGCACGCCGAACCGGCTGTACGAGAATACCGGTGGTGTGTTCCGCGACATCGCCGCCACGGCCGGCGTGGCCGACGCGCGGGCCACACGTGCGGCGGCGTGGAGCGACGTCGATGCCGACGGCGATCCCGACCTGCTGGTGGGCTTCACCCCCGGCGGCGGACCGGTGTTGCGGCTGTATCGCAACGACGGCGGCCGGTTCACCGACATCACCGCCGCGAGCGGTCTGACCGTCGAGACCGGCGCCGTGCGCCAGCCGGTGTTTCTCGACGTCGACGGGGACGGTGATCTCGATCTGTTCGTGGCCTTCCGCGACCGCGCGAACATGCTGTTCCGCAACAGCGGCGGCACGTTTACCGATGTGGCGTCGTCGGTGGGGCTGGCCGACCCGCGCAAGAGTGTCGGCGCGGTGTGGTTCGATTATCAGCAGGACGGGGACTTCGATCTCTACGTGGCGAATCAGGACGGTGATGCGAACGGCTTCTTCCGCAACGACGGCGGGCGCTTCACCGATGTGGCCGACCGCGTCGGCCTGGCGTGGGGCGGCCGCGGTCCGTCGCTTGCTACGCAGGGCACCGTTCGGCCGTGCGTGGCCGATCTGAACAACGACGGCGTCGCCGACCTCGTGACTGCCAACTACGGACCCAACGGTCTGTTTCTGGGCGCCCGTGACGGGTCATTCCGTGATGTGAGTGCGGCGTGGGGCGTGGCGATCGATGGCCGCTACGATACCTGCGCCACGGCTGACCTCGATCATGACGGCCGGCTCGATCTCTACGTGAACGGCACGGTGTCGGCCACGGAGAGCTTCCGCGACTACCTGCTCGTGCAGACGGCCACAGGGTTCGCGGACGTGACGCCCGACAACGTGCTCGCGCTGACCGCGAGCCACGGGGTGCAGTGGTTCGATGCGGACGGCGACGGCGCGCTCGACCTGGCGCTCGCCGGCTCGCGCCCCGAGGCGTCGCATCCCGTGCTGCGCAACACCCTGCCCGCGGCGACGGCGGCGCGGTCACTGCAGGTGCGGGTGCTCGATGCGCAGGGGCGCGCCACGCAGGCCGGTGCCGAGGTGCGGGTGTACGCGCGCGGCACGCGCACGGCGCTGGCCACGCGGTGGGTGGATGCGGGCTCGGGCTACGATGCGCAGAGCGATGCGCCGGTGCACGTGGGGCTACGCGCGATGTCGCCGGTGGACGTCGAGGTGACGACGATCGTGGGTGGACGGCGCGTGACGAGCACGGTACGGCGTGTGCGGCCCGCGGAGTTTGCGCGGCGGTGGCTCACGGTGCGGATGCCGCCGCGCCGCTGAGCGTGGCTCAGGGTGGCGTGCGCAGCGTTAACCACGCCACGTAGCGGCTCTGCGGGAGGAGTGGCCCGGGGACCTCGGGCCACGGCACCAGCGAATCGAATCGCACGCGCACCGTACCGATCACGGTGTCCGAGGGAGCAGCTCCCCAGCGCAGGCGTACGGGCACAGTGGGGCCGCTGCCGACGCGATAGCCGAGACTGATGTCGGCCGTCCCCGCCGAAATACACACGACTTGGCGCGGGCAGCGGGCATCTTCGAGCACGGCCAGCAGCGTGAGGCTGAACGCGCTTCCGTTGATGGGGACCGCCGCGTCACCCACGCGCAGCGGCTGCGAGCGCCCGTTCATGATGGGTGTGGTTTCGCTGGGGGTGTCATGGCAGGCGGCGAGCGCGACAGCCGCGAGACAGACGGCCGGCATCCATTGCGACAACCATTGGGGTAGCGACGGGGAACGCATTGGCGTTGCTCCGGGTGGTGGTGAACAGCGGGGGCAGGGTGCGGTCGGCATGCGCCGATTACTCCCTACCCCGTCCTGTGACGCCTAGTGCCGCGTGACGGGAGGCCGGCATCAGGGCGATCGCACCGGTGGCCGTGCACTACTTCGGCAGCGGGTCGGGCCAGGCCAGCGGCACGCCGTCGCGTTGGAGCTCCTGCTGGAAGTCGCGCCGGTGCTCGGCGTTGGCGTGCACCGCGCGCGGGGTGAGCCGTCGGGCAAGCGCGAAGGCGACGAGGGCGCCGGCACTCTCGCCGATATTCCATTCCACCGGATGCAGGCGATAGCAGCCGTTGGACAGGTGGGTGGTCCCGATGTTCTTGGCCGCCGGGAGCAGGTTCTCCATGCGCTTCGGTAGCAGCGCCCCCAGCGGAATCTGGAAGGGGATCGTGGTGCCGTAGCGGCCGTAGTCGCCGCGCGTGGTGCGGTGCAGATCCATACTGTAGTGGCCGATCCCGACGCTGTCCGAGAACGTGGTGGGCGTCGTGACGTGCTGCTCGCACACCGTGAACGCGGCCGCGATGCGGCGGCTCTCGCGGATGTAGGGGTACTGCGCGAACCCGTCGTTGGTGCCCAGGATGTCGGGACGGAGGCGCAGCCCCGGCCAGCCGGCGCCGCCGTTCGGGCGCGGCGCTTCGGTTTGCAGCCAATACAGCAGTGACCGCCCCTGTTCGGTGGCCCGCGCGATGTGCGCCTGCGCTTCGGCCTCGCTCACGTCGATCAGGGACCCGAACGAGTAATCGTTGAGCCCCCAGTTCACGATGGTGACGTCGTGTGCGTAGCGACCGCTCGGGTCACCGTTGCGCACAAAGAGGTCGCGGTCAATCACCCGGCGGTACGACCAGTAGCCGGTGCGTGCCATGGGATCGAAGCCGATGCGCGCGTTCGCGGGCTCGTCGAACGAGAGCAGCCGGTACGGCACCCCATCGGCGGCCGGAATGGTGAGGTCGCGCCACGCCGCGTAGTCGGGCGGCCGGTCGATCACGTGCTGCTCGCCGTCGCGGTGCTCCATGGCAAAGCACATCGTGAACGACTGCACGTTGTCCGGCTCCGGTGCGTCCTTAGCGTGCGGCTCTCCGGTCTGGGCGCGCGACTCGGCGCCCGTGACGTACTCGGTGCCCGTCAACGGCAGCAGGTCGCCCAGCTCCGTGGCGTCGAGGAAATACGGCGCGTGCACCGTGAGGCGCCGGTCGTTTGGCCGATCGTGCAGGTGCACCGCTTGTACGCGATCACGATGGACGTCGGCCGCGACGGCCCGGTGTCGCCGCAGGATGGTGAGCTGTCCGTTGGCCACGCACGGCGCCAGCTGCTCGTGCAGCACGGCCAGGGCCACCGTGGGTTCGGCGCCCACGCGTGACACCCAGCAATTGCCCGGGTTGAGGCGCGCGTTGGCGCGGGCCCGCTCGGTGAGCGGGGCGTGGCGCCGATAGTGCTCGCGGATGCCGGTGCGGAGCGCGAGATAGCGGCGCGTCCCGCCGATGGTTTCGATCCACGCATTTTCGTCCGGCGGCACGCCCTGCTGTGTGAGCTGTCCACCGATCCAGTCGGTCTCCTCGGTCATGATCACGCGGAGCCCGCGGTTGGCGGCCGCGAGGGCGGCGGCGCAGCCACCGAACCCGCCGCCGATGATCACGAGGTCGGCGCGCACTTCGGCCGCGGGGCTACGCCCACGGCGGGGGACGACAGCACACGCCGATACGGCCAGCGCGAGCGGTACCGCGACCAACGGCGCTGCGACCAACGGCGCCCCGACGGCGCGCGCCAGAAACTCGCGTCGGCCGATGCCGGGAGTACGTTCCGGTGGTACCGTCATGTGCGCCGCCTCTTTTGCACGGAGACCTCGGGTGTTGGATCAGGAAACCAGCCGGTCGCGCGGCGCCGTGATCGGCACCGCGCGGGGGCAACATGGCGCGCCGCGTGGCCGGCCGCCAGTTCGCGCTGCGTGGTGGGCCGCGTGGTGGGCGTGCGCGCTGGCGATACTGGCTCTTTCGCCGGCGCCGCCGCTGCGTGCGCAGGCTGCCCCGCCGATCGCGGCCCCGCCGCCCACCCCGCAGCATCCGTCGCCGATGACGGAGAGCACGCGACGGCACGAGCGCCTCACGGAGCGGGCGTTGCCCGGCACCACGCGCCGGCTGGTGGGGCCGGCCGGTGCCCCGGTGGAGCTGTGGATCCCCGCGCGTCCCCGCGCCACGATGGATCTGGTGGTGCACTTTCACGGGGCGGCGTGGCTGGCGCAGCAGGCCGTCGCGGCCCACGGCACGCGGGCCGTGGTGGCGGTGCTCAACCTTGGCTCGGGCTCGGGGGTGTACGATCGCCGGTTCAGCGATCCCGCGGCCTTTGACTCGTTGCTGGTGCTGATTGCGCGCGACCTCGCCGAGGCCACCGGACGCCCCACCACGATTGGGCGCGTGACGCTGTCCGGCTTTTCGGCCGGCCACGGCGCGGTGCGCGCCATTTTGCGCGAAGCGCGTCACGTGGCGCGGGTGGATGCCGTGTTGCTGCTCGACGGCCTGCACACGTCGTACCGCCCCGAGGGCACGGTGCTGGCGGCCGGTGGTGTGCTCGATACCACCAACCTCGTGGCGCTCACCGCGTTTGCGCGCGCCGCCGTGCGCGGCGACAAGCGCCTGTTGATCACGCACTCCGAGATATTTCCCGGCACGTTTGCGAGCACCACGGAAACCGCCGATTGGATGTTGGCGTCCCTGGGGCTTCAGCGCACGCCTGTGGTTCGCTTCGATGCGCGCGGCATGCAACAGCTCAGTGCGGTGCGCGCCGGCGGCTTCACGCTGCTGGGCTATGCCGGTAACAGCGCGCCCGATCACATCGACCAGTTTCATGCGATGCCCGAGCAGCTGGCGCGTCTGCTCAAGTAATCCGCGCGGCTCACCTCCTTCCCCCCACACGTTATGCTCCGATCGTTTTGCCCCCTGCTTTTGGCGACGGCCCTGTTTGGCGCGCCACAGTCACTGACGGCGCAACAGCCGGCCGAGGCGTGGTGGCGACACGTGCAGGTTCTGGCGCACGACTCGCTGCGCGGCCGTGATACCGGGAGCCCGGGACACGAAGCGGCGGCGCGATACGTGGCCGATCAGTTCCGTCTGGCGGGGCTCACGCCGGCGGGGACGGACGGATGGATGCAGCCGGTGCGCTTCATCGAGATGGGGATCGCGCGTGAAGGGGTGGCGGTGTCGCTGCGTGAGGGCGGCAGCTGGACGCCGCTGGCGCTCGGGCGCGACATTCGGCTCACCGCACGTCTCAGTACGGCCGACGTGGAGGCGCCGCTCGTGTTCGCCGGCTATGGCGTGTCCTTGCCGCAGGCGGGCATGGATGACTTGGCCGGCCTCGATCTGCGCGGCAAGATCGTGGTGTACGTGAACGCCAAGCCCGCGGGGCTCTCGGCGCCGCTGCTCGCGCACGGAACCCGTACGCGATGGGCCGCTATGCGGCAGGCGGGTG
>JARIEV010000054.1 GCA_031127225.1 Gemmatimonadota bacterium | reverse complement strand
GTGCAGGCCGGCGTCATTGACCCGACGAAGGTGACCCGCACCGCGTTGCAGAACGCGGCGTCGATCGCCGGTCTCCTCCTCACGACGGAAGCGCTCATCGTCGAGAAGAAGGAAGCGTCGGCTCCCGCTGGCGGTGGCCATGGCGCCCCCGGCGGCGGCATGGGCGGCATGTACTAAGCCGTTCCACCACGTGCAGGAAACAGAACGGGCGCCCTGTCAGGGCGCCCGTTCTGCCTTTGCATGGTGTGGTCGGGCGGCGACGCGGCTGCGCGCCGCGTGGTCAGGGCGTGCGCACCACTTGGTATTGCAGCAGCAACGCCAGGTCCGTCGCCGTGGGTAGGCGCCCCGACGGCCCCGTGACCTTCTTGCCATAGAACGTCACTTCGTTGGTTTGGTTGGCGGTCGCCTTGCCGGTCACGTTTACCGTGGTCCACGCGGTCGCCGACAGGCGCGCCACCGCCGTGGATGGCCGTGTCGGTGTGGACAGGTCAACCGTGAAGCCTGTCCCAGGGAACATCAGCTTCACCTGCAACTGCCAGCCGGCATTGGCCTTCACGCCCACGAACTGCGAAAAGCACTCGCCCGGGCTGCACTTGGCGCGCGATTTTTGGATCACCGTGAGCACGCCCGGCTGTGTGGTCCACAGGAAGTTGACCAGCGCGGTCGCACTCGTCTGCGTCACCGGCGAACCCGTCAACGTCGGCTGCGCCGTCGCCGTGGCGGCGAAGAGGACGGAGCCCAGCGTGCCCGTGGCCAGCGCGCCGGCGCACGCCCGTAGGGCGCGGAAGCGAACGACGCGCGTCATGGGATCAGCGAGAAGGACAGGGGCAGCGAACACGACGGGGCCGGCGGGTCGGCCGTCCAGCTCAGCGCCACCCGGAAGTACAGCGAGACCGCCGCTCCGCTCGAGGCACTCGTCAGCGTGAGCAGGGTCGTCGGCGAACCGGACGACGAGCTGATCGCCGCGGTGCGTGCCCCCGCCAACGTGGTGGCGTATGTCACGTCGGCCAATGTCAGCCCGCAGCTGGTGCCGCTGAACGTGGTCGAGGTGGCGTACATCGTGAGCGTGCCGGCCTTGTTGGTTTTCACGGTCAGCGCGAGGGGCGACGCCGCGTCATAGGACCCATTCACGAAGTCGGTGGCGGTTAAGCCCGACGCCGGAATCAGCGCGAAGGTGCTGCTGGTCCCCATGCTCACCGTAGACAGCGTGGGCACGTTCAGCAGCGGAACGACCAGCGCCGCCGTCGTGCACGAGCCGCTCTTTTCCGTGCAACTGGTCTGCGCGCCCACGCTCTGCCACGCGATCAGCAGCAGTGCCGCACCACGCGCCCAGGCCCGCCCCAGGTGCGTCATCACGGGCGTGCCCCCGTGGGGGCTGGCGTTGGCTTGGTCGTCGGCGCACCGATCAGCTTGATACGCGTTTGCCGACCGCGCACGTCGATCGCCAGCGCGCCCCGCTGCGGCTCGCGGGTCACCCACAATTCGCGCGCGCTCCCCACGACCGCCAGCAGTTCGCTCATGCTCCCCTGTTCGATGTCCACGGTGTAGCGCCCCAGCGGCAACGCGTCGAACACGAACGCGGCATTCGGAGTGGGGCGCGCGTACCACCGGGTCCCCGTCGCATCCCGCGCCGATACATACGCCTTGGCCACCTCCGACGACGGCAGGCGGACGCTGTCCGCCGACGGGAGCCGCAGCTGCACCGTCACCGGGGCCACGCGGGTCAGCGCCACGTCACCGCGGCGGGCGGCCTCGCGGCTTGGGGGCACGATCCCCATCGGCAACGTGCGGACATCGATCATCGGCACCTCCGACGGGGCACAGCTGAACGCGCCGCGCCCGTCGGTGGTCGTCGCTTCGCTGCCGCACTGGATCGCCACGCCCCCCAGGCTCTCCTCACCGCGATCGATCTTCCCGTTGCCGTTGTCATCCACGAACAGCGTCCGGCGCCGCGCGCGCTCCGACGAAAGCCGTGGGGTCTGCAGCCGCTGGTCCACCTGCAGCGCGTACACCATCGGGGACCCCCCGCGCCCGGCCAGCATCAGGAATGGATTGCGGTCGGCGGATGCCGTCAGCGTCATGCCGCCGGGTACCGGCACCACGAGGCCGGTGTGCAACGTCCACGCAGCCGGATAGGCCGGGCCACTCGCCAGACGCTGCCCCTCCGCGGTGAACGTGACGTCCTGCCCGCCAAGCGTGAGCAGTCGGATTCCTTCGGCGCGCAGCGACAGCGCCTGCTGCGGCGGCATCAACTGCGTGGAGCTGCCGGAGCTCGTGGCGGTCCATGACATCTCGACCGTGCCGCGCGAGCCGGCCAGCCCGACCGTCCCCAACTGCTCGCTGCGGGTGCCGCGCATCGGCGCTGCGGTCAGCGAATCGATGCCGATCGTACGCACCGCCGACCCACCCGACAGGCGGGCGCGCGCAAACAGCCGGTTGCGGCGCAGCTCCACATTCACCCCACCCAGCGCTTCGTCGTTGCGATACGCCACCGTGCCGGTCCGCGCCGTGAATTGCGATCCGCGCCCCTCGAACCCAATCCGCGCATTCCCCGACGCCGTCGACACGGACGGCGAAAAAAACCACCCGCCGGCATCCATCTCGCCGATCAGGGCGCCACGGTCCCCCAAGTACCAGCCACCACCACCGACACTCAGGTGCTGACCAAGGCGCCGTGAGACGTTCCCGCTGATGTCGTTCCCCGAGCGCGAAAACGACTGACTGCCGCCCGGCGCGTGCAAAATACGCAGGTCGAACGAGGTGTTCGGGCGCTGCAGGCGATACACCGACGACGCGCCCAGTCGTACCGATCGATCGTACGTCAAAGGGGCCCGCGACGCGGCGCCGAGTGGCGCGCCGGTCAACGGGAACACACCGAGCGTATCCGCAAAGCGGCGGGCCGCCACCGACACCGTGAGTTCACCGCCGGCCACATGCAGATTGGTGCCGTGCAGCGTCAGCGACTGCAATGCCTGCCCGAGCTGCCGGTCCTCCAGGTGCAGTGCCTCCACGCCCAGCCGCCCACCGAGTGCTGGACGATCCACTGAGCTCCCCGCCAGTCGCCCGTCACCTGCCGCGAGCGTGCCGGTGCGCGACACCCCGAAGGGGCGCCCTCCGAAACCACCCAGCTGCCATGAACCCAGACGCAGCCGCGCCGTGCCGCCCAGCCCGGAGGCGTAGGCACCACCCGGATCGTGCAACGCCGCGGTGAGCACGCCGCCGGACACCGCAAAGCGCGGCGACGTGATGCTCACACTCGGCGGCAGCGTCAAGAGGCCGGCCCGCGCCAGCGCAAAGGTCGCGCGCGGATCGTTGCTGTTTCCCAGCGACGCGCGCGCGTCGAGCCGCGTGGAGTCGGTGAGGTTGCCGGACACCGAAATCCCGTAGCCCACAGCCGGCGTGGAAGAAGCGGACGAGACGCCCGTCGATGACAGCTCGACCACCAGCCCGTCGCTGCGTTCCCGCTGCGCGTTTTTCACGTCCACGCGGGCCTGTCCTTCGGCCACGATCTCGCGACCACGGCGCGCCACCACGCGCAACAAGGTGAGTCCCGTGGAGGCCCGGGGAGGGACCCAGAACCGGAGGCTGGCGTCCGCGACGCCGCCCGACGGTACCGTCACGCTCGCGCCCGGTTCGATACGCCACCCGCTGCCGGGGAGCGCACTGATCTGCACCGTTTCCGCGCCGTTCCCCGCGTTCACGACGCGCAACCGGAGCATGCTCCATTTGCCTTGCGGCGCCACGGTCTCGCGGTCGGCCAGTTGCAGCGACACGTTGCCCACCGTGGACACGTTCACTTCCAGCGGCACCTCGATCGCCACGGTGCCGGCGCGGAACTCGATACTCGCCACCGACGACACGCCGGCCGGCTGCCGACGCCCCAGATTGAGCGACACCACGACCGCGTCGCGCGTCAGATCCACCGTGCCACTTGGCGTTCCCAGCAGTCGCACGGCGCCCGCCGACTTCACCACGTAGAACCCGTTGCGCGTCTCACGCTGCAACTCGGCGCGGATCTCGCCCGGCACGGGCACGCGCACCACCACGATCCCGCCGGGCGCGGCCGCTGTCCGCACCGCCGCGGCGCGCGTCATTTCGCCATCGGGGCCGGGCACGCGGTTGCTGTCCGACGCGCTGCGCGGGGTTTCGGCCAGTCGCGCCGCGGGACGTGCGCTCTGGGCTCCGAGCACACCGGGCGTCGCGGCGAGCACCGCGCAGACGAGGGCGCGCCGCATCGCGCGTGATCCGGCAGTCATGGGATCACTGACGGATGAGGGTGAAATAGAAATTCGGGGCGAACCGCTGTGGCGCCACCGTCCACGACAGCGTGGCGCTGGAGCACAGGTAAAGCGTCGCGTTGCCGTTCGGCGCCGTATTGGATTCGCTCATCGTAAAAATCGCGGCGGCGGCATTCGTCGTCGTGGGCGTCGTACCGCTTTGCACGGTATTCGTGCACCCTGCCTGCGTGGTGCCCCAGCGCAGGTTGGTGACCAGCGACGACGAGGCTGGGGACGCTGCCATGTACACACGACACACCGTGCCGGAGCCGTTCCCGCATCCGGTGATGCTCACCGCCAGCGTGTGGTAGAAAGTGCTCGTCGATCCCGTCAGGTCGGCCACTGCCGCGACGGTATCCGCCAGCGTCGGTGACAGTGCCACCGTGACGGTCTGCGCGCGGACCGACGCCGATGGCATGAGGGCCACGGCGCACAGCACCACCACGGCGGCGAGCACCCCGCGCGCCGTCCGCACTACGGACGGACCTCGTGCTCCAGCTGTCCCGCTGCCAGTTCACTGCCGCCGAAATCATAGATCGCCAACAGCAGATACTTGCCGACGGGGAGCGAGGGCAGGGGCGCCTTGGTCTGCATCACCGCTCCCGGCAGCGCGTACACTGACGGCAGGTCCACCGTGGTCACGATGCTGTTGTCCTCACGCCGGATTTCCAGTCGGCCCTTGGCCATCACATGCTTGTTGCCGTCGTTCCGGTAGGTCACCGTGAGCGTGGAGGCACCGTCGGCCGCGGCGGGAGGGGCCACCGTGAGGTCGGTCACCTCGCCGCCGGGTTCGCTGCTCGACGGGGTCACGTACACCTTGAGCCCCATGCGCGTGTTGATCGTCACGCCGCTGTTGCGGGCCGCCGATCCGCGCGCTTCCTCCACCACCACCAACGACGTGCACTCGGCGGCGCGCTCGGTGCCAGTGTACTCCACGCGAATCGACTGCGACTCGCCCGGGGCCAGGCTCATGTTGGCCGGGAAGACGCGCAGGTCGGGGGCGCAGGACTGCGGCAGGGTACCGGTGGTGTGAAAGCGGTTGGCGCCGTCCGGCGCGCGGTCCCAGTATTCCAGGACCACCACCCCCTGCACGCGGAGTTTGCTGTCGTTGCGCACGATGAGCACGCCCGTGCGCGCCTGCGCGTCACCAGTGGCGCGCAGCTCCATTTCGCCGCGGTCGATCGCCAACTGCGCCCGCGCGGGTGCCGCCACGAGGGCCATGGCACTCGCCAGCAGCGCGATCCGCGACCACGGCACGAGGCGGCGAGACGTGGGGAACGACGGATTCATTACGGTGCGGTCAGAGTGAGAGTCACGGGCACGCTGTAGTCACCGGGCGGCGAAGACGCCCAGGGCCACAGGGTAGAAAACGTCAGGGTGACAGACGACGAACTCCCCGCGGCGCCGGAGGTCACCTGCGCACCGGCGGTGGACAGCGCCGCGTAGGCACCGGTCCCCACGCGCCAGCGGAGATCCGCCGCTGGCTTCTGCGGGTCGGCGCTCGCCCCCGTAAAGCTCCATGCGGTTGCGCCGGCCTTGATCGACACCGACCACGCGAAATTGGCCACGGCCGTCACGGTCGGTCCTGATGTCACCAAGGACCCGGCAGCCAACGTGGTCCGGTCCAGCGTCCCGAGGCTGGTCTCCGACGCGCTGCTGGACAGCTGCGCCGTGTACGGAATGATCGCCGACAACGTCGCGTTGAAGCTGCAGACGCCGGACGCCGTTTCGCTCGAGCTGTTGCACGTCTGCGCCGCCGCACGCTGCGACGGCCACAGGCACCACAGCACCCCCGCGGCGCAGCGCGTCGCGACCGCGCGCCACCGGTAGGAGAGTCGTGACCGCGAACGGGGCGGGGAGCAACGGGAGATCACGGGGTCCTGAAAAATGAGTGAGCCGGCATGAAACAGCCGGCAAAGTCAGAGGCGCACGCGCGGGGCGGTGCGTCGACCTCCAGAGACGAGTCGCGCGGGGAACCGTCACCCGGGCGACTCGTCTCTATTGGCGCGGCAGCCGCGGTCAGGGCGCCGTGAGCGTGTACGTCACGGTGGCCGAATACGTCCCCGGCGCGTCGGTGGTCCACAGCAGCTTCATGCGGAAAAACGTGTAGAGCGTGGTGCTGGCGGCGGTCGCCGCCGCGGAGCTGGACATCACCACGTTGCTGCCCATCGAAGTGAACGAACCCGGCGCCACGTTCGATGTGTTGGTACCGATCTCGAGGTCACCTTTGGCCTTGGTATACGAACCCACCGCGGCAAACGCCGAGGACGAGGCGGTCAGCGTGTAGGTGAAGTTGCTCGACACGGTGATGGCCGGCCCCGCCGCCGCGTCGGTGTAGCCGCCCATGGCGGCGACGGTCGGCGCGGCAATCGTGACGGCCGCGAGGCTGCTGGTACTGATGCTGGCCAGGTACGGCACGGTTGCTGACACCGAGTGATTCACCGAGCACCCGGCGGTGTTGAAGGCCGTGGTCGTACTCTGGCCACCGCAGTTGGTCTGGGCCTGCACCGACACCGCGCTGAGGAGCGTGGTCACGGCGAGTACTACCTGGGCAAGGCGCGTCATGGCAGGAAACCGGGAGCGGAAGATGACGAACGCGTGTGAACGGGACCATCGGCGGGGGGCGCGTGCGCGCCCCCCGAACCGGCCGTCATTACGGGGCCGTCAGCGTGTACGTCACGGTCGCAGCGTACGCACCCGGGAGGTCCTTCGCCCAGGAGTAGGCCACGCGGTAGCGCGTCACCACGTCCTGCGAGGCCGTGGCGGCCGAACCCGCCGTCGCCAGCACGCGGCTGCTGCTCATCTGGGTCCAATCAGTGCCCGACGCCGTGTTCGAGATCTCGAGGTCGGCGCTCGACTTCGTGTAACTGACGTTCTGGGCCGTGACCTGGGCGAAGCCGGCCGTCGTCGCCGTCAGCGTCCACACGAAATTGGCCTTGATGTTGAGCGTCGGGCCGGCCACGGCGTCCGAATAGCCATTCATGTTGAACACCGTCGCGGCCGGCAGCACCGCCGACGAGATGTCCTTATTGATCACGGCGAGGTACGGCACGGTTGCCGTGAGGCCCGTGGTCACGGCGCACTGCATGCCAGCCTGCGTGGCCTCGGTGCAATTTTCCTGGGCCTGCAGGGAGCCGGCGGACACCACCATCGCGGCAGCAACAAGGGCGATCTTTGAAATACGCATGGTCGAGCGACTCCGTCGAAATTTGGATGAGAATCGGATCAAGTCCGGCGTTGGACTTGTTGCACACCCCTAGTGCGAGAACCTTGCCATATGGTCGAGTCCGTTCAACATGATGGTTGTTTCATGTTGATAAATTCATTCAGGGGAACGATTTACCAGTCTCCTGCACATGATGGATTCTTCATGGCACGGTTCTTGTGCCTGTTGCAGCGATAGCACACAGTGTGGACATGAACCCACGTTCATGTGCACAGCTCCGTTGCCGATCCACCCGCTGGGACGTCTCTGGCACGTGCCCAGCCCCCGTCGTTTGCTCCTCGTCGCCCTGCTCACCGCTGCCACCGCGGCGGTCGCCGGCTGCGTCGCCACCACCGACCCGGAACCGGCGGGCACCGTGCCCATCGCCGGCACGTGGAGCTACACCGGCCTCCAGTCGGGCTCACCGCTGCAGCTCACGGGGGCCGTGGACGTCGTCAGCCGCTCCACCGTCAGCTTTATCGGCAGCGCCGACCTCATAGAAGGCGCGGGTGGTGCTGCCCAGCGGCGCCTTACCGGCCCGGTCGCTGGACGCTTCACCCAAGGGGCGGTCGTGGAGTTCGACCTCACGCTCGGGGTCCTCCTGCGTCGCCACGTCGCCCGAACTGTCGCGGACACGATCGCGGGGAGCTGGTTCGAACTCGCCGGGACCGACGCCGCCATTGGCGCCACCGGCAGCTTCCGGGCCGTGCGCCGCCGCTAGCGGCGCACCAACCGTCGGCCAATCGCTCGGCAACCGGTCCGCACGCCGTCGGCTAAAGCCCCAGCCCCAGCTGCGCGCTCGGCGCCCGCCATCCGGATTCACCGGTCGCCGCGACCGGAGCCAACGGCCCCCCCTGCGACGCAGCGTATAACGCCGCCCGCATCCACCCGGCGCGGTGGAGGGCCTCGCGCGTCCGGGCGATCGCCATCGCCGGCGCATTGTTGGTTTCGCTCAAGTGGGCGAGCAGCACCCCGCGCAGCCCGGGGTGCACGCACCCGCTCGCGAATGCCGCCGCCGCTCCGTTGGAGAGGTGACCCAGCCCCCCACTGATCCGCTGCTTCAGCGACCAAGGATAGGGGCCGCGAGCCAGCATCTGTTCGTCGTGGTTCGATTCCACCACCAGCAGGTCGAGACGCTCGAACGCCACCGGGAGTGTCTCCGGCACGCGCCCCACATCCATCGCGATCCCCACCCGTGCGCCGCTGCGCACATCCGTCACCACCAGCGCACGGCAGTCGCGCGCGTCGTGCGGCACCGGGGTCGTCTCGATGGCGAAGCCACGCACGGCGGTCGCCCCACCGTCCACGAACGCTTGCCACGCGGCCGGCGGGGCGCCGTCGCTCTGGTCGAGCCCCGCGATGGTCCCGGCCGACGCATACCCCGGCCATCCCCACCGGGCCCGCGCCGCGGCCGCCCCACTCGCATGATCGGTGTGCTCGTGCGTCAGCAGCAGGGCCCCGATCTCTTCGGGTCGCCGCCCCGCCAGCGCCAGACGCTTCGTCAGTGAGCGCACCCCGAACCCCGCATCAACGAGCAGGGCCCCCTCGGTGCCGTCCACCAGGATCGCGTTCCCGCGGCTTCCACTCCCCAGCACCGTTACCCGCAGCACGCCGCCCTCGGCGCGCGCCTCAGCGTCGCGGTCAGCGTCGTGGCCAGCGGGCGTCGGCCTCGCTGGTCCGGTAGATCGCGTGCCACCAGCGGCCGGCGCTCTCGCTCAGCGTCACCGCGCGCCGCGCCATCATGCGCGTGGCGGTCTGCACAAATTTCCCGCCGTCAAAGGCGTCGTACGGGGCCCGCCCGCCCCACGCGAACGGGGGCACCACCTTGGGGGGCATGGTATCGAACACGTTGGCACCCGCGCCCAGCACGCACCCGGTGGTCAGGCGTAACCCGATGCCGGTTTTCACATGATCGCCGAACAGCGTGCCCAGAAACTGGAGCCCGGTGTCACGCACCCCGTCCGGCGTCCACATCGCCACGGTGCCGTACGTGTTCTTCAGATTGCTCGTGATCGTCCCGGCGCCCAGGTTCGCCCAGCGCCCCAGCACCGAGTGCCCCACGAAGCCGTCGTGCCCCTTGTTGGCATACCCCACGAGAATCGTCGTCGACAGCTCGCCGTGCACCCGGCACTGGTCGCCGATCGAGGAGCACGCAATCCGGTCGGTCGTGACCACGCTGTCGCACCCGATGTAGCAGGGGCCGATCACGCGCGTGAAGGCCTGCACCTGCGCGCCCCGCCGCACCAGCACCGGCCCCGCGCTCGTATCGAACACGCTCATCGGCTCGACAATCGCGCCCGCCTCCACGTACAACGCGTGCGCGCCTGTCACATACGGTGACGCCCCGCCGGGGCCCGGCAGCGCCGCGGCCGTGATGGTCGTGGTGGACAGGCTGGCCGCGATCGCCGGGATATCAGCCAGCAGTACGCTCGGCAACGTGCGGATCAGATCCCAGACCTCGTCGATCCACACCCCGTCCAGCGCGACCGTGCTCCCCGCCGTCGCGACCGCGCCGTCGTGCTGCGGGTCCGCGTCGTCGGTTAGCGCCGCCAAGATCGCCTCGTCGGTGGCCGCCGGCAGCGCCGCCGCGAGCCGCCGCGCGGCCACACGGCCGCCCACCGTAATGGTCGACGCCACACCCGCCGCCGTCCGCGCGTCGGCGGCCAGCAGGGGCAGGGCGCGGCTGTTCACGATCCACGTCCCCGACGCCAGCGCTCCCCCGTTCACGCACGGCGGCGCCTCGAATTCAGCGAAGCCGTCCAGATGGGGCGCCGCCACGAACCCCACCGCCCCGGCGCCGAGCACTCGCTCCCAGCGCTCACGGGTCAGCAGCGCCCCCGCACGCATCTCACTGAACGGCCGGCTCGTCGCGAACGGTTCGAAGCGCCGCGCCGCATGGTCGTCCACCAACACGATCACGAGCCGCGCACCTCGGCCGGCAGTGCATCGAGCAGCGTCTTCAGGTCGGCCGCCTTCTCGCGCGTCGTCACCATCACCAGCCCCTCGCGCGCCACCACCACGAGATCGTCCACGCCGTACAGCACCACCTGCGTGCCCTCCGCGTGCACCACGTTGCCCGCCGCCTGCAGCGCAAACACCGGACCCAGCACGGCGTTGTCCTGCGCGTCGCGCGCGCGCACCCGATGCAGCGCCGCCCAGGTCCCCACATCGTCCCACCCGAAGGCGCCCGCCAGTACGAGCACGCGCGCGCTGCGCTCCAGCACGCCCACGTCGATCGCCACCGGTGTCACCGCCGCAAAGAACGCCGTGAGGTCATCCCTCGCGGCATCCAGCGCCGGCTGGACCTCCGGCGTGTGAGTACGGATCTCCTCCAGCAGGTCCCCCACGCGCCACGCGAAAATCCCCGAGTTCCACAGGAATCCGTCGTCCACCATCTGCGCCGCACGCGCGCGGTCGGGCTTTTCCACGAACCTCGCCACGTGGCGCACCCCCGCGCGGACCTCCGCACCGGGCTGGATGTACCCGAACCCGGGATCGGGCCGGGACGGTACCACCCCCACGGTCACCAGCGCCCGCTCGTCGACGGCCACCCGCGCCGCCGCCAGCAGCGTCTCCTGAAAGCCCGGCACGTCCCCGATCGACCAATCGGCGTGCACGCAGATCATCACCGCGTCGCTCCCGGCCCGGTCGGCAATCACGCGCGCGGCCCACGCCAGCGCCGCGCACGTCCCCGCCGGCCGCGGCTCGGCGATCACGTTCTCGGGCGGCAAATCAGGCGCGAGCGTCAGCACGGCTTCGCGCAGCGACGCATTCGTCAGCACGAGGGTTTGCGACATCGGGGCCAGCGGCCGCATGCGATCCAGCGTGTCGCGCAGCATCGGCGCATCGCTCACCAGCGGCAACAGCTGCTTGGGACGCTCCGGAGTCGACAACGGCCAGAATCGCGAGCCCACTCCCCCGGCCAGCACCACACTCCAACAATTCATGAAACAACCGGCGGTAACAGGGTTCCGGTAAAACCGCGCACACGCTCCAGAAGCCGTCGCGGACTGAAGGGCTTGGTCATGATCTCGGACACGCCGAGGGATTCGGCTTCGCGCAGCTGCGCATCCTGACCCGCTGCCGTGAGGACGATACAGGGCAGGTGACGCCACCGCCCGTCGCCCCGCAGGCTGCGCAGGATGTCGGTGCCGGACATCCCCGGCAGCATCAGATCCAGCACGACCAGCGCCACGTCCGGATTGGCCTCGAGCAGAGACAGCGCCTCCGACCCATGCTCGGCCAGCAGCACGCGGAAGCCCGCCTGTTCCAGCCGGGTTTGGATGATGCGCCCGATGTGCGGCTCGTCGTCCACCACCAGCACGGTTACACCGACGGCCGGGTCCTGAGGCAGCGGCGCTTCGGTCGCGCGGCTCAGACGATCGACGCGATGTGCGCCCGGTGCCGGCGCAGGTCGTAGAGCAACGCGCCCAGATCGCCTGCGGGACGGAGTAGCACGAGCAGGTAGGCATCAGGGGACAGCGAGGTCACCACCACCGCGCCCGCGCTGCAATCCAGCACCATCAACCCGAGCTCGCCGCGCCCGGCCGCCAGGGCCATCTCGGCCGCCGCCAACGCCATCGGCGGAACGTAGGCCGCCAGCCCCTCAGCGTCGAAACCCTGCTCCGTGGCGCCGTCGATCAGCAGGCCGTCGCGGCCCAAAACAACGGCGGCATCCACCCCGTCGCGGCGGCGCAGTGCACTGACAAGATCACGAATGGTGGCCATCGGAGTACGCTCGTTCTTGATAGGAGGGAAGTCAAGCGAGGACGATCGACGGGCGGCTCAGGCCACCGGTCCCCGAATCGCGCGCGCCACCGCTTGCCCGGACACCAGTGGGGCGGTAACCTCCACATCCGTACCACCACCAGGGGAATCCCACTGCTCGCACGCATCTTCGGCGCGCCTCGAGTCGCTCGGCGCGCCATGTCGTTTTCGGCCCTCACCGTCACAGCCCTCGCCGTCGCCGCCTGCAGCGACACGAACAGCCTGTTGTCGGCGGCCGCCTTCGAGAACTCGTCCCGCACCTTCAGTGTCTACGCCCTGAGCGGTACGTCATCGGTGCTGCCGTCCGCGTATCAGTTCACCGCGGAATTGCTGGCCCGCCCGCAGGTGCTTTCGAACGGCAGCGTCAACTTCGACGTCGCCTTCGACCTCACCGCCGACAACAAGGTGAAGCTGCTCCCCGTCCGTACCGTCGTACCCCTTCCGCCGGGTGGGGCGCCGTCGGTTGGGATGCTCCGTTCCAGCACCGCTTATAGCGTGCTCGAGCGCGCCCCCGAAAAGGGCTATGTGCTCGACTCCACGCTCGTCGTCGGAGTGGGCGAAACCGTCGTGCTGCAGCTTCCCGGCTCGGGATGCGTGTACGGCGAGCCGTACTACGCCAAGCTGGTGGTCGACAGCATTCTGGTCGCGCAGCGGCGCATCGTGGTCGGCTCGCTCGTGAACCGCAACTGCGGCTTCCGCGCGCTCACCGTCGGTATCCCGAAGAACTGATTTTCGTATGCATGATATCCGGTTGTTGCGCGACCAGCTCGACCATCTCCGCGACGGCATGCGTCGCCGTGGCAAGCTCGCCGAGCTCGCCCCCATGCTCGATCGCGCCGAGGCACTTGAGCGCGATCGCCGGACCGCCATCACCGAGCTCGAAGCCCGGCAGGCGCGCCGCAACAAGGTCACGCAGGAAGTCGGGCAGCGCCGTAAGGCGGGCGGCGACGCCACTGACCTGATGGCCGAAGGGCGGGCCATCGGCGAGGAGATCGCCGTGCTCGAGCAGCGCCGGGCCGACACCGACGCGGCCGTCCAGCAGATGCTCTTCGATCTGCCGAACATCACGCTCCCCGACGTGCCCGAGGGCGACGAGTCCGCCAACACCGTCGTCCGCACCTGGGGCACCCCGCGCGAGCCGGATCCGGCGATCGTTCCCCACTGGGACAAGGGCGAAGCGCTCGGTATGCTCGACCTGGCACGCGGTGCCAAGATCAGTGGCTCCGGCTTCATCGTGTATCGCGGTCGTGGGGCGCGCCTCGTGCGCGCGCTGATGAACATGATGCTCGACATCCACACCGAGGAGCACGGCTACGAGGAAACGTGGGTGCCGCTCGTGGTCAACCGGGCCTCGATGACCGGCACGGGCAACTTCCCGAAGTTCGAGGACGACGCCTACGCGGTCACCGCCGACGAACTGTTTCTCATTCCCACGGCCGAAGTCCCGGTCACGAATCTCTATCGGGACGAGATCCTCGACGCGAGCGAGCTGCCCAAGCGCTTCTGTGCCTTCAGCGCCTGCTTCCGTCGCGAGGCCGGCGCTGCCGGCAAGGACACGCGCGGGCTGCTGCGGGTGCACGAGTTCGACAAGGTTGAACTCGTGCGCTACGCCAATCCCGAGACCTCGCTGCAGGAACTGGAGCTCCTCACCGGTCAGGCTGAGACCATTTTGCAGCGCCTCGAGCTGCCGTATCGCGTCGTGCTGCTGGCCGCCGGTGACACCGGTTTTTCCAGCGCGAAAACGTATGATCTCGAGGTGTTCGCGCCGGGCGTCGGGAAGTGGCTCGAAGTCTCGAGCTGCAGCCTGTTCACTGATTTTCAGGCGCGCCGTTCCAACATCCGCTTCCGCCCCGCCCCGGGGGAAAAGCCGAAGCTCGTACACACGCTTAACGGTTCCGCGCTTGCGTTCTCGCGCGTAATTGCGAGTCTGCTCGAACACCATCAGCAGCCGGACGGTTCGGTCCGGATTCCCGAGGCGCTCCAGCCGTACCTCGGCCGCACCGAACTGCGCTGAGTACGGCCGCCCATGCGTCGCCGCCGCTGGCCCGTCGTTGTCATGGTGCTCGGCGTGCTGGCGCTGCTCACATGGTACGTGCTCTACACGCAGCACGTCGTCACCCAGCTGCGGGCGGCGGCCGCCTCGCAGGGGCAGATGTACTCGCGCGTCTTCCGCGCGCTGCAGGACACCAGTGCCACGCAGGATCCCACCGTCACGCTGCTCGAGCTGTCGCAGCAGATCCGTGAATCGGGACTCCCGCTCGTCATCACCGATCCCGACGGGCGGATTTCCGCCGCCGCCAATCTGCCGTTCGACGAGCCGCTCGACGGCGCACGCACCCGGGCGTTTGTGCGTGAACTCGATCGCCGCAATGCGCCGATCGTGGAGCCCGGCGTCGGCGGGGTGCACTACGGGGACAGCCCGATCGTGCGCGGACTGCAGATCATTCCCATCCTGCAGGCCATCGGTATCGGACTGCTGGTCGCCTTCGGCCTGTACGCGCTGATCGAGCGTGGGCGCGCCGAACGGGAAAAAGTGTGGGCCGGCATGGCGCGTGAAGCCGCGCACCAGCTTGGCACGCCCCTCTCCGCGATGGCGGGCTGGATCGAACTGCTGCGGGATATGGACACCACCCCGACCATCGCGCGAGCCGTCGAGGCGATGGGGCAGGATCTGCAGCGCCTCGAACGGGTCTCGCATCGGTTCGAGCGCATCGGCCGACCGCCGCGCGAGGAGCAGGTGGACTGCGCCGCGCTCGCCGATCGGCTCGCATCCTATTTTGCGGCGCGCGCCCCCACGCTCGCGCGCACGGTCCGCGTACGGAGCGAGCACCCGGCGGGACCGCTCATGGTGCGCGGTGATCGGGTGCTCCTCGAATGGGTGCTCGAGGTGCTCATCAAGAACGCCATGGACGCACTGGCGGGACGCGATGGTGAGGTTGTGGTGTCCGCCCAGCCCATGCCGGAAGGCGGCGGCGTGCGCATCCGCGTTCACGACAATGGGCCCGGCATTCCGCGCAAGCTGCGCAAGCGCATTTTCGACGCTGGCTTTACCACGAAGGATCGTGGCTGGGGCATCGGCCTCTCGCTGGCGCGGCGCATCGTGCAGGAAAACCACGATGGGAAGCTCGTGCTCGCCGACACCGACCGTGGAGCGGCGTTCGACGTTATCTTGAGCGCATGACGACGACGGGTTGGAGCGGTTCTTTATTTGACGCGGTGCCGGTGGCGCCCGCACTGGATCTCGAGGCCATTACGCGCGGTCTCAACCCCGGCCAGCGCGAAGCCGTGTTCCACGACGACGGGCCAGCCCTCGTGCTGGCCGGAGCTGGCTCCGGCAAGACGCGCGTGCTCACCACGCGCATTGCGCGGCTCATTGGCGCCCGCGGCGTGCAACCGCACGAGATCCTGTCGGTCACGTTCACGAACAAGGCGGCCGGCGAGATGCGGGCGCGCATCGCCAAGTTCCTTGGACACGAACCGAAGGGCATGTGGTGCGGCACCTTCCATGCGCTCGGCGCCCGCATGTTGCGCGGCGTCGCTCCTATCGTGGGCCGCGAGCAGAACTTCACGATCTACGACGAAGACGACACCATCGGCGCCGTCAAGCGCGTCATGGAGCGCCGCAAGCTCAGCCCCACGCAGTTCGCGCCCAAGGCGATTCTCAGCGCGATTTCGAGCGCCAAGAATGCGCTCGTCTCACCGAGCGAATACGCGCGCACCGCGCGTGACACGTTCACCACCGCTGTGGCAGGCGTATACACCGATCTCGAACACGCGCTCCAGCAGGCAAACGCGGTCACCTTCGATGACCTGCTCGTCCTGCCGGTGCGTGCCCTCGAGCAGGACGAGGCGCTGCGCGCGCACTACCAGCGTCGCTTCAAGTACGTCCTCGTTGACGAGTATCAGGACACGAACGCCGCGCAGTTTCGCTTCGTCCAGCTCATCGGTGGTGGCTTCCGCAACGTCATGGTCGTCGGCGACGACGATCAGTCCATTTACGGCTGGCGCGGCGCCGATATCCGCAACATCCTCGACTTCGAGCGCGCCTTTCCCGGCGCGCGCGTGGTCCGCCTCGAGGAGAACTACCGCTCCACGCCCAACATTCTGGCGCTGGCCAACGCCGTCATCGCGGAGAATGCGGAGCGCCGCGGAAAAACGTTGCGCGCCACGCGGCCGGCCGGTGAAACCGTCACGCTCGTCGAAACGCTGGACGAGCGCGACGAAGCCGACTTCATCGTCGAAACCATTACGGCACGGATGTCGCGCTCCGATCTCGCCCGGCGCGACTGTGCGGTCCTGTATCGCACCAACGCGCAGAGCCGCGCGATCGAAGACGCCTTCCGTCGCCGCGGCATGCCATACCGGCTCGTCGGCGCGGTCCGCTTCTACGACCGGCGCGAAATCCGCGACATCATGGCGTACCTTAAGCTCGTCGCGAATCCCGCCGACGACGAAGCCTTCCGGCGCGCCGTCAACGTCCCTAAGCGCGGGCTTGGGGACGCCACGATCGCCGCGCTCGTCGAGCGGGCGCAGCGCGAGGGTGTGCCGCTGCTCACCATCGCGTCGCGCACCGATGTCCTCGCCGAACTTCGCCCGGCCGCGCGCACGGCGCTCACCGACTTCGTCTCGCTCGTGCAGCGGCTGCGCACCGCCGCCGTCGATGCCGCCGTCGACGAGCTGCTACGCGATCTTGCGGCGTCCATCCGCTACGCCGATCACCTGCGCGCCGAGGGGCCGGAAGGACTCGAGCGCATCGAGAACGTGCGCGAACTGATCGCGGGCGCGGCCGAAGTGGTGGCCGACGATGGCGGCGAAGTCGGCCTCACCCCGCTCGATCATTTTCTGCAGACGTCCACGCTCGTGGCCGGTATCGACAAGCTTGATCCATCGGCGGATGCCGTGACATGCATGACTATGCACAATGCCAAGGGGCTCGAGTTCCCGCTGGTGTTTGTCACGGGCCTCGAGGACGGTCTCTTCCCGCTCGCACGGGCCGCCGAGGATCCGTCTCAGCTCGAGGAAGAGCGTCGGTTGTTCTACGTGGGCATCACGCGCGCGGAGTCCAAACTCTATCTCACCTGCGCCGAACAGCGTCGGCGGAATGGTGAGATGATGATTGCCATGCCGTCACGCTTCCTGCGGCAGATTACCATTTCGCTCGCCGAGCGCCAGAAAACAGCCCGGGCCAAGTCCGAAGGGCGAGGCGGGTTCGGCTCGCTCGGCGGCGGCCAGTACGGTCGGAACAGCGGCGGCGGTGACGATGCGTGGGGGCGTAGCAGCTTCAACGGCAGCGGCGGTGGCAGCGCATCCGGACGCGCGGCGTCACCGTACGGCAGCGCGTCGTACGGCAGCGGTGGGTCGTCCTTCGCCAAGCCTGGCGCCTATAGCAATCCCGCTCGCCGTGAGCGGCCGCCCGAACCGGAAGATGAGTCGCAGGATGCGCCCCTGTTTGCCGTCGGCGAAAAGGTCCGGCACGCCAGGTTCGGGTCGGGCACGATCGCGGAGCTCACCGGCAGCGGGCGCGATCTGAAAGTGCGGATTGACTTTGAAGACGAAGAGATTGGGCGGAAGACCTTGGTGTTGGCACAGGCCAAACTCGAACGCGGGTGGGAATAGGTGTCCGTTTCCAACGAGGACGTGCGGCACGTCGCGCACTTGGCGCGGCTGGTGATCGACGACGCGCGCCTTCCTTCGCTCGTCGATGAACTCAACGGCATCCTGCTGCACATCGACAAACTGCAGCAGGCATCCATCCCCGCCGATGTGGGCGCGGAGGAGGTCCCGGGCATGGCGCTGCGCGCCGACACCGACCCGCCGGTCGCGCTGCGGCGCCGCCGCGAGGAGTTCGGGCCCTCCACGCGCGATGGATTTTTTCTGGTACCGCGACTGGCCACCCATGGCGACGCTGGTGCGTCCGCGGTCGGTGCGCCCGAAGCCGGAGACGACGCATGAGCCGCGAGTCCCTGCAGACCCATCGCGTCGCCGATGCGTGGGCGCAATACGATGCGGTGCACGCCGGTCCCGATGGACTCAACGCATTCCTCGCGATCGACCGTGATGGCTCCCTGGCCGCCGATGCCGCCGCGTTGGACGACATCGCCCCGGGGCCACTCTCGGGGGTGCCGGTGGCCATCAAGGACAATCTGGCCACGCTGACGCTGCCGACCACCTGCGGCTCGCGTATCCTCGAGGGCTACATCAGCCCCTACGAAGCCACGGCCGTGCGGAAGCTGCGCGACGCCGGCGCCATCGTGCTCGGCAAAACCAACATGGACGAATTCGCGATGGGCTCGTCCACGGAAAACAGCGCCTTCGGTCCCACCCGGAATCCCCTCGATCCCACCCGCGTGCCCGGTGGTTCGTCGGGTGGCTCCGCCGTCGCGGTTGCCGCGGGTGTCGTGCCAATGGCGCTCGGCTCGGAAACCGGCGGCTCGGTACGCCAGCCGGCTGCCTTCTGCGGCATCGTCGGGGTTAAGCCCACCTACGGGCGGGTCAGTCGGTTCGGGCTGGTCGCCTACGCATCGTCGCTCGATCACGTTGGGGTCTTTGCGCGTAATGTGTCCGACGCCGCGCTCGGGCTCGAACTCATCGCCGGTCACGATCCCTACGACGCGACCAGCGCCGCCGAACCAGTCCCCGCGCTCCATCGCGCTGCAAACGTATCCACCGTCGCGCAGCCGCTCGCCGGCCTCGTGGTGGGGCGCCCCGCGGAGTACTTCACCGAGGCGCTTGATCCACGTATCCGCGCGCACTGTGATCAGTCGCTCGAGCGGCTGCGTGCACTCGGCGCCGAGGTGCGCGATGTCTCACTGCCGCACACGGCACTCGCGATTCCGGTGTACTACGTGCTCGCGCCGGCCGAGGCCTCCAGCAACCTCTCGCGCTACGATGGCGTGCGCTACGGCACCCGCGCGGCCGCAACCACGCTGAGCGAAATGTACGAGCGCACTCGGTCCGGGGGATTCGGCGCGGAAGTCACGCGCCGGATCCTGCTCGGCACGTATGTGCTGAGCGCCGGCTATTACGACGCCTACTACCGGCGTGCGCAGGCCGTGCGGACGCTGATCACCAGAGACTTCGACCG
>JARIEV010000053.1 GCA_031127225.1 Gemmatimonadota bacterium | reverse complement strand
GTGATCGAAGAGCGACCGGGAAACAGGAAACCAGCGGCCGTGCTGAAAACTATCCAACCCGGCGACTAACGGGGAGTGGCGCGGGGACGTTCCGGGGCGGTTTCGCCTTTCTTGCCCCGGTTACTCCCAGAGTTCGACGCCGGCTTCCGTGACCCGGTGCGAGATCAGCGGCAACGGCGGGTCCGCCTCCTCGGCGATCCGGAGGGACTCGCGCAGGGCGGCCAGTCCAAGGGCAATCCCGTCACGGTCACGGGCGAACACCGTGGCCAGGGGCTCACCGGCCCGCACCACGTCGCCCGGGCGCGCCGTGACCACGAACCCGACGCTGTGGTCCACGCCGTCTTCGACCTTGGTGCGCTGGCCACCCAGGGCGGTAATGCCCCGGCCGATCGCCCGTGGCTCCACCTGCGCCACCACCCCGTCCTGCACGGCGAGGTACAGTTCGCACTCGGCCGCCTGCGGGAGCAGCGACGGATCATCGAGGACGCGGGGATCGCCCCCCTGCGCCTCGATGATCTGCTGGAATTTGGCGGCGGCCTTGCCACTGGAGATCGCCACCTCCATGCGCCGGCGCGCGTCGTCCCGGTTGGCGGCGACCCCGCCCAGCACGAGCATCTCCGCGCCCAGCGCATACGTGACCGCCATGAGGTCGGGCGGTCCGTCGCCGCGCAGGGCCATGATCGACTCTTCGACCTCGAGCGTGTTGCCGCAGGCCCGCCCCAGCGGCCGGTCCATCGCGGTGAGCAACGTCACGACGGGACAGCCATGGTCCGCCCCCAACTCGATCATGGTGCGGGCCAGCGCGAGCCCGCGATCGAGATCGGGGAGGAAGGCCCCCGATCCACGCTTGACGTCGAGCACGAGCGCCGTGAGCCCCTCCGCCAGCTTCTTGGACATGATACTGGCCGCAATGAGGGGGATGCTTTCCACGGTCGCGGTGGCGTCGCGCAGGGCGTACAGCCGGCGGTCAGCCGGAGCGATCTCCCGCGTCTGGCCGATGAGCGCGCAGCCGAGGCGCTCGATCTGCTCCGTGGCGCGCGCCAGCGTCAGATCCGTCCGGAAGCCGGGGATCGATTCGAGCTTGTCGAGGGTACCGCCCGTATGCCCGAGCCCGCGTCCCGACATCATTGGTACCGCCACGCCGAGGCTCGCCACCAGGGGCGCGAGCACCAGGGACACCTTGTCCCCAACGCCGCCGGTGGAATGCTTGTCGACCCGCGCCATGGTGAGATGCTCGAGGTCGAGCATCGCGCCGCTGTGCAACATGGCGTCGGTGAGCGCCACGGTCTCGGCGCGATCGAGCCCGTTGAAGTAGATGGCCATCGCGAGCGCGGCCATCTGGTAGTCCGGAACCTCGTCCGCCGCGTAACGGGACATCAGCGAGCGCCACTCGGCCGGGGTGATCCGGCCGCCGTCGCGCTTTCGCTCGATCAGTGCGCGTGCCAACATTCAGTGGTCATGATGCAGCCAACCTACCTCCCGACACGCCGCGCCGCACGCCGCACCGTGCTGGCCGCCGCGCTCCTGTTCGCCACCGGCGCCCCTGTCCTGCCACTGGTCACGCCACCGCTGGCGGCGCAATCGTCGGCCGACCTGCTGAGCGCCGGTGACCGCGAGAGCGAGGCGCGCCGCCCCGCCTTGGCGCTGGCCAACTACGAAAAAGTGATTCAGGCCGACCCGCGCGCCTACGCGGCACTCTGGCGCGCCGCGCGCGAAGCGGTCGATCTGGGCGAGTTCGAACCGGACGCGAAAATCCGCGGCGCGTTGTACACGCGCGCCGCCGGCTACGCGCGGCGCGCCGTGGTGGTGAACCCGGGCGACGCCGAGGGGCACTTCCAACTGGCACGCGCCGTGGGCCGGACGGCGCTCGCCGCCGGTCCACGCGAAAAAGTGAAGTACTCGGTGGAAGTGCGCGACGCCGCGCTCAAGGCGCTGCAGCTCAACGCCCGCCATCCCGGCGCACTGCATGTGCTGGGCGTCTGGAATGCGGAGGTGATGCGTCTGAACGGGTTCACGCGCGGCGTTGCCAAGGCGCTGCTGGGCGGGCAGGTACTGGCCACGGCCAGCTGGCCGGAAGCGATCCGGTACATGGAGCAGTCCGTGGCCGTGGAGCCGAACCGTCTGGTGCATCATCTCGATCTCGCCCGCGTGTATCGCGACGCGGGCCGCCCGGGCGACGCGCGGGCGGCGTATCAGGCCGCGCTGCGGTCGCCGACGCAGGACGCGAACGACGATGTGTACCGCCGCCACGCGGACGAGGAGCTGAAGAAGCTGCGGTAGCGCGCGTTCCACGGGCTACCGCCGCACCTTCAGCGGGTTCCCTACCAGGGTACGGTATCCCGCAGACGGACCTGCACGCGCGAGGCCGCCTTGCGCCCCACTTTCGCGCCGCGGCGGGCCAGCCGACGCGCCAGACGCCGCGCGGCGTCGTCCGCGTCCTCCCACGCATCACCGAGCGTTTCCCCCGTGCGCGCCGCCAGCCGGCGCGCACTCCGGCGCAGCACGCGGCGCGTATCATCGCCGCTGGCCGGCGCGAGCAGTAGCGCCGTGCCCGCGCCGATCACCGCGCCGAGGAGGACGCCGAGCCCGAGCGCGCGACCGTTCAGAGTGCGTTGCGCGTCCCCATTGTGTCTGTCGAACATGTGACCTCCCAGAGATACATTCCGGACATGCGTCCCGATCCATCCACCACGCAGCGCGCCGCAGCATTGCGGTCCCTGCTGTCCCGTGCGCAGCACGAGTACTACGTGCTCGACCGTCCGACGATGTCGGACGTGGACTACGACACGTTATTCCGCGAGCTGCAGGCGATCGAGCGGGAACACCCGACACTGCAGACGGCAGATTCACCGACGCGACGCGTGGGCGCACCGGTGCAGTCGGCGTTCCGGACGCGCCGGCATCTGGTGCGGATGCTCTCGCTCGACAACGCGTTCGACGACGCGGAGCTGGGGGCCTTCGAACAGTCGGTAGAGCGCGTGGTCGGCGACGCGGTGCACAGGCAGGGCTATACCGTGGAGCTCAAAATCGACGGCGCCGCGATTGCGCTGACGTACCGCGACGGCGTGCTCGAGGCCGGCACCACCCGCGGCGACGGCACGGAGGGTGAGGACGTGACGGCGAACATCCGCACCATCGGCTGCATCCCGCTACGTCTGCTAGGCGAGGCAGCGCCCGCACTCATGGAGATTCGCGGCGAGGTGTACATGCCGTTTGCCGGATTCGAACAGATGAATGAGACGCGGGTGGCCGCCGGCGAGCCCGTGTTCGTCAATCCGCGCAACGCTGCGGCGGGGGCACTGCGGCAGCTTGATCCGTCGATCACCGCGCAGCGACCGCTGCGCTTCTTCGGCTACGCCGCCGTGCTCCCCGACGGGACGGCCCCGGCCAAAACCCAATGGGAGCTGCTCGACCAATTGGACCTGTGGGGTGTGCCCGTGGCCCCGCACCGGGCGCGCTGTCGCACGATGGGTGAGGTCGCAACGTGGGCCCAGACCGTCGAGCACGAGACCCGCGCGCAGCTGGGCTTCGCGATCGACGGCGGCGTCGTGAAGCTGAACGACATGGCGCTGCAGGACGAGCTGGGGATCCGCAGCGACCGGACGCCGCGGTGGGCGATCGCGCGGAAATTCGCGCCGGACATGGCCGTGACACGGTTGCAGCGGATTGACGTCAGCGTGGGGCGCACGGGGGTACTCACGCCGTTCGCGGTGCTCGAGCCGGTGGACGTGGGCGGTGCGACGGTGACGTACGCCTCGCTGCACAACGCCGACCAGATCGCCAAGAAGGATCTGCGCGAGGGCGACTACGTGCAGGTGGTGCGGGCGGGGGACGTGATCCCGTACGTGTTGGGCCCCGTCCCCGAGCGCCGCACGGGGAGCGAGACCGCATGGACGATGCCCACGCAGTGCCCGCGCTGCGACCGCGCCGTGCAGCGGTACGGCGACGACGTGGCCACGTACTGCGCGAATGTGGCCTGTCCCGGACGGCTGCTGGAGGGGTTGGTGCACTTCGCCAGCAAGGACGCGCTCGATATCGACGGGCTTTCCTACGCGCGGATCCAGCAACTGCTGGAGGCCGGACTCATTCATGACGTGGCCGACCTCTTCGACGTGACGGCGGCGCAGCTGCAGGCGCTGGACCGGTTCGGACAGAAGAGCGCCGACAGCCTCGTCGCCGCCATCGCCGCGGCGAAGCAGCAGCCGCTGTCACGGCTGCTCTTCGGCCTCGGCATCCGGCATGTGGGTGCGCAGGCGGCGCAGCTGCTGGCCAAGCAGTTCGGGCATCTGGACGCGATCATTGCCGCGACCCCCGAACAGCTGGGGGCGGTGCGCGGCATCGGCGACATCATCGCCTCGTCGGTCGCCACCTACTGCGCCGATCCGACCTCCCGCGCGCTCATCGAGCGACTCCGCGCGCGCGGGGTGCGCTTCGACGAGCCGAACGCGGTGCAGGCGGATGGGCCGCTCACGGGCGCCACGGTGGTCCTCACGGGCTCCCTCTCCACGCTGTCCCGAGGGGACGCCTCGGCGCTCATCGAGGCGGCCGGGGGCCGGGTCACGAGCAGCGTGTCGCGAAAGACCACGTTCGTGGTGGCTGGCGAGGAGGCCGGCAGTAAGCTGGAAAAAGCGGTGGAGCTTGGCATCGAGGTCATCGACGAAGCCGAGCTGATCCGGCGGACGCGCCGCCCCGGGGGATGACGCGACGCGCGACGCCGCCACAGTCCCGGCCCGTTCCATCACGTCGCGCCCGCTTGACGTGACCGCTCCGATGCGCGAGCGTCACCGGAACATGAGTGCTTCGCTTCCTTTCCTGACCACCCGCACCCTCACGGTGCCGGTCGACTTCTTCGACGGACTCCGTCGGGCCACCCGGCAGCAGACGCCGCCGGTGCCACTCGATGTGGTGCGCGACGCCGGCTTCGCGGCCGGACAGGCCCTGTTCGACCACTTTTCGGCGTGGCTGGCCGATCGGAGCGAGCAGGGCCCCGACCATCTCCTCGACGAGCGGTTCCCGATCCTGCTGCGGGACTACTTTTTCGAGCTCGGGTGGGGGCTGGTGCGCCTCTCGGCGCTCAGTGACGCGGTCATGGTACTGGACGCGAGCAACTGGGGTGAAGCGGACGCCGACGGCGGCGGGTGCCCCGTCTCGACCGGGATGTTCGCCGGGTTTTTCGGCCGACTGGCGGACGCACCGATTTCGGTGCTCGAGGTCACGGACGATTCCGCGGACGACGGGCAATGCCGCTTCCTCCTCGGATCGGTGGATGTGCTCGGCTACGTGTGGGAAGCGATGGAACGCGGCATCCCGTACGAACGCGCGGCAGCCAGCGCCTAAGCGCCGACGCGACGGCGGCAGGCACTAGGGCTGCGGAAACAGCCCGACGTACTTCGGATTCGGACGGAGTTCGCCGTCGACCATGACTTCCCGGTCCCATGGCAGCACGATCATGCTCTCTGTGGCCAGCGCGAAGTAGTCGGGAACGAACGGCCCCGTCTTGAAGCTCACGGCGGTGCGGATATCGCTGGCCCCGCCGTTCCCGACGGCGTTGACGGCCAGACGCATCGTGGCCCCGGAGTCGCACGTCTGGTCGACCACCAGCACGCGCCGGCCGCGCACGTCCGCCGGCACGCTTCCGAACACTGCGGGCGTTTCGCGGACGTGTTCGGTATGATGGCGACGCGAGATGAGGATGGAATGGAACGGCAGGTCGAGCATGGCGGCGACGGCCGCGCCGGGAACGACGCCGGCGGTGGCGATACCGACCACGAGCTCCGGGGTCCATTCGCGCGCCACGCGCACCGCCAGCGCGCGGGCGAGTTCACCGAACAGTGGCCAGTCCACGATCATGACGCCTTTGGACGGATCGGGCGCGTACGGCTGCGGTGCGGGCATGGTCGTCTCCGGTTCGGGTTCCCTGCCTGAGCAGGCAGTGTAGCGCGCACCGGGAAGCGCGGCAACGTCGGCAACACCGGACAGCTTGTAGGGGACGACGCGTACCGATAGCTTTGCCAATCGGTCGCAGCTCTCCTTCTCCTCTCTCTGATCCACTGCGAGCGCATGACTTGGTGGCGCCGCCTCGTGGGCGGCTCGTCCGGGCGCGATCCGCGCCACACGGACTTCCTGGCGGAAGCGCTCGACCTCGAGTCGCGCGGCGATTATGCGAACGCCCTCACGTCGTATCGCCTCGCTCTGCGCGAGCGTCCCGACGATCTGGCGGTGTTGCAGAACATCGCGATCGCGTTCTCGAAGACCGGTCAGCCCGAAGAGGCGATCCGGACGTACCGACGCGCGTTGCAACTCGACGGTGAGTCGCCGGGCGCGCACTACGGCCTCGCGTTTCTGCTGCTCAAGCGTGGTGACACGGCACACGCCGGATTGCATCTGGAGTCGTTCCTCCAGTACAGCACCGGGCAGGACGAGACGTCGGCCCGGTTTCGCGCGCACGCGGAGCGGACCCTCGCGCAGCTGCGGGGCAGCCCGGATCACACCGAGAACGCCGCGCCGGATGCGTCGTCTCCGGATGCGCACGACGGATTCTCTTACACGGACGAGGGCTGACGTGGGACGAGTGCTCTCGATCGTGAGTCAGAAGGGTGGCGTCGGCAAAACGACGACCGCTGTGAACCTGGCCGTCGCGTTCGCGCGGCGCGGCCTGAAAACACTGCTCGTCGACGCCGATCCGCAGGGATCGGTGCGCTACGGCGTTGGATTGCGCCGCGGTCATCCCACCGTCGGGTTCGATGACTACCTGCGCGGTGAGAAGTCGCTGCGCGAGGTGATCCTGCCCACCGCGCTGCCGTGGCTGCGCGTGATTCTGGCCGGCAGCGTGAGCGACGCCGCCGATCATTCGGCGTTCCAGCAGCGCGTGGGCGAGACGACCGTGCTGGCCGACCTGCTCGCGATCGCCCGCGAACGGTGCCACGTGGTCGTGGTCGATACGCCCCCCGGCCTCGGCGCCGTCACGCGCCGGGTGCTCGCGGCCAGCCAGCACGTGATCGTGCCGTTGCAGTGTGAGCCGTTGGCGCTGCAGACCACCCCGCAGATCCTGCGCGCAATTCAGGACGTGATCAGCGAGAACGACGAGCTCACCCTCGAGGGCATCCTGCTCACGATGTTCGAAGAGGGCAATCCGGCCACGGATCGCGTCGTGCACTACGTGCGTGAGCATCTCCCCAAGCACCTCGTGTTCGATGTGCCGATTCCGCGGACGCCGGCCACGGCCGACGCCTTTGCGGCCGGACAGCCGGTTGTGTTGCGCACCCCCGCGGATCCGGCGAGTCAGGCCTACGTGAACATCGCGACCCGACTGGCCGAGCGCTTCGCGTGAGCCGCGGCGAGTCACCGGCGATCGCGTCCCGGCGTCGGACAGGACTGCTCGCCGTCGCGGCGGCGCTACTGGGCGCCGGCCTGGGTACGGCCTGCGCGGAGGTCGGTCTCGCCCCGAATGAAGCGGCGGCGATTGAGCTGACCCCGTTTCCGTCGCCATCCATTGTGCTGGGCGATACGCTGCGCAACATCGACGGCGTGGTGACGCCGGTCCGTGCGCTCGTGTTCAACGTGCGCGGCGACCTCATCGACGATGCCGCGCCACGCTACCTCTACGCCGACTACAACAAGGACTCCGCGCTCACGGTGGACAGCGCCTCAGGGCTCGTGATCGCCAATCGACTCGCCAATGGAGACCGGCGCATCGCCGCGCGCATCGGTGCTTCGCTGCAGGCGTTGCGCCCGCTGCGCGTGGTGTCGCGCCCCGACTCGGTGACCGGCGCCAGCGTCACCACCGTCTTGGGCACATCGCTGCCCGATACCGGGCGCGCCGACGCCGCCCGTAACACCACGCGCGATCTCACGGTGACCGTGTATCACCTCGAGGCTGGTGTGCCGAGCGCGGGCCGTTCGTGGCCCGTGCGGTTCCAACTGCTCTCGCCCGCCAACCCGGGCAACGACACCACCGCCGGCGTGTATCTGGTGGACGAGCAGGGACGCGCCAGCACACTCGACACCACGGACGACAGCGGCCTCGCGGGACGCCGCGTGCGTGTGCGCGCCCTCAAGTTCCCCACCGGGGCGGCGGTCGAGACGGTGGTGGTCCGCGCGGTCGTGACCTATCGCGGCCAGCCGCTCAAAGGATCGCCGGTGCGGCTCACGGCACCCGTCCGTCGAGGGTCGGCTTCGCCCTGAGCCCTCGCGCCGGACCGTACCGGGACTCAATTTCCCTGCATCCTTCCCGGCGTTGTTCCGGCCGTTTCCGCCGCCGCGCCATCGCCCTGCCCTTGGCCTCCGATGGAGATGGCAATGACTTCGGTCGCGGCTGATTCCGATGCTACCCCGAACGCGCCCGTGCGCGGACTCCCGGCGTCCACGCCCTACGCCACCGGCGGCGCGCGTCCTGCACACGGTACGATCAACGCGCTCTTTCTCGATGCCGTCGAGCGGTTTGACCGCCCCGATGCCGTGTCGTTCAAGACCGGCGGCGTGTGGGAATCGCTCTCGCATCGCACGATTCTCCAGCGGGTGCGCCGCACGGCGCTCGGTCTGGCCGAGATGGGCATCGTGGCGCAGGATCGCGTGGCCATCCTGTCCGAGAATCGCCCCGAGTGGATGATCGCCGACTATGCGTGCCTGTGCAGCTCAATCACCGATGTGCCGATCTATCCCACGCTGCCCGGTGAACAGATTCCGTATCTGCTGAACGACTCCGGCGCGCGGGCTGTCTTCGTGTCCACGGCCGACCAGGCACGCAAGGTGGCAGCGATCCGTGCGCAGGTGCCCACGCTGGAGTGGATCATCGGCTTCGGCGCCACCACCGACGACGGCTGCGACCTCACGCTCGCCGACGTGGAAGCGAAGGGGGCCGCGATCGACAGCGCCGAGCGCGCGACGGTGTTCAAGCAGGGCGCGCTGGCGGTCACCCCCGATCAGCTCGTGACGTTGATCTACACGTCGGGGACGACGGGTAATCCGAAAGGGGTGATGCTCACGCAGGACAACCTGTACTCGAACGTCATCGCCACGAAGCGGTCGCTGCAAGTGAGCACGAGTGATCTGGCCCTCAGCTTCCTGCCGCTGAGCCACATCTTCGAGCGCACCGGCGACTACTTCCTGTTCGCGAACGGGGTGCGCATCGCCTACGCCGAATCGATCGACACGGTGCCGGTGAACATGAGCGAAATGAAGCCGTCGCTCATGATGTCCGTCCCCCGTTTGTACGAAAAGATCTACGCCCGCGTGGTGGAAGGCGCCGCGAGCGGCAGCGGCCTCAAGAAGCGGATCTTCTTCTGGGCCAAGCGTGTGGGGGAGCGGTGGGCGGATGAAAAGCTCGCCGGACGTACCCCGGCGGGGCTGCTGGCGCTGCAGTATGCGCTGGCCAAAAAGCTGGTGTTCTCGAAATTGCAGGAGCGCACCGGCGGCAACTTGCGCTTCTTTGTCTCGGGCGGTGCGCCGCTGTCACCAGAGATCGCGAAGTTCTTCTACTCGGCGGGACTCGTGATTCTCGAGGGGTACGGACTCACCGAGACCTCGCCCGTGATTTCGACGAACACCTTCGAGCACTACCGACTGGGCAGCGTGGGCATGCCGATCGCCGGCGTCGAGGTGATGATCGCCGCCGACGGCGAGATCCTGTCGCGCGGGCCGCACATCATGCGCGGCTACTACAACAACCCCGACGCAACGCGGGAAGCGATCGACGCCGAGGGGTGGTTTCACACGGGTGACATCGGGGAACTGCGGGACGGTTTCCTGTATATCACCGATCGCAAAAAAGACATCATCGTCACGGCCGGCGGGAAGAACATCGCGCCGCAGCCGATCGAGAACCGTCTCAAGACCAACAAGTATGTGTCGCAGGCCGTCATGATCGGCGACAAGCGTAAGTTCCCGGTGGTGCTGGTGGTCCCCAACTGGGATCAGCTCGACGGGTGGGCCGCACGCCAGGGGATCGTCTGGGCCTCCCGCGCGGAACTGCTCGCGATGCCCACGATCCACGCCAAGATGGAGAAAGAAGTGAAGGGGCAACTGGCCGGGCTCGCGAGCTACGAAACGCCGAAGAAGATTGCCCTGATCGAAGAGGACTTCAGCGTGGAGCGTGGCGAGCTCACGCCGACGCTCAAGGTGAAGCGTCGCGTGATCGACAAGACCTACAAGCCGCTCATCGACAGCTTGTACACCGACGGCGACTGAACCACCCGCTGACGGCCCCCACGTGACCTACGGCGCGTGCCGACGGAGCTCGACGAGCCCGTTAGCACGCGCTGTTATTTCCGCCACCCATTCATGGGCATCACGCGCGAGTTCCCGCACGCCGGCCGGTAGCGGAGCGTCGACCGGCGCGACGAGGCGGCCACCTACGCGCAGCGCGTGCGCGGCACTCAAGAGCATCGCCGCGGTCGCGTGTTTCGCATCGACGGCCACGGCGGCGAGGGTATGAGCCCCAAACGGCAGACGATCGCCCACGCGTAGGCGCGTAGCCATCTCGGCGGCAGGTTGCAGGCCGGCATTGACCAGCAACTGCGGGGCCTCCACCATGGCCGCCAACGCCGCACCGGCGGCGGCGTAGCGGCCGATCAGGACCACCGGATGCCGGCTCTCGGACACACCCAACAGCGCCGCCAACCGGACGACCATATCGCCTGAGAACGGGTCGCCATCGACGGGCGCATCCGCTGCCGCCCTCTCGGTGGGCGCGGTGAAATACGCCACCCCTTCCGTGACGCGGTACTCCGCGCCGCACACCGGACAGGCCAGCTCGGCGTCGCGCAGGTCGGAGCCGACGGCGACATGGACCATCGCCACGAGCCAGCTCTCCTCGTGGTCACCGGGGCAGCGGAGGGCGTCCAGCAGATCGCGTTGCATGCCGTAAGCTATCGCCGCGCTACCGCAGGGGAGGCTGCGGCGTGGATGTGAGATAGCGGTCATACCACGCCGCGAGCCGACGATGCCAGTCGGCAAACTCGGTGACATTCGTCATCGGAATCCCGTGGCCACCGTTGGTGTAATTCACCCACTCCACCGGCTTCCCCAGCCGTCGCAGCGCGAAGTACATCTCGCGCGTGTTGATCGCGGGGACGTTGTGGTCTTCGCCGCCGGTCATGAGCAGCAACGGCGTCCTGATGCGATCGGCGAACATCACGGCGCTGTGTTGCACGTACTTCTGCGGCTGCTCCCACATGGTCGCCCCGATGCGGTCCTGCGTTTTCTCGGCGGCATTCACGTTGCGCACCCCGAGCCGCGGCGAGTCCGTGTAAAACGACACGAGATCGACCTTCCCGGAAATATTGATCGCGGCTTTAAAGCGGCTGGTTTGCGTGATCAACAGATTGGTGGCGTAGCCGCCGTAGCTGGTGCCATGCACGCCGAGCCGGCTGCTGTCCGCGATGCCCAGGTCGATGAGCTTGTTGGCCGACGCCGTCACGCCCTTGAGCCACGCTTCGCCGGGGTAGCCCGTTTCGAACGTCACCGACGGCTTCATCACCGCGTAGCCGCGACTGGCGAGATACATCGTGGTCGCGTCGAAGACGTCATCGAAGAAGTCTTCGTACACGCTGAACACGGTGGGCAGCGCCGTCGCCCCGGATGGCGGCATCGTGAGCACGCCGTACTGTGTCCGCCCGTCGGCATCGAGATAGGGCACGAGACGGGTGGTGGGCAGCGCCCGCGCGGCCAACTGCGGGTTGGACTCCACCACACGACGTGGCGCGCGGAACGCACCATCCGCGAGCCACAGGTCGGCCGGACGGCCGCCGGTGCCGATCGTGACGGCGATGCGCGCGCCATCGGGGCTGAGGCGCGGGACACCGTACAGCCGGCCGTCGCGCAGCAGGGTGTCCACGACCCCCGACGCCACGGCGACGCGCAACAGCGCACGGTCCCAGTCGGTGCGTGACGCGAGACCGAGCAGGATCGTGCGCCCGTCTGCGCTCCAGTCGGCCAGCGTCGCGCGCGGACCACGCAACGTATCGGCGATGGTCGCGAGCGTACGCCGGCGACCGTCGGCCACGTCCACCAGATGCACCCCGCTGCGGGACGACACCACCACGGCGTCGCCCGACGGGCCCATCCCCAGCAGCGTGAAGCGCTCGTCGGTGCTGCGCGCGCTGTCTCCCCGCGCCTTGGGGGCGGGACCGATGAGTCGCCGCGGTGTGGTGTCGGACACACTGGCCACGTACACCGCCCCTTCGCGCGAGAACGCGTAGCGCTCACCGTCGGCGGTGCTGAACACCGCCACGCCACGCATCGAGGCCATCAACACGCGGACACTATCGCGGACGCCGTCACGCAGGCGGCGGGCGAGCCAGCGCGATTCAGCGGCGGGCGCCCCGTCGTAGTTGGTGCGGGTGATCCGGTCTTCGCGCCACGTGATCAGCTGTCCGCTCGGCGCGGCGGCCCAGGAGGTCAGCTGCGTGGCGGGAATCACGGTATCGAGCCGCGCGGTGGCGGGCGTGAGCGCGACGACGAGCGCGCGGTTCCCGAGCCGTCGCAGGACGTCCCACGCGAGGAACGGCTCCGTCCCCACCTGGACGGACACGGGGCCGTTCACCAACGAATCGAACCGGGCACGGACTTCGGGGAGCCATGTGCGCTCGCGCACGGCGAGGAGCAGGCGGCCGTCATCGGTCCACGCGAGGTCGCTGTTCTCGGCCAGTCGCGCGCCGCCGAGTGCCTGGGTGCGCATCGTCCTGGCGGCGGCGTCCCACCGCAGCAAATGTGGGACCGTGTCGCGAGTGGCGATGGCGAGGCGGTCGCTCCCGCGCGACCATGCGACCGCGCCGATGGTGCGGGCCGCTGTGAGGAGAACGGTCGTGTCGCCCGTCGCGGTGTTGAGCAGCAACAGGCGCGAGGGAGCGGGGCGAGTGTAGCTCGGATCGCCGTCGCGCGCCGCCACGAACCCGAGGCCGTCGCTACGGCGGGCGATCCGGACCACCAGCCACTTTCCATCGGGCGAGTAGTCGCCGGCCGACACCGTCCGCACGTCGAGCAGATCTGCGGGGGTCAGGGCGGCGGATGGAGCTGCGCCCTGGGCGACCAGCATCGAGGGGCCTACAGTGGCCGCCAGAGCCAGCGTGATGCTGGTGACGGTCGTGCGCGCGCAGCGCGGGCGGGCGAAAGGAAGCACAGGCATGGGTCGGTCGGGGGAGTCGCGCGGAGTCATTCAGGCGTTCGTACAGCCTTGAAGGTGCCACGCGAGGCAGGGTTCGGCGAGTCGCCGGCCAGCTTCTCCCGGTTGCCCCGCCGGTCAGACCCGACTGATGCGGAGCTCGTCGACGTTGACGTGGGACGCTCTGGTCGCGGCCCAGAGCACGGCGTCGGCCACGTCCTCGGGGCGCAGCATCGCCGCCCGTGGCGGGAAACCCGGTGTGTTGTCCGGATCGATCGGATCCCAGATCGGGGTATCCGTCGCCGACGGCGCAACGAGGGTGGCGCGGACACCGCTCCCGCGCAGTTCCTCGCGCAGCACTTCGTGGAGCGCCCGGGCGCCGAACTTGCTGGCCGAGTAGGCCCCGTTTCCGCTGTAGATGCTGCGATCGGCCACCGAACCGATCGTGATCACATGCCCCTGCCCGGCCGCCCGCATGCGAGGCACGAACGCGTGCAGGAATCGGAACGGCGCCACCAGATTGGCCTGCAGCGTCTGCTCGAAGAGCGCGGGATCGGTGCGTTCGATGGCGCCGAGCGGAAAGACGCCGGCGTTGTTCACCAGGATCATCGGCCCGGCCATACCGACCTCGCCGATGACATCCACCGCACGATTCACCGCCTCGGCGTTGGTGACATCGCACGGCACGGCGACCGCACCGCGCCCGATGTGCGTGGCGACCTGTTCGAGATCGCCAGCGGAACGGGAGATCAAGAAAACGCGCGCACCGGCTGCGGCGAGCGTACCAGCCACGGCACGACCAATGCCGCGTGATGCGCCCGTGACCACCGCCGATGCACCGTGGAGCATCAGAATGCCGCTGACGGACCGTGCGCGAGACGCAGGAACTCGCTCCGCGTCTTGGGATCATCGCGGAACAGGCCGCGCAGCGATGACGTGATGGTGCGCGAACTCTGCTTCTCGACACCGCGCATCATCATGCACAGATGCACCGCTTCGATCACGACGCCCACGCCACGGGGCTGCAGCACCTCGTCGAGCGCGTTCGCGATCTGCTCGCCGAGCCGTTCCTGCACCTGGAGGCGGCGCGCATATACCTCAACCACCCGCGGCAGCTTGGACAGGCCGACGATCTTGCCGTTCGGGATGTAGGCCACGTGCACCTTGCCGAAAAACGGGAGCATGTGATGCTCGCACATCGAATACATCTCGATGTCCCGCACCATCACCATGTTCTCGTGATTCTCCTCGAACAACGCATCGCCGATCACCTGCCGCGCGTCGAGGTCGTACCCGCGCGTGAGCCACGCCATCGACTTCGCCACGCGGCTCGGCGTCTTGAGCAGGCCGTCGCGCGCCGGATCCTCGCCCAGCAGCTCCAGCTGCCGGCGGATCAGTCCTTCGAATTCTCCCTGCACGTCGCTGTCGGTGGCGATGTCGTCCGGATCCACCGGCATCCCTGCGTGCGCCGCCAATGTCGGTCGGATCACGTGCTTACTCCCCCTCGTAGTCAACGTAATTGTTCTCGGTTTCCCAGAGCCGCAGCCGCACCAGACGCCCCGGCGCCACGACCGGCTCCAGCACCCGCCACATCCCCACCACCACGTTCTCCGTGGTGGGATTGATGCCATGCATGTACGGCACGTCGATGTTGAAGTTGCGATGGTCGGTGACGTCTACCACATGCTCCTCGACCGCGCGACGCAGGACGCCCAGATCGATCACGTAGCCGGTGCGCTCGTCGATCGGGCCCTTCACTGACACTTCGAGCAGGTAATTGTGCCCGTGCCAATTGGGATTGTTGCACTTGCCGAAGAGACGGGTGTTCTCGTCGTCGGACAGCGACGGATTGTGAACGCGGTGCGCGGCGTTGAAACGCAGCCGGCGCGTAACGGTGACTGTTGCCATATCACGAGTAAACAAGGCGAAAGGGGGAGTTGTTCCCTCCCCAAGGTCATGCCTACGGTGGGTCGCGGCCAGCACAGGTCCGGGCAGACGAAAGCCCCGCCGGTACACGGCAGGGCTTTCGCACAAGAGACGGAACGGAGAGGAGGTCTTGAAGCCCAAAGAATACTGATAAGGTCCTCACCACGCGGTCGCCTTCCCCGCACTGGGGCATGACGTAAACGCAGTCTGTCGGACCTTTTCTTAGGACTTATCGGCTCAAGAGGTAAATTCTCTCCGTCCCGAACAGGGGGTGTTCCGGGGCACGCGCCGCCGGAACGGACAGTCGTAGTGTATATGGTGCGCCGCGGCGCGCGCAATGCGAGATTACGGTATGGACGCTTACCTGATTGCCGGCATCGTGATGCTCCTCGCGTGGGGCGGAGTCACGTACACCACCGACGCCCCCGGATGGATCCACCTGCTGCTCACCGGCGGCGTGTTCCTGATCATCTGGCGTATCGTGGCACGCGACACCCCCTCCGGTCCCGGCCAAAAGCGCTGACGGGCAAGGGGCCGTTCAGATCTCCCAGTTCGACAGCACCATGCCGTCGCGCGGGGGGACTTCGGTCCAGCCGGACGCGCTCATCCGCAAGTCGGTCCACCGGACGCGGGCCCCAAGCGCGATCAAGGTGCGGTACGCCTCGGGGTAATCACCTTGCAGGCGGATGGCCACGCGACGGGTGCCGGAGCGCCGCGCCAGGGCGGCGAGACCTCCCAGCAGCGGCGGGAGATCCCCCCGCTGCGCGAGCACCAGCTTCAGCACCCGCAATTCGTCGCGCGTGCGGCCGTCCACCAACGGCGCCGTGTGGCAGGTGGCAAACCCCGTGGGCGCGTCGAGTGGCCCCATGATGATGGTGTCACCCAGGGCGAGCCGGTCGGTGAGTTCGAGCTCCCGCGTAAAGTCGTAGCCGGGCATCACCTGCAGGGTCAACGCACGACACGCGGCGATCGCCGCGACTTTCTCCGCGGGCGCGCACTGCGACAGCAGCGTCGGCATGCGATCCGCCGGGGCCGCCTCCAACGTGAGCGTCACGGTGAGATGCCCGGGGACGAAGCCGAGGTTCGAGTAGAAGCCGATGTTGTCCATCGTGCGGGGCATCGTTTCCAGCCCGATCACGGTGACGCGCTGCCGACGCAGCCACTGCAGGCCGCTTTGCACGATGATCTTCCCCAGTCCCCCGCCCTGCTGGTCCGGCCGCACGCACAGCGGACCCATCCACCCTTCAGTGCCCGAATGGTGGACGATGTTGAAGGCGGCGATGCGTCCCCGATCATCGCGCCAGCACAGCGCGCCGTCGCCCGCGTCCTCGATCGCGTAGCGCCAGATCGCCGGGCTCAGCGGCGGAACACGGACGCCGGCCATCCCGTCCTTGCGGTACCGGTCCGTGAAGGCCTCGGCGAACACTTCGTTGAGCTGTGGGATATCGTCGAGCGTGGCCACGGACGGCCCCGCCAGCGGACGCAGGCTGCGCCACGAGCGCGGGGGCGTACTCATGCGTCGTGCTCGCTGAGCGGGTCGGCGTCGAGCGGATCGGCCGACAGTGCCGGGGCGCTCGTATGCACGACGCTGCAGCCACGCGTGTCGTCGAAGCGCACCAGCAGCACGCGGTCGAGTCCTTCGCGCACCTGCTCGATGTGCGTGATCACGATGACCTGTTCGAAGCGGTCGTGCAGATGCCGCAACAGCTCGACCACGTTCGCGCGCCGTGCTTCGTCGAGCGATCCGAACACCTCGTCGAGGATCAGCAGCGAGAACGCCTGCCCCGCGCGTTCGGCGATCATCTGGGAGATCGCCAACCGGAGCACGAGGTTGCACAGATCCTCCTCGCCGCCTGAGATCACCGGCTTGGGCAGCCCCTCCTCCATCACCAGCACCCGGTAGTCTTCGTCGAACTCGAGGGCGCTGTAGCGCCCGTCGGTAAGACTGTCGAGGAACCCGCTGGCAATCTCGGCCAGCTCCGGCCGCAGCTGGAAGTTAAGATCCGTGCGCAAATCCGTGAGCGCCCGATCGAGTTCGTCGTGCAGCCGTCGGTTCTGCTCGAGCGTGTCGAGTGTGTCCTGCAAGCGCGCCAGATCGCGACGCCCCTGCTCCGCCGACTCGAGGGCGGTACGCGCGCGGTCGGCTTCCCCCGCCGCGCCCACCGCGTCGAGTTCCGCGCGTCGGGCCTCACCCGACGCACGCTCGTGCGCATCGCGCACCCCGAGATACACCCCCTCGTCCATCCCCAGCGCCGCACGCTGCCGCTCGAGCTCCACCACCCGCGTGCGGGCGGCGTCCCGCACGGCGATCGCACGCGCGCGCTCGGTTCGGGTGCTGTCTTCGCGCTCCACCATCCCGCCCACGCGGGCCGCGCGCGTGTCCAGCTCCTGCAACCGCACCACCTCGTCGCGCAGCGCGCGATGGCGCAGCGCATCGTAGCCGTGCGGGAGCGTGGCCAGCTCCTGCGTGGCCTGCTGCAACCGGGCCGCGAGTTGCGCACGCTGCTCCCCCACCTGCGTGGCCTCCACGAGTGCGGCCTGGATACGCACGAGCCGCCGCTCCGCCGCGGTGAGCTCCGCTTGCACCGTACGACGCTGCTCGTCCATCGCCTCGATGGCGGCGGGAACGGCCGTCAGCTGTTCGACGCGCTGCCGGTAGTAGTTGCCGTCGATGCGCACGGTTTCCACCTGCTCCACGAGCAGGTCGAGCACCGAGCGATACGACGCACCGAGCGGTCGTCCGCACGTCGGACACGGGGATTCCTCGCCAAGTCCTTCGAGCGTTTCGCGCTGCGCCGCGAGCTCCGTGTACTGCGCCCGCAGCGCCTCCAGCCGGGTCTCCGCTTCCTGACGGTCACGCACCCACGCCGTGCGTTCGCTCTCGTGCGTGCGCTCCACCTCCGAGAGTGATCCGCGCAGCGTGGTGAGCTGCAGCTGCGTGTCACGCTCCAACACCGGCGCGGATTCCAGACGCACCGCGCGGTCGGCCAGCTTGGCATCGTCGTCGGCAACGGTCCGCACGCGTTCCATGAGCGCCTGCCGCCGCGCATCGGCGGCCGCCAGCTGCTCGAGGGCCGCGAGCTCCACACGCGCCGGCGGGAGGGCAAGGATCGCCTCGCGCAGCGGGGCCAGCTCGCGATGCGCCACCGCCACGCTTTCGAGTTCCATGTCGAGCCGGTCCACATCGCGGGCGAAGCTCATCGCTTCGCTCTCCGCCACGCGCAGCTCCGCCTGCAGTTGCTGCATCTGGTCACGCAGCGCCTGGGCATCCTGCCACTGCGGGGCCATCGCGGCCAGCCGGTCCGCCGTCGTCACGCGGGCCACCTCCGCTTCCGCCGCGCGCGTCCGCGCCACCGCCAGCCGGGCCTCGGCATCAGCGACGCTCCGCCAGATCGCGTCGGCATCCGGCATACCCTGCTTGAGCCCGTTGATCTCCGCCACCAGCGCACGTCGACGCTCGCGCGCGATTTCCTGCGCGCCACTGATGCGGTCGTAGCCGAGGACACGCGACAGGAACCGCGCCCGCTCGGCCGGCCCGAGCATCGCCATGACGTCGAGTTCTTTCTGCCCCGTGAAGTAGGTGTGAAAGAACTCCGAGCGCGTCATGCCGAGGCGACGCTGCAGCAGCTCCGTCGCCCCGGTGATCGTGTTCGCGATCGGCACGTCACCACCGTCGAGGAACACCTCGGCGTTGGTCAGCCCGCGCAGCACGCGATAGCGATGACCGGCCAGCTCAAACTCGAGCTCCACCTTCACCGACGCCCGCGGAGCTGCCCGTGAAAAACGGATCGAGTCGCGTGTGCCACGGGCCGCCGGCGTGCCGTAGAGCGACCACGCGATCGCCTCCAGCAACGTCGACTTCCCCGAGCCGTTCGGGCCGATGATGCCGGTCAGCCCGCGCTCGAAGACGATGCGCGTATCGACATGCTGGCGGAAATTCTGCAGTCGCAGGGATATCAAGCGCATCGCTCAGCCCTCCAACACGGGCAGCGCCGCCATGGCCGCGTCTTCCGCTTGCTGCAGATAGCGCAGGCCGAGCGACACGAGCTGTTCGCGATCCACCCCGGGCGGCAAGGGCCGCTCCGTCAGGCGCTCGGCCACCAGCTCCGGCAGCGTCGCCCGACGCCCCGGGGCGCCCTCACCCTTCCCGCGGCGCGCCAGCACTTCCGGACGTCGCGTGTCGAGGTGGAAGTGCATCGCACGCTTCCGGTATTCGCGCAACGCGTCGTGATTGAGTTCGCGGACCACGTGTCGCGCGATGTTGCGCACGGTCACGCGGACCACGCGGTCGTCAATCCCGCCGATGGCACTGTCCACCCGTGCCCGCAGGGCGCTGTCCACATCGGCCGCACCCATCCCGCTGGCATCGACGGGCTCGAGGTCAAGCAACGGACGCGACGGCGCCACCGGGTGAAACCGATGCGCGCCCGACACGAGGTCGTGCTCGATGAAGCCTTTGCCGGGCAGCCCCTGCTCCCGCTCCTCGCGCAGCTCGCCC
>JARIEV010000052.1 GCA_031127225.1 Gemmatimonadota bacterium | reverse complement strand
GGGGTGTCGCTGGCCGACCGCAAGAAGGCGACGGAGTGGGCGAAGCAGATCGTGGAGTTCCGCACCAAGGTCACGATCGAGGCGATCGAAAAGGCCGTCGCGAACAAGGGCACGCTGCCGGCTCCGCCGCGCCGCCCCGCCGGGAACTGAACGCGCTAGCTTGCAAGGATGTCGATTTCTTGCTCCACCCGCCGGCACAGTCTACTCGCCCTGACCGCTCTTGGTCTGGCCGCCTGTGCCGGTGATCGTGCTCCGGCACCGGAGCCGCAGGCCCGAGCGCCGATCGTGTCGGTACTGCCGCCGCTGCCCCAGATCTCGAAAGAACTACGGGATGTCGTGCCGCCGGATCTCGAGCTCGCCTTCGGCACCGACTCCGTGCGGCTCATGATCTCGGTGGAGCCGGGGGCGCGCGTGAATGCGCTGCTGCCCCCCGTCATTGAAGGAACCGACGGCCGTCGATTCCTGCTGCGTGCCCCGACCGTGACCGAAGACAGCGCCTACTTCGTGGAGCGTGCGTCGGTCACTGTGCCCCGGTCCGCGCTGCCGATTCGCGGGACGCTGCGCACGAGTTTCTGTCGCAGCGACGAGCGGTTGTGCCGCAGCGCCGAGCGCGAGGTGCTACTCGAGGATCGGTAGGGCACAGCCGCCGGTGTCGTCCCGCCCTACTTGACCCGCGCCCGCTCCAGCGTCGTCGTCATGCCATCACGCGCCGCGAGAATCACCACGCCGCCCGGGCCGAACCCCACAATGGTGCGGTTCTCGGGGATCTGCACGCGATCCACCACTTCGCCCTTGGCGTTGACCACATCGTACACCGCACCGCCGGGCGTCGGCTTCGTGGGAATCGTGCGGATCCAGATGTTGCCGTCGTCGTCGGCTTTGGCGCTGGTGGCGAAGAACGCGGGCTGATAATCGGGCAGCTCGCTGGGTGAGACGTAGTTGATTTGTGGGGCCATGATCTGCGGTGCCGCCCCGCCGCCCGGGGGGCCGCCCGGGCCACCGCGGGCTTCGAACCGCATGACCATCTGCGGCGCTGCGCCGCCAGCCGCGCCACCGGTGCCCAGCGCCGCGCCGAATGCCGCCGCCATCTGGTTCCCCTCTCCGGGGTTCGCCGCCGCCGCGCGATCGCGAATCGCCTTCACGGAATCGATGAGCGCCACCTTTTGCTCGTCGGAGAGCCGCTTCCAGTCGAAGGCCATCTTGGGCGACGCCCGATGCGTGCCATCGGGCGACATCCAGTCTACGTGATAATCCTTACCGCGGATCAGGGCGATGTCGCCGCCCGAGGTGACGACCCAGTCGTCGACGACCGGCAGCGGATTCACTTCGATTGAAATGCTGATCTTACCGTCGTCGCTGCGCGTCATGTTGGTGTTGGTCTTCGGGATCTTGATGAATCCCACCGTGTCCACCGCACGCGACTGCAAATTCACGCGCACGATCGCCATCGTGTCGGCGACCGACGGCATCGTGGGCGTTCCGGCCGCGCTCATCTGCATGCGGATCCCCGGCATGCCGCGATACACCAGAAAGCCGTTGCTGTAGTACGCGCCGGTGCCGAGTCCACCGGCGGCCAGCATCATTGCGTCCTGCGAGCGCGGCACCGACATCACGCGTCCAATCTTGCCCGCCGGGTCGATCACCAGCATCGACAGCGACGCCGCATCGACGAACAGCGTGGAATCGCCACGGAACGCGATCAGGCTCCCTGAGCGCGGGCCGTACGCGTTGGCCGTGCTGCTGGTGGAATCGGCCACGATGCTGATGATCTTGAACGTCGAGTCGACGAGCAGCACCCGACGGCTCGTGGCATCGTTGATCAGCAATCGGCCGCCGGGCAACGCCCGCACATTGTTCACCATGCCCAGCGAATCGGTGGTGGTGGCGTGCACCGCACCGAGTTGCCGGATGGGGGGACGCGTCTGCGGCCCCGAGGCCTGCGCCCCCAGCGCCGGCGCGATGGCCAGCGCGGTCAGGGTGAGCAGGGAAGCGCGATGTCGAGTCATGAATGCGGGTCCGTAGGTGAGGTTGAACCAGGGAAGAACAGCGTGCGGAGCGGTGGATGCACTCACTGGCGCATGATGATGGTTTGGGTGCCGCCGCCCATGCCGCCGCCCATGATCATTGCGCCGCCGCCGGGAAGCATCATGCCACCGCCACTGCCCGACGTCGCGGAGCGGATCGACTTGAGGTAGCGATCGTCGAGCGCACTGGCCACGAACGGTGGCAACTTGCGACGCTGCACGTCGGTGAGCAGTGCCTTCACGGCTGGCGCGTATGTGCGCAGGATGTCAATGCTCGCTTCACGCGCCTTCACATACTGCGCGTAAATGTCGTCGTGCTCGTAGCGCGTGGGGAGATCGGCGAACCGCTTCGCGATGGGAGCCCAGATGGAATCCAAGCGCACCGTGTAGCGGCGGTTCATCGTGGCCAGACTGTCGGCCTGATCGGATGACAGCTTGAGGGTGTCCTGATCGCGCAGGATGGTGGCCAACGGATTCGGCACACCGCCGTTGCCGAATTGCGCCTTGATCAACGCCTCGCCCGCCTTTGTGCCCTTCGTGCGACGGCCGCGATCGAGCGACTGCGTGAGCACCTGACGCTCGCGCGTGGGGCCGATGTCGTATCGCAGCTGCGCCGTGATCGTGACCGGCGTGCGGAAGCTGTTGAACTGCGGGTTGGTGGCGCCGAAGCGCTGATTCACTTCGTACGTGTAGCGTTTGGTAGCCGAGTTGAAGCCGCGCACGTACAGCAGTGACTGATCGAGGAACGGCTGCTGTCCCCAGCCGCGCAGGTTGTTCTCGCCGTGCAGGATCAGGTCGGCGGCGCCGAGCGGATTGGACACGTTGAACGACAGGTTGGCGCGCTGCGGCAGGCGCAGCTTGATCGGGTTGAACGAGATCGACAGGTTGGCCGAGCTCACCCACGGGCCCTGACAGCTGTTGCGCCCCGCCAACGTGCCAAGCTGCGACGACAGGCACTCGCGGGCCATCCGCGAACCGCTGGTCAAGAGCGCCTGCATACCGGCCGCCGTGGCCGCGTCGCTCGACGCCGGATCGAACACGAATGCACGATCGTTGCCGAAGCCGTCGCCATTTACGTCGCCACCGATCGTCGGCGTGAACGGCGTACCCGAACGGAACTGCCCGAACCAACCCAGCCGGACCAAGTCGAACGCGTTGTAGCTCAGATTGTACGTAATCTGGTGGCGCGAATCGAATGTGGAACGCGACCAGTTCACGGCCAGCGGATCGCCGGCCGTACTGGTGAAGCCGCGGAACTGCTCACGCACGTTCGAGTAGGTGTAGCTCATGCTCCAGCTGAAGTTCGTGCTGAAGTTCGTTGGCGACAGGCGCACACTGCCTTGTGCACTGCGCGAATTGAGATCGCTGCGCTGTTCCGTCACACGCTGAAACGGCGTGGCCACACGGCCGTCACCGGCGGCGATCGCACCGGTCAGCGGCACGATGCTGCTGGGCAGCACGTACACCGGACGACCGGACTCGTTGTCCAGTGTGAAACGCTGGAGACCGGCAAAGTTGCGATCCACGAAGCTCGACTGCCGCGTGTTGAGCGAGTACGTGGCGTCGAAGCTGGCATTGAAGTGGTTCCAGAGAATCGGCCCCGACCAGCTCAGATTCGATCGCAGACTGCTGGGCGCGGCATAGTCCTTTGCGAACAGCGTTACGTTCGGGGCGCCGTTCGAGAACACCGTGCCCGTACTGCCGTCGGCGCATCGCGTGGGAATCAGGGCCGGATTGCCGTAGGCGTTCCAGTCGGGAATCGGCGTGGCCGGCCCCACGCAGGCGAGCTGCTGAATCGCACTGGGCAGGCCGGTGTTGTCGATGGCCGAACCGATCAGGGCGGCCTGCGGGGTGTTCTGGAACACACCGATGCCACCGCGCACCACCGCGCGCGGACCACGGAACGCGCCATCGAACGCGCCGATCTGCGGTCCCGTGCCGTACTGCCATGAGAAGCCCACGCGCGGGCTGACGAACACGCCATCGGGCACCAGATCGTTGCGCACGCCGAGCAGGCGTTCCACCTCGGTGTTCCGCATCGGGGCATCGAGGTACTGGTTGGCATCCACCCGCACGCCGTACTGGAACTGCAGGCGATTGGTGCGACGGTACGAATCACCCAGCGAGATCGCGCCCACCAGCATGCTGGAATTGCGCTCGCGCGGGGAGAGCGTGCGCGTGAACGAAATCGGAATCCCCGCCTGCAGATCGCCCAGTGAGTTGTAGGCGAACGTGCCCAGCCGGTTGACCGTCTGATCCTGCGACGAGCCATCGCGGCGCACTTCCGTGCCCAGCTTGAGCCGGTGCTTGTTATTGGCGCTGAACCACGACAGCGTGTTCATAGCCGACAGGCTGTTCGACGTCTGCGATGTGCCGAGAAACTGATTGCCACCGAAGGCGAGACTCTGCACGCCGTTCGTGCCGTCGGCGAAGTTCGAATTCACCCGCACGCGCCCGCCCGGCAAATCCATGTACGGTGAGCCGGCGCTGCTGGAGGCGCTGATGCCGCCGGAGGTCTCCGTGAGAATGCCGATGCCGCGCAGCATGAAGTAGCCGCTGTGGCGCCCCTGCAGGCCGCCGCTCAGCGAGGTGCGCTCGCCACTGGTGGTCGGCAGCCCGGTGCTCAGCGGCGACGCGGGATTCTGATTGTTCCAGTTGCCGTTGAACGTGAGGTTGTACGCCGCGCCGCTCGTGCTCGACGGCGGCGTGAAGTCGATGGCGCCAAACACCGAACCCTGATCGCCCAGTCGGCTGGAAGGCAGTCCGTTGTAGCCGATCGGCACCTTCGCATTCTGCAGAATGCCCACCAGGCGCTGCACGGAATCAGCGGCTACGCCCGACGCCTGCAATCCGGTGCCCGACGTGTTCAACAGCGTCTGCAGGTCATTGCTGCGACGGCCGAGCTGAAAGGACACGTTGTAGAAGGCCTTGTCGAAAATCAGCGGGCCCGACACGGATCCGCCCAGCGATCCGTTGGTGTACTCCTGCCCATTCGCGCGCGCTGCCGCATCGCTCCACTGCAGCGACGGGGCATCGCCCACGAAGCTCAGCCCCCGCCCAATGAAATTCGAACCCGGACGCGTGCGCAGGCTGAACTGACCACCGGAGAATCCACCGCGCGACACGTCGTACGGCGACGTGATGAGGGAGCTGAGCACGCTCGCATCACGCGGCAATCCCGCACCGCCGAACATCATGCCGTTGAGGGTGGTGTTGTTCTGGTCGGCGCCGAGACCGAGCACCGAGAAGCCGTTCGCCCCGCCGTCCTGACCGGGCACCAGCTGCACACCGGGCAGTGTCGCGGCCATCGCCGCGAGATCCCCCATCTGGTCGGGCGGCAGCGCGTTGTTGTTCTGAATCACCCGCTCCGTGCCGCCCACATCTTGGCTCACGTCGTTGCGCGACACCTTTTCACGTGCCGCGGTGACCTTCACCGCGTCGAGCACGGCGCCCACCTTTGACAGCCTGGCGTCGGCGATCAAAATGTCTTCATCGGCCCCGCGCTTCACCTCGAAGCGCTTCACGCTGTAGCCCAGCGCCGTCACGCTGACGATATAGTCGCCGTCACCGCCCGGGAACGTCACGGTGAACCGGCCGGAACGATCGGTGCGCGCTGTGCGATTGACGTTGCCGGAAATTGACGTGACCACCACCGCCACGTTGTCGAGCGGCTCATTGTCGGCGCCCGTAATTCGACCCCGGATCACGTCCACCTGCTGGGCGGCGGCGGGTGACACGGTCGCCGACAGGGCGAGGCAGAGCAGGGCAGCGAGCGACAGAAAACGACGGAGCACGTCGGGGAGGGATTCGGGGGGAGAGCAGGGTGGGTCCTATTGGCTACGTGTCAGCCCTCTTGGGCGTTTCGACACCGTTCCCCCGCGATCGTTTCCTCTGCGCTAAAACTCCCCGATAAAGCCGACCTCTGGTTGCAGTTCGTAGCCGAACCGTTCTTTCACTGCCGCCTGTGCGTGTGCCACCAACGCCCGGACATCGGCCGCGGTGGCGTGCCCGAGATTCACCAGGATGTTGGCGTGAATGTGCGAGATCTGGGCATCGCCCACCCGGAAACCCTTGAGGCCACACTGGTCGATCAGGCGGCCGGCGCCCACGCCCTCGATCTTCTTGAAGATCGAGCCGGCGCTGGGATGCACCTGCAGCCACGGGTGCCGGGACCCGCGCCAGGAGAGGTTTTCCTGCAGGATCCGGTGCAGACGGGCCGGATCGGCCTTCGTGAGCTGGAACGTGGCGCTCAGTACCACGTCCCGCCGATGGTGAAACACGGTGTCGTCATAGCCGAACTGGATGTACGCCGCATTCACCACGCGCCGGTCCCCCTCCACGGCCAGGATCTCGCACGACTCGAACACCTCAGCGATGAACATGGTCCGTTCGCGCTCGGGGGCGGGCGAGAGGAAGTGCAGGTTCTGCCAGAGCGCACCGCCCACCGTGCTCGGGATCCCGATATAGTGCTCGAGCCCCGACCACCCGGCGCGGACCGTGTCGAGGACCAGATCCTGGACGATCGCGCCGCTTTCGCTCCAGAGGCGGCCGTCGGCAGCCATGGTATGCGCGGTGGCCTGATTGCGGATCACGAGGCCGCGGACGCCGCGGTCACCGATGAGTACGTTGGCCCCGAGCCCGAGGACTACCCACGGGATTCCCGTGGCTCGGGCGGCGGTGATGGCGGCGGCGAGTTCGTCTGCCGACCGGGCCTCGAACAACACGTCGGCCGGTCCGCCGATCCGGAAGGTCGTGAACGGGGCGAGCGGTACGCCGCACGGCAGGCGGTGGCGCGGCAGCACGCCGGGCGCCGTGGCCGCGAGCGCATCAGCCATCTGGTCGGGAGTCATTCCGAAAGATTCCCCGGAGCGGCCCCGTACGCCACGTTTCAGCGTGGTAACCCGCCCTTCCCTTTCCCGACGTCGCATGCCTGTACCGACCGGCGCCCGCGTGCATCGCGCGCCTACCCGCCACCCTCGCCTTCGGCCCTTCTGGCTGGCTGCCCTGCTGGCCGTCGCGGCCCCGGCGGCCATGCCTTCGGTGCTGCCGGCGCAGTCGAAGGCCGAACTGCAGAAGGTGCTGCGTCGCACGATGCTGGCGAACGGGATGGAAGTCATCGTGATCGAAAATCACGGCGTGCCCATCGCGACACTCGAAATCGACGTGCGCAACGGCGCGTTTACGCAGAGCCCGGAGTACGCCGGGTTGGCGCACATGTACGAGCACATGTTCTTCAAGGCCAACAAGGACCTGCCCAACGCGGAGGCGTTCAACGAGCGTGCCGCCGAACTGGGCGCCGTGTTCAACGGCACTACGCAGGAAGAACGCGTGAACTATTATCTCACGCTGCCGGCCGATTCCATCGCGGGAGGGCTGCGCTTTCTGGCCAGCGCGCTCATCAACCCGACCTTCCGTGAGGATGAGCTTAAGCGCGAAAAGGAAGTCGTGCTGGGCGAGTACGACCGCAACGAGGCGCAGCCCGGTTTCGATTGGCAGCAACAGGCGACGACGCTGCTCTATCCGGGACAGTTCAGCCGCAAAAACACGATCGGCGATCGCACCGTGATCGCGAACGTCACGACGGCGCAGATGCGGGAGATCCAGCGCAAGTACTACGTGCCGAACAATTGCGCGCTGATCGTGACGGGTGACGTGAATGCCGAGCAGGTGTTCGCGCTGGCCCGTCAGGTGTTTGGTGATTGGCCTCGCGGCGCCGATCCTTTCGTGGCCGATCCTATTCCGCCGATCCCTGCGCTCGACGGCAACAAGGCCCATATCAGCGAAGAGCCGATCAATGCGGTGGCCGTGCTGATCCAATGGCAGGGACCCAGCGTCGGCAAGGATCCCGGCGCGACCTTCGCGGCCGATGTGTTCAGCGACGTGCTCAATACGCCGGGCTCGACGTTCCAGAAGAATCTGGTGGATACGGGGCTGTGGCAGGGCGTCGGCGTGAACTACTACACGCTGAATCAGACCGGACCGATTTCCATCAGCGGACAGACGACGCCCGACAAGTTCCGCGTCGCCATGGCGGCGCTCGAGCGCGAGATCGCACGCTTTACGGATCCCACGTACGTGACGGTGCGCGAACTGGAGGCGGTGAAAGCGCAACGCACCGTATCGAGCGCGTTCGGCATTGAGAAGGCATCCGAAATCGCGCACACGATCGGGTTCTGGTGGAGCGTCTCGAACCTCGACTACTTCCTCGGCTACACGGACACGATGGCCCAGCAGCGCATCACCGATCTCCTGCGCTACACGAAGACCTATGTGGCCGGTAAGCCACGCGTCACGAGCGTCCTGCTCTCCAGCGAGGCGCGGAAAGCGATCGGGCTCACCGAGTCGGAGCTGCTGACGCCCACCATGCGTCCGGTGGTGCGGCCGTGAAGACACCGTCTGGAGTCGCGCGTATGGGGTATGGTGTTGTGCTGGCGGCGGTGCTGGCGGTGTCGTCGGCCGGGGCGCTGGCGGGGCAGCCGGTGGTGAAGAAGGCGCCGGTCAAGACAAGCGCGAAACCGACACCGGCCAAGCGGGCGCCGGCGAAACCAGTGGCGCTCTCGCCGGCGGTGACGTCGTCCACCGACACGCTCACGTCGAAGTTCGAGGTGGCGGGGATTCCGGTGATTCTCCGTCGCGTCACGGCCAACAACGTGGTGGCGGCGAATCTGTATTTGCTGGGTGGGACGCGGCAGCTGACGGCCAAGAGTCAGGGCATCGAAACCCTGCTGCTGGAGGCGAGTGAGCGGGGGACAGCCAAGTATCCGCGTGATGTCCTGCGCACGAAAATGGCCCGTCTCGGCAGTGCCATCGGCGTGGGGGCGAATGCCGACTGGACTACGATCAGTCTGCGCGCCACCACGACAGGACTCGACAGCACCTGGGCCATCCTCGCCGACCGTGTCATGGCGCCGCGTCTGGATCCCACTGAGGTCGAATTGGTGCGCGAGCAGTTCGTCACCGCGACGCGTCAGCGCAAGGACAGCCCGGATGCCCTGCTGGAGTATCTCGCCGACAGCATCGCCTTCGCCGGTCACCCTTACGGCCTCGAGCCCACGGGCACCGAGGCGTCGCTCACGCAGATCCGCGCCGCCGATCTCAAGACCTATCACGCCACGCAATTCGTCACGTCGCGCATGATGCTGGTGGTGGTCGGCAACGTGTCCCGCACCAAGGTGGAGTCGCTGGTGCGCGAGACGCTGGGACGTCTGCCGAAGGGGGACTACCGCTGGTCGCTCCCCGATCCGCCGGCGGAACTCCCGGGTGCCTACGTGATCGAGCAGCGCACGCTGCCGACCAACTATCTCCAAGGCTATTTCCACGGCCCCAAGGCCACGAGCCCCGATTACCCGGCGCTCCGCCTCGCGTGCGCGGTGCTGTCGGGGCGCCTGTTCGCGGAGGTCCGCGGTCGTCGCAACCTCACGTATTCTGTGAACGCCCCGTTCGTGGAGCGTGCCTTCTCGCTGGGTGGGCTGTACGTCACCACGACCCAGCCCGACGAAGTGCTGGCGATCATGCAGCAGCAGATCACGTCGCTGCGCGAGGGGACGATCACGGACGAGGGGCTCGACCGTCTGGTGCAGCAGTTCATCGTGACGTACTTCCTCGACAACGAGACGAACGCCGACCAGGCGAACATGCTGGCACGCGCGGAGCTGTATCAGGGCGACTTCCGTCGCGCGGCGCAGTTCGTCGAGGAACTGCGGGCCGTGACACCGGAGCAGATTCAGCAGGCGGCGCGCACGTACATGGGCCGGGTGCGCTGGGCCTACGTGGGCGATCCGGCGAAAGTGACACCGGCGCGGATGCTGCGGTTCTGAGCCCCGTGCGTCTCTCGCCGCCGGGGCGCGGCGTGGCGTTGTCAGTGGATCTGGCCTGCGCCGACTACCGCGACATCGGTGTGGCCCTGGTCGTTGCCGATACCGACGGGTCGATCGAATCGCTGTCGGCGCGCGCGCTGACGGTCCCGTTCGGGGGGCGCCCGGCGGTGGACCCGCTGGCCCGCTGGCTTCGCGAGACGGCCGATGCCGCCGGCGCGCAGTGCCTGTGCATCGACGGGCCACTGGGGTGGAAGGGTCCTGACACCGATTCGCCGCATTGCCGGCGCAGCGAGCGGCTCGTGCGGGCGCCCGGCAAGACCGGATTGCCGCCCGACGGGGTGAAGCCACGCAGCTATCTCGGGTTCACCACATTCTCGATCGCGCTCTTCGAGGCGCTGTGTGCTGATGGGGACTGGGCGCTTCCGGGGCAGCCCGGCGCCCGCCCCGATGCCCGCTTGATCACGGAAAGCTTTCCCACCGCCGCTTGGCGCGCCCTCGGGTTGACTCCGCTGATGGCCAAGGGGCGCGCCTCCGCCGCCGATATCCGCGACGCCGGAGACCGGCTGCAACGCGGTACCGGGATCGTGCTCGAGGGGGTCGGTACGCACGATCAGTTGCAGGCCGTGGCTGGCGGTATCGCCGGCGCCTGGTGGGCTGCCGGTCGCGACACGCGGGTGGCATTCGCCGGCGACCCGCCGTTCCGTCTCGACGGATGCTGGCGCGAAGGATATATCATGATTCCAGCACCTTCCGCCTGAGCGTCCGGCGCGTCGTCTCCGACCGATTTCCCGCCCTCCTGTGTCGAATCCCTATTCCCGTCGCGATTTCGTATCCGACAGCGCAAAGCTCGCCGTCGGTGCGATGATTGTGCCGCGCGTTGTGCTCGGTGGCCCCGGTGTCCGAGCGCCCAGCGCGAAGCTCAACATCGCCTGCGTCGGGATCGGCGGCATGGGCATGAGCAACATGTCGCAGATGCTGACCGAGAACATCGTGGCGGTGTGCGACGTGGACTATGCCTACGTCGAGCGCTCGCTCGAGGCGCGGCTGAAGCCCCGTCAGGGGCCGCCGAGCGCGGAGAACATCCAGCTTGGTGAGGCCTACGCGCGGGCCGCGAAGTACACGGACTTCCGCGAGATGCTGGATAAGCAGAAGGACATCGACGCAGTGATGATTGCCACACCGGACCATCTGCACGCCACGATCGCGCTGGCTGCGATGTCGCTGGGCAAGCACGTGTACGTGCAGAAGCCGCTCGCGTACTCGGTGCATGAGGTGCGACTGCTGCAGAAGGCGGCGGCGGCCAATCCGAAACTCGCCACGCAGATGGGCAATCAGGGCCACTCGATGGAGGGCTCGCATCGCATCAACGAGATCATCGCGTCCGGGGTGCTGGGCAAGATCCGTCAGGTGCATGTGTGGACCGATCGCCCGGTGCGGTACTGGGCGCAGGGGATTCCACGTCCGCGCGCGGCCAACGCACCGGCACCGACCAATCCGCCCAACCCGCGTCCCCAGTGGAACATGGGGACCGTCGACAATGCCGTACGCACCGCGATGGCCGCGAACGATGCTTCACTGCCGCCGGGGCTGAACTGGGATCTGTACCTCGGACCGGCGCCCGAGATTGCGTACCATCCCGCGTATCATCCGTTCGCCTGGCGTGGCTGGCTCGACTTCGGGGTCGGTTCGCTGGGCGATATGGGTGCGCACCTGATCGATCAGCCCTTCACGGCGCTCGGTCTCACGTACCCCACGTCCATTGCGGCTTCGTCGAGTCCGTGGGGCGGCGGCGCGCAGAATCCGGCCACGTATCCGATGGCCACGATGGTGCAATACGACTTCCCGAAGGTGGGCAAGCGTGACGCGCTCAAACTGTACTGGTATGACGGGGGGCTGATGCCGCCGCGCCCGGAGATGCTTCCCGACGATGTGCCGATGAACAATCCCGGCAGCGATGGCGGCGGCGGCGTCTTCATCGGCGACAAGGGGATCATGTTCTACGAGACGTACGGCAACAAGCCGCGCATCTTTCCCGAAGCCATTGCGAAAAAGGCCGAGCAGGTGCCGGTGACGCTGCCGCGCATCACGGTGTCGCACGAGCAGAACTGGATTCAGGCCGCCAAGGGAGAAGCGAAGGCCAGCTCGCCGTTTTCGCAGGCGTCGCCGCTCACCGAAACCATGCTGTTGGGGATGGCCGCGTTACGCGCGGGACAGGGGCGCAAGGTGAACTACGACAGTCAGGCGATGAAATTCACCAACGCCCCCGACGCGGATCAGTATCTCACGCGGGTGTACCGCAAGGGCTGGGAGCTGTAGTGCGCCGCCGGCTTCACATCGGCACGGTGCCACGACGCCTCCCCGTGACGTGAGTACCGCCGCCGAGGCACCGTTCGTCGAGTTACATGCGCCCGACGGTGCCTTCGCGCGGGTGTATCTCGACGGCGGGCAGGTCATCACCGCGATTCTTTAGCTGACCGTGGGCCGTGCCCGCGCCGCCAGCACGGCGCGCACCGCCTCCAGTGAGCCGCCGGCGGCGCGCAGGGCCACGAGGGCGTGATACAGCAGATCCGCCGTTTCCTCGGTGGCGCGTTCCACGTCGCCGTCTACGCAGGCAGTGGCCAGTTCCACCGCTTCCTCCCCCAACTTTTTCAGGCGCAGGTTGCGGTCGGCGAGTAGGCGCTGCGTGTAGCTCGCCGGTGCGGGGGCCGCGGTCGTGGTCGCGGTCGTGGTCGCTGCCGACTGCATGCGTGAGGCGATCGTGGCGTCGAGCGCCGAGAAGACGTCGGCGGACAACGCCTCGTCGCGGAAGCACGAGTGGGTTCCGTTGTGGCAGGCGGGTCCGGCGGGGATCACGCGCGCGAGCACCGCATCGGCATCGCAATCGGCCGTAAGTGACACGACGCGCTGCACGTTGCCGCTCGTGCCACCTTTGTGCCACAACCCGCGCGTCCGCGAGCGGTAGTGCATCTCGCCTCTCTCCAGCGTGCGCTCGAGCGCCTCGCGGTCGGCGTGTGCCACCATCAGCACTGCCCCGGAGCTGGCGTCCTGCGTCACCACCGTCACCAGACCGCCACTCTTGGTGAAGTCCAGCGTATCCAGGTCGAGCGTGGCGGCGGATGTCATGCGGTACCTCCAGTCAGGGTCGCGTCCGGCGATGCGGCGTGTGCCGGAGTGATCAAGAACGGCCGGACCATGTCGCCGAGCGCGGCGTTCGTGGCGATCACGTCACCACCGAACGCGGTGTCGGCGCCACGCCAATCGGTGAAACGGCCGCCGGCTTCCGTAATGAGCGGATACACCGCCGCGGCATCCCACGGGTTAACGATGTCGTCGATCATGATCTCGGCGCGCCCCGTGGCCACGAGCAGATAGCCGTAGCAGTCGCCCCACGTGCGGGCCACGGCCACCTCCGACGCCAGCGACTGCCAGTGCGCACGCCGGTGCGGACGTTCCAGGAACCGGTCGTCGGTGATCAGCGCGGTGGCTTCACGCAGCTGCGCCGTGCGGGACACGGTGGCGCGGCTGCCGTTCCACCAGCACCCCTCGCCCAAGGCGGCCGCCACCGTTTCCTGCACGGCGGGATAGCAGGCCGCTCCGGCGATCACGGTGTCGCCTTCACAGCAGGCCACGAGCGTGCCCCACAGCGGCACGCCGCGCACAAAGGCCTTGGTGCCGTCGATGGGGTCGAGAATCCAGCGCCGTGGCGCATCGGTGCGCTCATCGGCGAGCTCCTCGCCAAGCACGCCATCGCGCGGGAACCGTTCCGCCAGCCACGCGCGGGCCGCCCGCTCGGCTTCGCGATCGGCGATCGTGACCGGTGATCCGTCGCTCTTGTGTTCCACGTCAACGCCGGTGCGATACCAGCGCATCGCGATTCCCGCCGCGAACTGCGCCAGCTCGGCGGCGGCCTGCAGCAGCACCGCCGGTGATTCGCGCGTGCTCATGCCGCCACCGGTGCGCTGGTGATGCGCACCGGCAGTCCGGCCTCGCGCATCGTCTGCTTGAGCGCTTGCACCGTCGTCACGCCGTCGTGCAGAATCCCGGCCACGAGCACCGCATCGGCGCCGCCCCGCACGATCCCGTCCACCAGATGCTGCGCGGTGCCGGCACCGCCGGAGGCGATCACCGGCACATGCACGGCATCGGCCACGGCGCGTGTGATCGCGAGGTCGTAGCCCGTGCGTGCACCGTCGCGGTCGATCGACGTGAGCAGAATTTCGCCGGCCCCGCGCGCCACGCACTCCTGCGCCCACGCCACCGCGTCGAGCGCCGTTTCTTCACGACCGCCCTTCACCCAGACCTTGTACTCGCCGTTGGCATTACGCTTGGCGTCGATGCTGGCCACGACGCACTGCGCGCCGAAACGGTCGGCGGCTTCGGTGAGCAATTCCGGGCGCGTGACAATCGCCGAGTTCACCGACACCTTGTCGGCGCCGGCCCGCAGCGCCCGCGCCACGTCGTCCACCGTGCGCACGCCACCGCCAATCGTGAGCGGAATGAAGAGGCGTTCGGCGGTGCGGCGCGCCACGTCGAGCAGCGTAGCGCGCTCCTCGGCGCTGGCGGAGATGTCGAGAAACGTGATCTCGTCGGCGCCGTCCTGCTCGTAGCGCTCGGAGAGCGCCACCGGATCCCCCACGTCGCGCAGGCCGACGAACTGCACCCCTTTCACCACGCGCGCGCCCTTCACATCGAGGCACACGATCACGCGTCGCGTCAGCATGCGATCACGCGTCCGTGATCTCGAGACGCACGCTGCCCTTGGTGCTGAACACGGCGCCGGTTTCCACGAGTGCCTCGCGCAGCGCAAACCCCAGTCCCTTGATGGCCGCTTCGACGATGTGGTGCTTGTCGAAACCGCGGATCACACGCACATGCAGCGTGGCCTTGGCGTTGTCAGCGAATGAGCGCAGGAAGTGCTCGTAGAGATTGGAGGGCAGCTTCCCCTCGTAGTACGGACGTCCGCCGATGTCGAGCACGACCTGCACGAGCGCATCGTCCATGGGCACCGTGCGTTCGCCGTAGCGGGCGCACCCGGCCGGTGCAAAGGCCGCCACCGCCTGACCGAGTGTGATCGCCACGTCCTCGATGAGGTGGTGGCGCATGTCGCCGGTAGCCTGCACGCTCAGGTCCACGCCGGCGTAGCGCGCGAACGCCACGAGCATATGGTCGAGGAACACGTCGCCGGTGGACACCGTGGCCACACCCGTGCCGGCGGTGATGGCCAGGCGGATCTGTGTCTCCTTCGATTCCCGAATGACAACGGTCATGCCCCGAACTCCTCGGCGAGACGGCGCGCATCGAGCACGCCTGTGTACAGCGCCATCCCCAGCACGGCACCGGCGAGTCCGCGGTGCTCGAGGGCGCGCATATCATCGAGCGACGTCACGCCGCCCGAGGCGAACACCGGCCATGCGCTGGCGTCCGCGACATCCTCCATGAGCGGCAAGTCCGTTCCTGCCATCCGACCTTCCAGATGCACCGCCGTGACCAGCACGCCGGCCAGCGGCAGCGCGCTGAGCTCCTGCACAAAGTCGATCACGTCGAGCCGTGACGTTTCCGCCCAGCCACGCGTGACGACCAGCCGGTCGCGCACATCAGCGGCCACGATCAAGCGCCCCGGGAAGGCGTGCGCCATCTCGTGGCGCCAGTCTTCGTCTTCCACGGCGCGGGTGCCCACCACGACCCAAGTGGCGCCGTCGTCGAGCAGCGATGCGATGCGGGACTCGTCCCGTACGCCGCCGCCCACCTGCACCGGCACGGCGGCGTCGCGGAGGATCTCGCGGATCACGTCCTGATTGTGACCGCGCCCCGTGGCCGCGTCGAGATCCACCACGTGCAGGCGCGTGAAGCCGGTGTGCGCCCAATCACGGGCCACGGCGGCCGGGTCGTCGAGACGCACGCGCTCGTCGGCATAGTCACCACCGACCAGCTGCACGCACTTGCCGCCGCGCAGGTCCACTGCGGGTACCGCGATCATGACGCACTCCTGAAAGAAGCCGCGAACTGCAGAAACTCACGCACGAAAGCCACGCCGGGGGCGCTGGACTTTTCCGGATGAAATTGCGTGCCGATGATGTTGCCGCGCCGCACTGACGCGGGGAAGCGGTCGCCCTCATGTTCGCTCCACGCACTCACGAACGGCGTGTGCGCCGCGGTAGGGCGACAGACGAAGCTGTTGGCGTAGTAGGCCACGTCGAGCCCCGAGGCCAGCAACAGTGGATCGGTGATGTCCTCGAGCCGGTTCCAGCCGATCTGCGGCACCTGTGCGGCATGCAGTCTGGTGACCTGCCCGTCCACCACCCCCAACCCGAGACCAGGCCCTTCATCACTGCCGTTGAACAGCAGCTGCATCCCCAAGCAGATGCCCAGCGCCGGCAGTCCGGCCAACAGCGCGTCGCGCATCACCTCACGTCCCGGGGCGAGCCGTTCGGCCGCCGGCGCGAAGGCCCCCACACCGGGGAGGATCAGCGCATCGGTGTCGCGGACAGCGCGCACGGGATCGGTGTCCACGTGCACGACGGCGCCGCCGGCTTCGAGTGCTTTGACCAGCGAGTGCAGATTGCCGGCGCCGTAGTCGAAGACCGTGACGCGCAGCGGGTGACCCGTGTGGGCACGGAGCTCGCTCATGTGGTGCGCCGCGCGGTCATGACATCATCGAAGGCGGCGAGGAAGCGCTCGAGCATCGACCACGGGCCGACACTGATCCGCAGCGTATCGCCGATGTGCGGCAGCGCCGGAAACGGGCGCACCGCCACGCCGTGGGCGCGCAGGGCCTGACCGACGTCCACGCAGTCCGGCACGGGCACACACACGAAATTGGCGTGCGATGCCAGCGGTGCGAAGCCGCGCGCGCGCAGCGCGTCGGCCAGCCGCTCGCGGAGCGTGACCGCCAGCGCCACGTGTTCCTCCACCCACGGCATGTCCTGCTGCAGCGCCACCGCGGCGGCGTGTTCGGCCATCGCATTGAGCTTGTAGGGGCCGCGTGACTTCTCGACGTCCATGACCAGCGACGGCTGCCCGACGGCATAGCCAATGCGCAGTCCGGCGAGGCCGAAGGCCTTCGACATGGTCCGGATCACCAGCAGCCGGTCGGAGTGCGCCACCAGATCAATGGCCGACACCCCGGCAAACTCGGCGTACGCCTCGTCGAGGAGCACGACACCGGGTGCCTCGCGCAGCGCGCGCTCAATTGTGGCCCGCGCCAGCAGCGTGCCGGTGGGATTGTTCGGCGAGCACAGGTACAACAGCGCCGGCTTGGTGGCCAGCAGCGCGTCGAGGTCGGGCTGGTGTGACGGCAGCTCCACGCACCCCGCATACGTGAGCGCATTCATGCGCGCGAAGATCGGGATCATGGCAAATGACGGCTCGGGGCCGGCCACCACGTCGCCCGGCTCACCGAAGGCGCGCATCGCGCTGTCGAGAATGTCGTCGGAGCCGCAGCCGGTGACGATCATGTCCGGCGAGACACCCACGTACCCTGCCAGCGCCTGCTTGAGCTCCGCCGCGTACAGCGTGGGGTAGCGCGTGATCCGCGAGACCGGGGCGTCGCGCCAGGCGCGCTCGGCGGCCGGCGGCATCCCCCAAAGATTGGTGTTGTCGGTGAGGTCCAGCTCGACCGGCGCGCGCTTGGGGTCGTACAACGGGACCGCGTCGTAGGCCGTGCGGGCGAAGGACCGCCGACCCTGTGCGTCGTGGCGTGGGGTACTCATACGGTCGCTCCCGTGCTGCCAGTGGCGTCGGTGACCGCGTTGGACGACCACGCCCGCGCGGCGGCGGCGTGCGCCGGCAACCCCTCGGCGTCGGCAAAGGCCGCCACGTCGGCCGACAGGCTCGCAGCGGCGTCGGCGGAGACCTCCTGCCATGTCGTCCACCGCACGAAGTCGAGCGTGGACAGGCCGGAGTAGCAGCGGCCAGCCCCCGCGGTGGGGAGCACATGGTTGGCTCCCGTCATGTAGTCGCCGAAGGCCACCGAGCTGGTCGCGCCCACGAAGATCGTGCCGGCGCTCCGCAACGCGGCCAGCGTCGCGTCGCGCACGTCGCTCTGCACCACCAGCAACAGATGCTCTGCGGCCCAGCCATTGGCGAAGGCCACGCCCTCGGCGAGTGTACCCACCGTGACGATGGCGCCGCGCGCCGCCAGCGCGTGCCGTACGATGGCGGCGCGGGGGGCGTGCTCGAGCTGCGTCAGCAGGGCGGACTCCACGGCACCGGCGAGCGTCGTCATGACGTCGTCGTCTCCCACGAGCACGGCCACGACGGCCGCGTCTGGATCGTGCTCCGCCTGCGCCATGAGTTCGCGGGCGACCGCACCGGGGTCGGCGGTGTGATCGGCCAGCACGAGCAGTTCACTGGGGCCGGCGGGGGAATCGATGGCCACGTCGGCCACCAATTGCAGCTTGGCCTCGGCCACGTACGCGTTGCCCGGACCCATGATCCGGTCCACTTGCGGTACGGTGTCGGTGCCGATGGCCATGGCCGCGATGGCGCCGGCGCCGCCCAACGCGAAGACCCGGTCGACGCCGGCCAGTGCGGCCGCCGCGAGAACGACCGGCGATGGTCGGCCGTCCGGGCCCGGCGGGGAGCAGACGACGACCTCGTGCACCCCGGCCACGCGGGCCGGGATGACGCCCATCAGCAGGGAGCTAGGGTAAGCGGCCCGGCCGCCGGGCGCGTAGATGCCGACCCGACCGAGGGGGTCGGGGCGCCGGACGACGCGAATCCCCGGCTCCGGCCAGCATTCGGTGGCCGTCGGCAGGAATGCACGGTGCACCGTCGCGATGTTGGCAGCCGACCGTTCCAGGACGCGTCGGAGCGCCGGGTCGAGGGTAGCGAGCGCCGTGTCCCACGCATGACGCGGGACCTCGATCTCCTCCAGATCGACCCCGTCGAACTCGCGGGCGAAGGCCCGCAGCGCGACGTCCCCATCGGCGCGGACGCGGGCGATGATGGCATCAGTTCGACTGCGAACCATTCCGTCGATTGTGCCGACGCGATTGGTGATCGCCGTGCGCGTCTCGCTGTCGAGCGCGCCCAGCGGGCCGCGGGCGCGCAGTGCGAGGGTGTCGGTCACGGCACGAGCCTCTCGATTCTGGTGACCAGAATTCCTTCGCCCCCCAAGGCGCGAAGCTGTGAAATGGTGCGGTAGATGGTGTCGGCGGCGACCACGGCATGCACCGCCACGTACTTGCCGTGGTCGGCGATCTCGATGACCGTCGGCCCGTTGAGTCCCGGGAGCACGGCGCGGACCTCAGCGAGGGCGTCGCGCGGCACATTGGCCATGAGATAGCGCTGGCCGCGGGCGCGGATTACCGACCCGAGTGCGGTGACGAGATCGCCAAGCTCCTGCAGGCGGGACGGGTCACCGTTGCGGGGGCCGGCGGCCGCTGTGACGAGATGGGCGCTCGAGCGCATGACCGTCTCGATTTCCCGGAGCCCGTTCATCTTGAGGGTGGAGCCTGTAGACGTGAGATCGATCACGATGTCGGCGATCCCAAGGTGCGGCGCGATCTCGGCGGCGCCCGAGACTGGGACCACCTCAACCGGGCGGCCGCGCTCCTCGAAGAAGGTCCGCGTGATGCGCGGGAAGACGGTGGCCACCCGGGCCGGCTTTCCCAGCGATCCGATGTCCTCGACCGACTGGATGCCGGAGTCGTCCTTGGCGGCGACCACGAGGCGGCACTTGCCGAAGCCCAGATCAAGGTGGGAGCGTAGGTCGCGACCGGACTCCTTGACCAGATCCATCCCCGTCACGCCCACGTCGGCCGCGCCATCGGCGACAAACTCGGGAATATCCTGGGC
>JARIEV010000051.1 GCA_031127225.1 Gemmatimonadota bacterium | reverse complement strand
CCCCGATGCCTCCGTCGCGTTCCTTGAAATGGATGCGTATTACCGCGACTTCCGTCACCTCACGCTCACGCAGTTGCATCACGTGAACTGGGACCATCCCGATGCCTTCGACGTGGACTTGCTCACCCGGCACCTCGACGCGCTCGCGCGCGGCGAACCGGTGGACATGCCCGTCTACGAATTCGCGACCCATTCGCGCAGTCCGCGGACGCGACGCATCGCGCCGGCGGACGTCATCGTGGTCGACGGCATCCTGCTGCTCGCGGACGCCAACGTGCGGGCGCTCTGTGATGTGAAAGTCTTTGTGGATGCGGATGCGGATATCCGCCTGATCCGCCGCATCCGGCGGGACACCGCCGTGCGTGGGCGGACACTCGAGTCGGTGCTCGACCAGTACCTCAGTTCCGTGCAGCCGATGCATCTGCAGTTCGTTGAACCCAGTAAACGCTACGCGGACGTCATCGTTCCGCGTGGCGGCAACAACACGGTCGCCATCGAGATGATCGTCGCCAAGATCCAGCGGCGGCTCACCGCGCGCGCCGCCGCCCGAACTCCCCTGTCCGTTCCCGTACCGGCCGAACCGGCCTGAGCCTCGATGCACACTGCGCCGCCCACCGAACGCATTCTCGTCGTCGATGACGAACCGGAAATCGTGGCGCTCGTCACGTACCATCTGGCCAAACTTGGCTACAACGTGTCCATGGCGGCCAACGGTCAGGACGCCCTTGCCCACGCGCGCCGGGATCACCCGGCGCTGATCGTGCTGGACCTCATGCTCCCCGGCCTCTCCGGCTTCGACGTGCTCGAACAGCTGCGCGCCGACGAAAGCACGCGCAACATCGCGGTTCTCATGCTCACGGCCCGCCGCGAGGAGCCTGACCGGATCCGCGGGCTCTCGCTGGGCGCCGACGACTACCTCACCAAGCCCTTCAGTCCGGCCGAGCTGGTTTTGCGCGTGGGCGCCATTCTGCGACGCACCGGCAGCACGACGCCGGCCAACTCCGGCACGCTCGTCATGGGCCCTTTGCAGGTGGATAAGGCCGCCATGACCGTGCGCGTCGATGGGCAACCAGTGGAACTCACCCCCACGGAGTTCAAGCTGCTCCTCACGCTGATCGAACGCCGCGGCCGCGTGCAAGGACGCGGCCTACTCCTGGAAACCGTCTGGGACGCCGCGCCCGACATTCAGACGCGCACGGTGGACATGCACGTCCAGCGGCTGCGCACCAAGCTGGGTGCCGCCGGTGATCTGATCGAAACCGTGCGCGGGTTCGGGTACCGCTTCCGGGCGGCTCCGCCGCGCGGCAGCTGAGCACCGGCGCGCCCGGCTCGTGAGACTTGCGCAACGGCTGGTCGTCAACAGCTTCGTCGTCGCCACGCTGCTGGTGGGCATCGTGCTATTCGCGGTCGAGCGGCGCGTCACGGAGCGCGTGCGCGCCGAAGAGCCTGCGGCCACCGCCATCGCCTCCGATGAGTTTCTCGCCAAGGTGCGGCGCGACATCGTGATCGCCGGGCTCGCGGCGCTGCTCGTTGGCGTGGCGCTCGCGCAGGTGCTGGCCGCCCCCGTGGCGCGCCCCATTGAAGAATTGCGCGACGTAGCGCGTGGGCTCGCCGCCGGCGACCTCACCCAGCGTCCCTCCCGCGCGATTGCCGGCGGTGAGGTGGCCGACCTGGCCGAAGCGTTGCGCCGCCTCGCCGAACAGCTCGAAGCCCGCTTGCAAGCCCTGCACGGGGAAGAGGCATTGTTGGTCGCGCTCACCGAGTCGCTCAATGAAGGAGTAATCGCGGTCGATGCACGGCAGCGCGTCGTGCGCATCAACGCCACGGCGCGGCAGCTGCTGCGCCTGCGCGAGCCGGTCCCCTTCCCCGCCGACTTTCTCCCCCGCGACCGCACCCTCCGCGAGGCTCTCGCGGCCGTGCTGTCGGGCAGCGACGCCACCCCCGACGAAGTGCGCGTCGATGACCGGACGCTGTCGCTGACGGCCCGCCCACTCCCCGGCGGCGGGGCGGTGTTGGCGCTCTATGATCTCACCCCGATCCGGCGCCTCGAGGCCGTGCGCCGCGATTTTGTGGCCAACGTGTCACACGAACTCCGGACCCCGCTCACGGTCATTGGCGGCTTCGTGGAGACGCTGCAGGACGAGGAGCTGCCGCCCGCGCTGCGCCGTCAGTTTCTCGGCATGGCGGAGTCCAACGTGCGTCGCATGCAGCGCATCGTGGATGACCTGCTCGACCTGTCCCGCATCGAGTCGGGCGGCTGGATCCCTAATCCGGTGGACCTCGACTTCGCGGCCATCGCGGCCGAAGTGCTGGCCCCGCTCCAGACCGCGGCAGCCGCCAAGGGCGTCGACCTGCGGACGGAGCTCCCTCCGGGCGCCCCGGCGCTGTACATGGACCCCACCGCCGTCCGCCAGATTCTCAGCAACCTCTCAGAGAACGCGCTGCGCCACACCACCAGTGGCGCCGTCGTCCTGTTTGCCGTGCCCGAAGACGGCGGGATGCGTATCGGCGTGCGCGACACGGGCTCCGGGATCGGGGCGGACCATCTCCCCCGGATTTTCGAGCGCTTCTACCGCGCGGATCCGGGGCGGGCCCGCGAAGTGGGCGGTACGGGCCTCGGCCTTTCCATCGTCCGCCACCTCGCGGAAGCACACGGGGGCACGGTCAACGCGGAATCGAACGCCGGTGTGGGCACGACGATTTCCGCGTGGGTGCCCGGTCCGGAACACACGGCCGCCGACGACACAGCCGCCGCCGCTGACTGAGCCGCCGCCGACTAGGCCGCCACCGACTAGGCCGCCGGCGGGGTGGACTCGTCAGCCGCGTCGACGGATGCGTCCACCGTGGGGTCTTGGGCACCGGCGCCGCGTGAAGCGGCCGCCCCCCCGCTGTCGTGCCGCCGAGCGCGCCGCCCGGCGAACGCCTCGGCGATCAGCCGCGGCAGCATCACCCCGGCGGGTCCCTCGATAGGCAAAATGGATGGCCCGCGGCGCTGCCCCTCCATCGTGGGATTCACCACGATCACCGTGGCGCCGTGCGTGGCCGAGATCCACGGCAACGAAGCCGCCGGCTCCACCACGTTCGACGTGCCGATCGACAGAAACACATCGCAGGCCACGGCCGCGCTGCGTGCCGCCTCGAACGCCGGCATCGGCATCGACTCGCCAAACCACACCACATCGGGGCGCATCAGCGCGCCGCACGCCGGGCACGGTGGCGGCTCCAGCGCCATGGCGTCGGTAGGCACCATCGTACCCGGACACCCGGCACTGCAGCGCGCCCGCATCAGCGAACCGTGCAACCCGATGATGTCGCGGGAGCCCGCCCGTTCGTGGAGGTCGTCCACGTTCTGGGTGACCAGCGTGCAGTGCGCCACCCGCGAGGCCAGCGTCACCAGTGCCTGATGCCCGGGATTGGGCTGAGCCGCCCGGACCATCGCCCGGCGGGCCGCATACCACTGCCACACCCGCGTCGGGTGCGCCGCGAAGGCCTCGGGCGTCGCTAGCTCCTGCGGCGTGAACTGGGCCCACAATCCGCTCTGGGCGTCCCGGAAGGTCGGGATGCCACTCTCGGCGGATATCCCCGCGCCGCTGAACACGCAGACGTGCTCGGCGGCGCGCAGGGCGCGCGCCGCAACCGATAGAGCCTCGGCGCGGGTCTGCGGATCAGTGGGCGGCGGGGAGGCGACGCGGCGCCGTTCGAGCAGCGGATCGGAAGCAGGCATGATGCGGGCGAGAATATCACAGCGCTCGGGCTCGCACCAGCCCCCTCACCTCCTGCGCCCCGGCTCGGCGCGTCGTGACACGATCGTTGCACAACCGTGTGGAGACCGAAACCTGCGTCACGAAGCTTTCCCGGTGCGAAATCCCTGTGGTCTCGCATCGTGGCCCCCGGTCGTTCAACTGGACGCGCCGGCCGTCTCAACATTAGCTGACCTGATCATCCATGCGGACCTACGCCCACGTGCTTTCCCGTTTCGCGCGTCATCTGACGCTGGCGATGACGGTTGCCGTCGTCCCCGCTTCACGCATTGCAGCGCAAGCCGCTGACGCCCCAGTCGGTCGGATCACCGGCCGCATCGTCGACACCAAAACCGGCCAAGGTATTGCGGCGGCCGGTGTTCAAGTGGTGGGCACCACCATCGGCGCGCAGTCGGGCGTCGATGGCCGGTACACCATCGCCCGCGTCCCCGCCGGGACGGTCACGCTGCAGGTGCGCCGCATTGGCTACGGGCCGAAGACGGTCACCGGCATTTTGGTTCCGGCCAACGGATCGCTCGAACAGGACATCACACTCACCAGCGCCGAGTTGCAGTTGGCCGCGGTCAGCGTGACGGCCACCAAAGAAAAGGGCACCGTCAACGAAGCCCTGAATTTGCAGCGGACCGCCACGAACGCGGTGAACTCCATCACGGCCGAACAGATCGCGCGCAGCCCGGACGGTGATGCCGCGCAGGCCGCCCAGCGCGTGAGCGGTGTCACGGTGCAGGACGGGAAGTACCTGCAAGTGCGCGGCCTCAGTGAGCGGTACACCACCGCCTCGCTGAACGGCGCCCGCATCCCGAGCCCTGAACCGGAACGAAAAGTGGTGCCGCTGGACTTGTTCCCGGCGAACCTGCTGCAGGACGTCACCACCACGAAGACCTTCACGCCCGACCAACCCGGCGACTTCGCCGGTGCGAATGTGAACATCCGCACGAAGGAATTCCCGGCGTCGCGTCAGATCAACTACTCCACGAGCTTCGGCGCGAACAGCCGCGTGCTTGGGCAGACGCTGCCCTTCGCCCCGCGGGCCGGTGGTGAACTGCTCGGCTTGGCCAACAGCAACCGTCGCATTCCCAACGCGATTTCTCAGGCCAACTTTCTCGGCAACGTCTCCCAAGGTCAGTTCAACCAAATGGTGCTCCAGCAGCGCAACGTCTGGAGCCCGTCGCCCCGCGCGGGTGGCCCCAACGGCTCGTTCGGCGCGTCAACGGGGGGCAACTCGATCCTCGGTAAGCGCATCGGCTATGTGCTCAGCGGCAGCTACGGTTACTCGGAGGAAGTGCGGGCCGACGAGCAGTTCGCGGTCGGCAATCAGGGGGCCAACAACACGGTGGTGCCACTGACGTCGGTGAGCGGGACCACGGGCCGCAGCAGTGCGCAGTGGGGGGGGATCGCCAACTTCTCCACGCTCCTCGGTAAGAGCTCGCGCGTCTCGCTCAACTCCACCATGACCCGCAGCGCCGACAACGAGGCCCGAACGGATCGCGGCTTCGATGAAAACCTGGGCGACAGCATCGCCCGCACGACCCTGCGCTATGTCGAGCGCGGTGTGGCCACCGTGACCGGCGCCGGCGAGCATCAGCTGGGCGACCGCAACAAGACATCGTGGGCGGTCACCTACGCCAACACCGGTCGCCGCGAGCCGGATCGCTCCGACGTGGTCTACGCCCGCAACAACACCGGCCAGTACACGCTGCTCAGCTCGCTCGACGGTGCTCGCCGCCTGTATTTTGACTTGGCCGAAACCAACAACACGGCGCAGCTCGATCACACCATCACCCTCGGTGAGGTCGCCAACCAGAACACCCTCAAGGTTGGTGCCTACGCGCGGTCGACCGATCGCCGCGCCGATGCACCGATCTACGCCTTTCTCAGTCGTGCGGCCGATAACGTGCGCAGCCAAACGCCCAACGTGATCTTTGGTGCGGATCAAGCCTGTGCAAATTGCAGCCTCATCAACGTGCAGCCAGTCGGGCAAGCCGGTTCGTACTCGGCGGAAGACCGGACCGTCGCCGGGTACGCCATGGCCGACTGGAGCGTCGGGAGTCGCGTTCGCGTGATCGCTGGCGCCCGTGTGGAGTCGGCCGACATCACCGTGAACGCGTCCACGCAGGGTGGTTTTACCTCGTCGGCGAATCTCAACAACACCGATGTCCTGCCGTCTCTGCTCGTCAACACCAAGCTGACCGAAACCCAGAACCTGCGCTTCGGCATCACGCGCACGCTCGCGCGTCCCGAGTATCGCGAGCTGGCACCGGTCACGTTCCGCGACGTGCTCGGCGGCGTGAGTGTCACCGGCAACGACCAACTGCGTCGTTCGCTGATCGACAACATCGACCTGCGCTACGAAGCGTTCCCGAATTCCGGTGAAGTGCTCAGCATCGGCGTGTTTGCCAAGCGCTTCGACAGCCCGATCGAGCGCGTCGAGCAGGCCACCTCCGGCGCCTATCAGGCGCGCTTTCAAAATGCACTCAGTGCCGTCAATGCCGGCGTCGAACTCGAGCTCCGCAAGCAGCTTGGGTTCCTCGGTGGCTGGGCGGAATCGCTCACGGGCTTCAGCAATGTCACGCTCATGAGTTCGTCGGTTGACCTCGACACGCTCGGTGGACTCACCGTGACCGACCGCACGCGCCGGCTCGTTGGCCAGGCGCCGTACGTGGTGAACGCCGGCATGACCTACTCGTCGCTCTCCGGCAGCACCAATGCCACCATCCTCTACAACGTGGTCGGCGAGCGCATTCAGGCGGCGGGAGTCGTGCCGTTGCCGAACATCGTCGAGAAGCCGCGTCAGATGGTCGACCTGTCGCTGCGCTTCCCGGTCTTGGGCAGCCTCTCCGCACGCGTCGACGCGCGTAATCTGCTTGACGCGCGGTACCGCTTCATGCAGGGAGAACTGGAGCGCGAAGGCTACAACGCGGGCCGGACGTTCTCGGTCGGACTGTCGTGGCGCCAGTAGGGTAGCCGGCACCCGCGCGCCAGCGCGGACCGGGCTACATGAAGACGGATGAACGGCGCGGTGGCCCGGCACGGTGACACAACCGTGACCGGGCCATCACCGTTTCGCCACAGAACTTGGCGTTTTTCTACGAAGGTGGAATACAGCGCCTCTCTTGCTGCACCCCCAAAGACCACGGAAACCTCCCTATGACGACCCTCTCGCGCTTCCGCACCATCGCCGCTGCATCATTCAGCCTGCTCGCGCTTGCCGCGTGCTCCGGAAGCGATGATCCAGCCGGGCCCGTTACCCCCGCGAACGGCACGCTCACCGTCACCGTCTCGGGATTGCCCACGGGCGTCAATGCTTCCGTCACCGTGACCGGCCCAAGTTCGTACACGCAGTCGCCGACGGCCTCGGCCACGTACAGCGTTGCCCCCGGCACGTATACCGTCGCCGCGGCCCAGGTGATCGCCAACAATGTGCGCTACAACGCCGCCGTTACTGGATCACCGGCCACTGTGACGTCGAACGCGACCGCGACCGCGACCGTCGCATACAGCGTCACGGCCAACCCGACGGTCACGCTGAGCGGCTCCATTGCGGCCAACCGCACGCTCACGCCCGACACGAACTACGTCCTGCGCGGTTTCGTCTACGTGAACAGCGGGGCAACGCTCACGATCAACGCCGGCACCAAGATCGTCGGCGACACCACGGCGCTCGGCTCGGCCCTGTTCGTCCTTCGTGGCGCGCGGATCGTGGCCAACGGCACTGCAGCGGCGCCGGTCGTCTTCACGTCGCAGCGCAGCGCGGGCAATCGGTCGCCGGGTGACTGGGGCGGCCTGATCATCGTGGGCAACGGTCGCGCGAATCGCACCGGAAACATCATCGTCGAAGGTTCGAACGGCTCGGTGGTCGGCGCCAACCAGGCCGGCACGATCTACACCGGCGGTACGGTCGACACCGACAACAGCGGCACCTTGCGCTATGTGCGGGTGGAGTTCGCCGGCTACGCCACGCTCACCGACGCCGAACTGAATTCCTTCACCTTCGCTGCCGTTGGCAGCGGCACGACGGTCGAGTATGTGCAGGCCCTCGCGGGTCTCGATGACAATTTTGAATGGTTCGGTGGCGCCGTAAACGCCAAGTATCTGGTGTCGTACGAGGCGGGCGACGACCACTTTGATGGATCGGAAGGCTATCGCGGCCTCAACCAGTTCATGATCGCCATGCAGACGTTCTACCCGACGCCGCGCGCCGGTGCCGGCGCCGTGTCCACCGATCCGCAGGGCTTTGAGATTGACGGCTGCAGCGGTGGCGGCTGTGTCGCCCCGAGCGGAGCCAACGCACAGAGTGCGGGACGCGATGATGGACTGTACACCATGAACGTGTTCGCCAACTTCACGCTGATCGGTACGCCGACGGGTGTGACGGTTCCGGGCTCGGGTGGCGTTGGTGCGGTATTCCGTCGCGGTACGGGTGGCTACTACCTGAACGGCGTGCTCGCGCGCTGGCCTCGCGCGGCGATCTCGCTCCGCGACTCGACGACGAATAACCGTTTTCAGGCGGACTCGCTCATCGTGCGCAACCTGTACTTCGCCGAGAACGGCACCTTGGCCAGCGGCGCGAACTTTGACGCGGCCGGCAAGGACTTTGGCCAGGAATCGGCGTTCTCGGCGCGCAACTCCAACATCGTCGTGGGTGCCGGGACGGTCACGGCCGCAAGCCTGTTCACGAGCCTTCCGACGGTGTCCGGCACCACCAATAGCGCGAGTTTCGATTGGTCGCCCGCGGCCACCTCACCGATCGCCACGGGTGGATTGAACAGCTTCGCTGCTGATCCGCGCATTGCGGCCCGCGTCGGCACGTTCATCACGCCGACCGCGTACCGCGGCGCGGCGGCACCGGGTGGCGCCAAGTGGTGGGCGGGCTGGACGAACTACGCCCGCAACTGATACCGGTGGCAGCGGCGGCTGGCGCACGAACGCGCTAGCTTGCACTTAGCTCGAACGGCCGGTGCCCCTCGGGCACCGGCCGTTCTCTTATTCCGATACCATGTCTCCATTCTCCATGTCGCGCCGGCACCTTGGCGCCCTGCTGCTGGCCGTCACGACGGCCTGCGCTGACAAGTCGGCGCCCTCGCCCGCCGACGAGCAGGACAAGCATATCGCCGAGGTGGTCGCCGCCGGCGGCGTCGTCGATTCGATTCTCCCCGTTGCCGAACAGCTCCGGCGCTTCCGCGAGGCGCTGCCGCCGACGGACACGTTGCGGCATGCGAGTCCATCACGTGAGGCGCTGGTTGCGCGATGGGCGGCCGCCATTGCGAAGAACGACACCAGCGACCTCAACGCGATGATCATGGATCGTCACGAGTTCGCGTGGCTGTATTACCCGGAGAGTCCGATGGCCAAGCCGCCGTACGAGGCGCCACCACAACTCCTTTGGGGGCAGTTGCTGGCGTCGTCGAACAAAGGGGCAACGCAGCTGGTGAATCGCTTCGGGGGAAGCCGCGCCACGGTGAGCCGATTCCGGTGTCCGACGCCCCCGGACACGCAAGGCGCCAACGTGCTGCATAGCGCATGCGAAGCACGACTTGAGGCACCCGGAAAGCAATCCGTCGAGGGGGTGCTCTTCGGCACGATCATTGAGCGCGACGGACGGTTCAAGTTCGTCGGTCTCTCCACGGATCTGTGATGACGCGCTTCGCTTTGCTGACGGCACCGCTGTTCTTCCTCGGGGCGTGTACCGCGGCGCCGAAGGAAGCGGCACAGAGCAGTGACTCCGCCGCCACTCCTGCGCCCAGCAGCACCCGCGTCGATCTCACCGGCGCCGGCGCCACGTTTCCGTATCCGCTGTACGCCCGCTGGTTCAACGAGTACGCCACGCGCACCAACGTGCGCATCAACTACCAGTCCATCGGATCCGGCGGCGGGATCCGGCAGGTCGTGGCCCGCACCGTCGACTTCGGCGCCACCGATGTCCCGATGAGCGATGACGAACTCGCGAGCGCCGGGATGACGGTCCTGCACATCCCCACGGTGATCGGCGCCGTCGCCATCACGTATAACCTCCCGGGACTGACGCGGCCGCTCAATCTCAGCCCCGACGTCATCGCGGACATCTTCCTCGGCGCCATTACCCGGTGGAGCCATCCGCGCATCACGGCGCTCAACCCCACCCTCACGCTGCCGGCCACCGATATTCTTGTGGTGCACCGCGCCGATGGCAGCGGCACCTCGTTCATCTTCAGCGATTTCCTGTCGGCCGTCAGCACGGTTTGGGCAACCGGGCCGGGACGCGGCAAGGATGTGCGCTGGCCGGTGGGCATCGGCGGCAAGGGCAATGAGGGGGTGGCGGGACAGGTCAAGCAGATGCCGGGCGCCATCGGCTACCTCGAAGTCGTGTACGCACGGCAGAACCGTCTGCCGGTGGTGCATGTGCGGAACGCCGCCGGGCGGTTCATCTCGCCGATGCCGTTCGAGATCGCGTCGGCCGCCACCAGCGCGCTCGAGGCGGCACGCGTGCTTGGCGATGACACCCCCCGTCGCCAACCGGACCTGCGCGTGTCGCTGGTCAACGCCCCGGGTGCGCAGTCGTACCCCATCGCCTCGTTCACGTGGATGCTGATTGCCCCGTCGGCCATCGGTCCCGTGAAAAGCCGGCAACTGGCCGCGTTCGTCCGCTGGGCCCTGATCGAGAATCCGGACGTGGCGAGCACCCTCGGGTATGTCCCGCTCCCCTCGGAGGCCGCCGCACGCATTGTGGATCGCCTTGATGCGTCGCTCGACGCCACATTCGACACCACACGCACGACCCCGAGGTGACCGGTCGCCGCCACGGATCGGCTATGTTATCCCTGGCCGTACCGCCGCCCGATTTCCCGTTTCCCCGCCATGCCGACACCGCTCGCTGATCGCGCGTACCGTGCCGTCACGACGCTCTGCGCCGCCGCGATCCCGCTCGTGTTGGTGCTGCTCACCGTCGTGGTCGTGCGCAGCGCGTGGCCGGCGCTGCTCTTGCACGGCGGCGAACTGATCGGCGGCACCACATGGGACGTGCCCCGGGCCCGGTTCGGGGCGCTGCCGGCCGTGGCCGGCACCTTGCTCTCTTCCGGGATCGCCCTCCTCGTCGCCGCGCCACTCGCCATCGGCGTGGCCATCTTTACCTCCGACATCGGACCGCGCGCGCTCCGGGAACCGGTCGCGTTCCTCGTCAATCTGCTCGCGGCGATCCCCTCCGTCGTTTATGGCCTCTGGGGGGTGTTCGTCCTCATTCCGCTACTACGCCGCACCCTGATGCCGGCGCTCACCCCGCTGGGCGACGTGCTCCCGTTCGTCCGTGGTCCGGCCTACGGGCCGAGCCTGCTGGCCGCCGGCCTCGTACTGGCCATCATGATTCTCCCGTACATCGCGAGCGTCAGCCGCGACGTCTTGCTGGCAGTGCCGCAGGCGCAGCGTGAAGCCGCGCTCGCCCTCGGAGCCACCCCGTGGGAAGTGGTGCGCGATGCCGTACTCCCGGCCGCGCAGTCGGGGCTCGTGGGGAGTCTCATGCTCGGCCTCGGTCGGGCCCTCGGCGAGACACTGGCCGTGGCCATGGTGATCGGCAACCGGCACGCCATCCCCACCTCCCTGTTCGATCCGGCCTACAGTATGGCCGCGCTGCTCGCCAACGAATTCGCCGAGGCTTCCAGCAACGGCCACGTGTCCGCACTGATGGCGGTGGCGGCACTGCTCCTCGTGGTCACCCTGCTCGTCAACCTGCTCGCCCGCTGGCTCGTGCAACGCGTCGCCAGCGGTGGCGCATCCGGTAGCGCATCCGGCGGTGCCACCGGCGGCGGACGGTGGTCGTGACCACCACCCGAGCCGCCGCCCGCCGGCGCACCGGCACCGTGATGACGACACTGACCTGGGGCGCCGCGATCGTAGCCGTCGTGCCCTTGCTCGTGATCCTCGGGCACCTGCTCGTCAACGGCGTCGGACAACTCACGCCGACGTTTTTCACCAAGATGCCCGCCCCGCCCGGCGCCCGGACCGGTGGGGTGGCCAACGCCATCGTCGGATCGCTGCTGCTCGTCGCCATCGCGATGAGCGTGGCCGTTCCGGTTGGCATCGGGGCCGGGCTGTATCTGGCCGAACACCGCCGCGCGCGTTTCGCCGGCGTCGTGCGCCTGCTGGCGGACGTGTTGAGCGGTCTGCCCTCCATCGTGATGGGCATCTTCGCCTGGGAGCTCATCGTGCGGCCGTCGGGGCACTTCTCCGCCTGGGCCGGCGGCATTGCACTGGGCGTCCTCGTGATGCCGTTGGTGGCGCGGGCCACGGAGGAAATGGTCCGGCTGGTCCCGGTGGCGCTGTCGGAAGCGGCGCTCGCGCTGGGATTCTCCCGGTGGCGCACCTCGCTCACCGTGGTGTTGCGCACCGCCATGCCCGGGATTCTGACCGCGGTCCTGATCGCCCTCGCGCGCGCGGCGGGCGAAACCGCGCCCCTCCTGTTCACCGCGTTCGGCAATCCGTTCTGGTCCGTCGACCCAGCCCGGCCGATCGCGGCGCTGCCGCTGCAGATCTATGCGTACGCGCAAAGTCCGTACGACGACTGGCGCGCCCAGGCGTGGGCCAGCGCCCTCGTGTTGCTCGTGCTCGTCACCCTGATCAGCGTGGCGGCGCGCGCCGTGATCCGCACGCGCGCACGCCTACTCGCGTCGGTCACACCACGCGTAGGACGCGCCGATGACTGAGACCGCGGGCGCGCCGCACGTGCAGGTGCGGGACCTCTCCGCCGGCTTCGCCACGAGGAGCGTGCTGCGGCAACTCGCGCTCGACGCGCCGGCCGGGCGCGTGCTCGCCATCGTCGGACCGTCCGGCTGCGGCAAGAGCACCGTGCTGCGCTGCATCAACCGGCTGCATGAACTCGACGAGCACGCCTTCGTCACGGGGCACATCACCATCGGCGCCCTCCCGGTGTACGCGGCCATCACTGATCCTGTGGCACTGCGCCGACGGGTGGGGATGGTGTTCCAGCGCCCCACCCCCTTCGTGACCCAGTCGGTGTTTGAGAACGTGGCCGCCGGGGTCACGGCGCACCGTCGCGCCATGCCACGCAGCGAAATCGAGGCGCGCGTCGAGGTCGCGCTGCAGCGCGCGGGCTTGTGGCGCGAAGTCGAAGACCGGCTGTTCGGCAGCGCCATGGTGTTGTCGGGCGGTCAGCAGCAGCGCCTGTGCATCGCACGGGCGCTCGCGGTGGAGCCCGACGTCCTCCTGCTCGACGAACCCACCGCGTCGCTCGATCCCATGGGGACCCAACGCATCGAGGAGCTGCTCTACGATCTGCGCGACACCGTGACGGTGATCATGGTCACGCACAACATGCAGCAGGCGGCACGGATCTCCGACACCACCGCGTTCCTGCTGGGCGGACGCGTGGTGGAGTGTGCCCCCACGCGCCGCCTGTTCACCACCCCGTCGGACCCGCGCACCGAAGCCTATGTCACGGGGCGCTTCGGATGAACACCGACGTCCGCGCGTTGCCCGGCGCCGTGATCGTGGAACGCTTTTCGGCGTGGTTCGGCGCCACGCCGGCGCTGCACAACATCGATGTCGCCATCCGCCCGCGCTCCGTGACCGCCCTGATCGGCCCGTCCGGATCGGGCAAGAGTACGCTGCTGCGCTCGATCAACCGCCTCAACGATGCGCTGCCCACCGCGCGCTCCACCGGACGGCTGCTGCTCGACGGCGACAACGTGTACGACGACACGATGGACGTGAGCACCTTGCGCCAACGGGTCGGCATGGTGTTCCAGCGATCCAACCCTTTTCCGCGTTCAATCGCGGACAACGTGGCCTACGGCCCGCGGCTCAACCTGGGACAGTCCGGCCGCGCGCTCGACGACACGGTGGAAGACGCCCTGCGCCGCGCCGCGCTGTGGGACGACGTCAAGGACCGTCTGTACGACAACGCCCTCACGCTTTCCGTCGGGCAGCAGCAGCGTTTGTGCATCGCACGCGCGCTCGCCAACCGGCCAAGTGTCCTCCTGCTCGATGAGCCCACCAGCGCCCTCGATCCGCAGGCCACCCAGCGGATCGAAGAACTCCTGTACGACCTCCAGCAGGAACTGACCATCATCATCGTGACCCACAACCTGCATCAGGCCGCCCGCGTATCGCGCCGGACCATCCTCCTCGTCGACGGGGTCCTCGTCGAGGAAGGCGCCACCGACCGGATGTTTACGCGTCCGTCCGATTCGCGCACCGAAGCATTCATCACCGGGAGGTTCGGCTGATGCGTGAGGTCTCAGCGGGCTACCGGCATTTTCACGACGAGCTCGGATCGCTGAAGCAGCGACTGCTCGACATGTCTGAACGCGCCGAATCCTTGGTGGCGCTGGCCGTCGAGGCGCTGCTCGAGCGCGACCGCGACAAGGCGATCGCCGTCATCGAAGCCGACGAGGAGCTCGACCGGCTCGAAGTCGAGGCGGAGAATCAGGCCATCGCCATGCTCGCCCTGCAGCAGCCCATGGCCCGCGACCTGCGCTTCCTGATCGGCGCCATCAAGGTGTCGAGCGACCTCGAACGCGTGGGGGATCACGCCGTCAACATCGCGCAGTGCGTGGTGCGGCTGGTGGACCAGCGCAGCGAGATTCCGCCCGTGCCGGCCCTCATGGAAATGGCGCGGCGGGCGCGGGCCATGCTGAGCGACGCGCTCGACGCGTTCATCCGCGGCGACGGCGCCCTCGGCCGCGCCGTCGGTCGAGCCGATGACGACGTGGACGCGCAGCACGAAGGGATCTTCCGCGGGCTGCTGGCGGATATGCTCGGCAACCCGCAGGCCATTGCGCCCGCCCTCGAACTGCTGCTGGTGAGCCGGAATCTTGAACGGGTGGCCGACCTCGCCACCAACATCGGCGAGGACGCCGTGTATCTTGCAGAAGGCAAGCAGATTCGTCACCGGTTCGACGACGATGCCCCGACGCCTTCTTCCCGCGACGAGACATGACAGCACCCCTCACGACCGCTTCGACCGACATCCGGATCGCCGCGATCGACATCGGGTCGAATTCCATCCGGCAGATCGTAGCCGATGTGTCCCCCACCGGTCAGATCCGCGTGGTGGACGAAATGAAGGCCATGCCGCGGCTCGGCGAGGGCCTCGATGCCACCGGCGCGCTGTCGCCCGAATCGATCGAGGCGGCCGTCACGGCCGTGCATCGCATGTCCACGCTCGCCGCGCAGCTGGGTGCCGCGCGCATCGAGATCGTGGCCACCAGTGCCGTGCGCGACGCCACGAACGGGGCCGACTTCACCTCGCGCGTCCAGGCACTGACCGGGCGGACGGTGCGCATTCTGAGCGGCGAGGAAGAGGCGCTGCTCTGCTTCCGCAGCGCCCTCGCCCATTTCGAATTGGGCGCCGGCCGCACGGTCGTCATGGACATCGGCGGTGGCTCGCTCGAGCTCGTGTTGGCCAAAGATGGCCTCATCGAACGTGTCGCCTCACTCCCGTTCGGTGCCGTGCGGCTCACGGAGCGGTTTCTCTCGCCCAGGGTAAGCCCACGCCGTGTGCGCGCGCTGCGCGACCATGTGCGCGATGGCCTTAAGCGCGCGGTTCCCGTGAAGGACTGGCGCGGCGCCCAGGTGATCGGCTCGGGCGGCACCTTCACCAACCTCGCGGGCATCGTACTCGCACGACAGCAGGTCAGCGTGCGCTCGCCCCACGGCACCCGCGTCACGCGCGTCGAGCTCGAGCACGTGCTCGACTGGCTCCAGCGCCTCGACAGCGACGAGCGCGCGTACGTCCCGGGGCTCAACCCGGCACGCGCCGACATCATCGTGGCCGGGCTCGCCGTGGCCGCCGAAGTGCTGTGCCGCTTCGACCCGCAGGACCTCATGGCATCGGCCTTCGGCATCCGTGAGGGGTTGCTGCTTGAATCGGCGCGGGTCACGCCGGTGGTGGCGGATCCGGGCGTGGCCCGCGAGCGGTCCGTGCGTGAATTCGCCGAACGGTGTCACTACGAAGAGCCGCATGCACGGCAGGTGCAACGGCTGGCCCTCCAGCTGTTCGATGCCCTCGCCCCGCGCATGCAGCTCGAGGCGGCGGACCGGCGGCTGCTGGCCGACGCTGCCCTGCTCCACGATGTGGGCTATCACATCAATTACGAGAAGCACCACAAGCACTCGTTTCACCTCATTTCCCACGCGGATCTGCTGGGCATGACCCCGGCCGACCAGATCATCGTGGCCCATGTCGCCCGCTATCACCGCGGCACGCCGCCGAAAATGAAGCATCGCGGCTTTGCACAGCTCGACCGCGCGTCGCGCGACAAAGTGGTGAAACTCGCCGCCCTCCTGCGCTTCGCCGATGGCATGGACCGCGGGCACGTCGCGGCCGTGGGGACGCTGCACACCAAGGTGACCGCCGAGGCGCTGCGCGTGTCGGTCACTGAGGCGCAGGGCGCCACGAACGTGCGTCTCGAGTGCTGGGGCGCCAGCCGGAAACGTCAACTGCTCGAAGACGTGCTGGGCCGGAGTATCATCGTGGTGATGCCCGACGGCACCGAACTCACCGCCGACGACGACGGCGACGGGGAGTAGCGCGGCGCTACGACGCCGTGCCGCGCTCCGGCGGCGTGGCGTCACTCTCCCCGGATTCGCGCCGCTTCCTCTTCGGCGCGGCCTTCGGTGCGGCCTTTCGCGCCGCGCCGCCCCACGGGTCACGGATCAGGGCCGCGTGCGTGGCACAGACGTCCGCCCCGCTCGGCACGCGACGGCGGTAGGTGCCGTCGGCCCCAAGCTCCCACGCTTGCCGGTTGTCGGCCAGACACGTTTCGAGCACCCGCTGCAGACGGGGATGCAAGGAGACGTCGTCGATCGGCGCCATCGCCTCCACGCGCCGATCGAAGTTCCGCGGCATCCAGTCCGCCGACCCGATGTAGTACTCCGGATTGCCGCCGTTCGCGAAGTACGCGATCCGGGAATGCTCGAGAAACCGGCCAATGATGCTCACCACCCGGATGCGCTCGCTCACCCCGCGCAGCCCCGGCAGCAGACAGCAGATACCGCGCACAATCAGGTCGATCTCCACCCCGGCCTGCGATGCCCGGTACAGAGCGCCGATCACCTCCGGGTCTACCAGCGCGTTCATCTTGGCAATGATGCGCCCGCCGCGGCCCGCCTTGGCGTGATCCGCCTCCCGTTCAATCAGCTCGAGCGTCCGGCGGCGTAGGTTGGCTGGGGCCACGATCAGCCGCCGGTAGAACTTCTGACGCGACACGCCGGTCAGCGAATTGAACAGGTCGCTCGCGTCCGCACCGATCTGCGGATGCGCCGTGAACAGCCCGATGTCGGTGTACAGCCGCGCCGTCTTCGAGTTGTAGTTGCCGGTGCTCACGTGCACATAGCGGCGGATCCCGTCCGGGTCACGCCGGACGATCAGCACAGTCTTCGCGTGCGTCTTGAGCCCGGGCAGCCCGTACGCCACGTGGATCCCGTAGCTCTCCATCGTGCGGGCGAACGTGATGTTGTTCTGCTCGTCGAAACGTGCTTGGAGCTCGATGATCACCGCCACCTGCTTGCCCGCTTCGGCCGCCTCAGTCAGCGAGCGGACGATGGCGGTATCGCCCGACGTGCGGTATAGCGTGAGCTTGATCGCCAGCACCTGGGGATCGTTCGCGGCGGCCTCGAGAAAGGCCTCCACCGACGCGCCGAACGACTCGTACGGATGGTGCACCAGCACATCGCGCTCGCGGATCACCTCGAACAGATTGCGCCCGTCGCGGAACGGCGCCGGCACCACCGGCGTGTACGGCGCGTCGTGCAGCTCGGGCAGATCAATCGCCGCGATCTGCATGAGATCACCCAGCTCGAGCAGATCGTCACGATCGTGCACGTCGCGCACGGTCAGCGGCGCCACGCGCTGGGTTTCGCTGTCGCTCAGCTCCTCCAGCAACAGCTGGCGCATGCTCTGCGGCATGTCGCGCTGCACTTCGAGGCGCACCACTTCGCCGAATCGACGCTGGAACACCTGCTGCTCGATGGTCTCCAGCAGATCTTCCGGCTGATCGATCTGCCCCAGATCGAGGTCCGAGTAGCGCGTAATGCGGAAGGTGAACCAGCGTTTCACCGTCATGCCCGGAAACAGCGCACCGAGGTGCTCGCCGATCACCTCCTCGAGCGGCACGAAGCTGTGCTCTCCGTCGCGATCCACCGGCACCCACCGCGGGAGTGACCGCGGCACCTTCACGCGGGCAAAGTGCTCCTTGCCGTTCTCCGGATCGCCGATGGCCACCGCCAGTGACAGCGAAAGATTAGAGATGTAGGGAAACGGATGCCCGGGATCGACCGCGAGCGGCGTCAGGACGGGAAAGATCTGCGATTCGAAGTACGCATGAATCCGCTCGCGCTCCCCCTCAGACAACGACGTCATCGCCAGCAGCTTGATCCCGGCGGCATCGAGCGCCGGCAACAGTTGCGCGTGCAACGCGTGATGGCGCCGCGTGAGCAACTCGCGCACCCGGGTGTGGATGGCATCGAGTTGTTCCGGCGGCGACAGCGGATCGGGCAGATACTGCGGCGCACCCGCCGCCACCTTCCGCCGGAGTCCCGCCACCCGCACCATGTAGAACTCGTCGAGGTTCGTGCTGAAGATCGCCAGGAACTTGAGGCGCTCCAGCAGCGGCACGCGCTCGTCGAGGGCCTCCTCCAGCACGCGCGCGTTGAAGTCGAGCCAGCTCAGCTCGCGGTTCAGGTACGGCAGCGACAGCGCGGTAGACGAAGCCATGGCGGGCGTCCGGCGCGGAGTCCCGCGCCGGACCGGAAGCGGATCAGAGTGGATTGAACGCGGCCAGCAAACGGTACGAGATCGCGGCCATGGCGGCCGCAGCGGGAATGGTGATCACCCACGCCCACACGATCTTGCTGGCCAGTCCCCAGCGCACCGCCGAGAGGCGGTTGGTGGCGCCCACCCCGACAATGGCGCCGGTGATCGTGTGCGTCGTGCTCACGGGGATGCCGAACTTCGACGCCGACAAAATGACCAGCGCCCCCGCCGTCTCCGCGCAGAATCCACCCACAGGGCGCAGCTTCGTGATCCGCGTACCCATGGTGTGCACGATCCGCCAGCCGCCGAACAGCGTGCCCAACGAGATCATGGTGTAGGCACTGAGCTCAACCCACACGGGGATCTCCTGCAGCGACGTCACGTACAGGTGGCTCAGCAGTCCGGTCTGGTCGGCGAAGGTGGCCTGCGTGGCCACCAGCAGCCCGACGATGATACCCATGGTTTTCTGCGCATCGTTGCCGCCATGCGCCAGCGACAACAGCGCCGAACTGGTGAGCTGCGCCACGCGGAAGAACTTATCCGCCTTAGTGCTGGTCACCTTTCGAAACACGTTGAACACCAGCACCATCAGCAGGAACCCCATCAGCATGCCGATCGACGGCGAGAGCACGATGGCCGAGAGGGTCTCAATCCACTTCTTGCCCCACAATAAGGCGGAGAAGCCCACCTTTGAAACAGCGGCACCGGCGTAGCCGCCGATGAGCGCGTGCGAGGAGCTGGACGGGATACCGAACCACCACGTGATCAGGTTCCATATGATCGCCCCCAGCAGCCCGCCCAGAATCACGTTCGCATCGACCACGTTCAGGTCGATGAAGCCGGCGGCCACCGACTTGGCCACCGCCGTCCCCACAAAGAACAGCGCCGCGAAATTGAACGTGGCCGCCCAGATCACGGCGGCGAGCGGGCTCAGAACGCGCGTCCCGACGATCGTGGCGATCGAGTTCGCGGAATCGTGAAAACCGTTGATGAAGTCGAACGCCAGCGCGACGACGACGATGAAGATGACGAAGTTGACCACGGAATCGTCAGCTGTTTTTGAGCGCGATGCTTTCCAGCACGTTCGACACATCTTCGCACTCGTCGATCGCTTCTTCGAGCGCGTCGAAAATCTCCTTCCACTTCAGCACTTCGATTGCCGGCTCGTCATGCTCGAAGAGCGCACCGACGGACTGTGCGTACAGCACATCGCCCTCTTCCTCCAGCGCTTTGATCTTGCGACCGTGCTCCAGCATCTTCACGCGCTTGGTCACGTCGCCCACCGAGGCGAGAATCTCCGCGCTCGCCCGGACCAGCACGTCGGCCATCTGGACACCACCGGCCCGCGGCGTCGTCACGCGGAACATTACCACCCGTCGCGCCGCGCCGTTGATCAGGTCAATCACGTTGTCGAGGCGCGTGGCCAGCACGTGAATGTCCTCACGATCCAGCGGCGTCACGAAGCTGGTGTCGATGCGCTGGTTGATCAGGTGCACGATGGCATCGCCGTCGGTCTCGACCTTCTTGATCTCGACCGCAATGCGCGTGGCCTCAGCGGGGTTCTCAAGCAGGGTGCGCAGCAAACTCGACGCGCTACCCATATACACGGCAAGCTGCCGAAAATGATCGAAAAACGTTTCGTCTTTGGAGAAAAGCTTCACGGCACGGATGGCTGGGAGAAAACATGGCGCGCCCGGAGCACGGCCTGCCCTGCAGAATCAACGGGAACGGGTGTCACGTCGGCACGAACGCTCCGTAACGATCACGCCTCCGGGGCCGGAACGCCACAAGCAATTCCCATCGTTACACGCGGGCTCTGCCGTGTGTCGCGCGAAAACAGTTCACCGCCAAACCACTTTGGCATCGCTGACGGTGGACTTCCGGCGCACAAGCTCCGGATTCTCGAACCACCGCGCCAGCAGCGCCCCCACCACGAAGCCGCCGATGTGCGCCCAC
>JARIEV010000050.1 GCA_031127225.1 Gemmatimonadota bacterium | reverse complement strand
AATTACTGGAACGACTCGTACCACCACGGCCGTCTGTTCTTCCCGGTCATCGACCGGCCGTATGCGTTCAGCCATCTGGTGCCCCTGCATACGCTGGGGGTGCAGCTCCAGGGCCAAAATCTGGGCGGGGCCCGCTTCGGCTACGACGTGATGGTGGGCAACGGGGTCGCGTCCACCGATGCGGCGGCCAAGGGGACCTCCCCGTCGTCGCTCATGGCCGTGCATGTGAAGCCGCGCGAAAATCTGCGCCTGAGCGCGTCGTACTACTACGACCACATGTCGAAGAATGCGTACGGCACGCACAGTGGTCACACCGTGGCGTCCAGTCGGCCGGCGACGGGCGCGTACGGCGGTCCCCTCACGTTTCAGCTCACCAGTGCCTCGGTCGCGTGGTTTACGGAGCGTGTGGAGGTGCTCAACGAGTTCAGCTACAACGTGTCCGGCACCGACAGCCTCGGTGCCGCGCGCAACGTCGCCAACTTTACGTATCTGGGTTTCCGGCTCGGCGAGCGCGGGGTGCCGTATGCGTTTGCGGACCTGATTCGGATTGCCGACAACGACTTGCATGTGTATCCGATGGACAAGCGCAAGGTCGGTGTGGGTTATCGCTACGACTTCAGCCCGCTGATCAACGTCAAGGCACAGGTGGAGCGCCGCAGCGAGCGCGCCATGCATCGTGAGCACATCGACGTGGCGTCGTCGTTGCGCCACAGGCACCTGACGCACGCCTATGGGTTTCGCCTGCAGTTGGCGTACGGGTTTTAGGGCGCGCGCATGCTGATCCTGCGATTCTGTCTGCTGCTGGCCGGCGCGGCGCTGGTACCGTCGTGGCGCCCACTCGCAGCCCAACCTCCGGCGAGCACCGCCGTTTCGTTTGATTTCGTGGTCGTGGCCAACAATACCGGGCTGCCTGCCGTGACCATCGCGGACATCCGCCGCATCTTCCGCGGCGAACAATCGCTGTGGCCGACCAAGCAAGCCGTCACGGTCGTACTGCCATCGGTACGTACGGACTTCACCGACCTCTTTGCACGTCAGGCGCTGGGCATGACGCGATCGGGCATGCAGCGCTTCTGGCTGGCCTTGGTCTTTCAAGGGCGCGCCAACCCGCCGGTGTTGCAAGACTCGGCCGCTGATGTGATCGCCTTCGTGCAGCGCACGCCGGGCGCAATCGGAATGGTACCCACCGCGACGCCGGGCATTCCAAGAGCGCTGGTGATCCGGGTCCGGGAATGACGCTGCGCTCGGTCCTGCAAGGGATCTCGTTTCGCATCTGGCTACCTTTCGCGCTCTCGCTTTCGCTCTCGATTCTCGCCCTCGGGGTGTATTACCCGAACCGGCAAGCCGAGTTGTTCCGGGATACCACCAGCCGCAAGATGGAAGAGCTGGCGCGTGTCACGGCGTTGAGCGTCGAGCTGGCCGTTGACCAATGGGCGTTCGATGCGCTCGCGCGCACCATTGCCGCGACGACGGCATCCAACGACTTCGCCTTTGTGGCCATCGTGCAGCGCGGCGAAAACGGCCGCGAAAGTGTGTTCGCCGTGAATCCCCGCTCGATCGAAGCGGATGTTGTGCTCGATCACCGCAACAGCGGCCTGCTGTATGAACAAGCCGCGTTCACGACCGACAGTTTATCCGGGTACGTGCTGCTCGCGACGTCTCCTGAGCGCATCGACGCCAGCATCCGCGATCTCAACCGGCCGGTGTATCAGGTACTCGGTCTGATCCTTGTCTTGGCGCTCGGCGTGTTCTTCTCGGTGGCCCGCGCCCTTGCGAGACCGGTGCTGGAACTCACGCGCGTCGCCGATGCCTTGCAGCGGGAAGATTACGACGTCGCCATCACGTCCTCGCAAAGTGCCAGTGAAATCGGCCAGCTCAGCAGAGCCCTGAGCAAGCTGCGCGGCACACTGGCGACAGCCCGCGCACAAGATCGCGCGTACAACGAGGGGCTGGTGCGCGCCAAGCAGAGCGCCGAAGCGGCGGATAAGGCCAAGAGCGCCTTTGTGGCAAACATCAGCCACGAAATCCGTACGCCGATCAATGCGCTGCTCGGGCTGTCGCATCTGTGTCTCGATACGTCGCTCGATGCCAAGCAGCGTGATTATGTGAGCAAGATCGAGCGGGCGGCGCAGGGGCTGCTCGGCCTTGTGGATGATGTGCTGGATTTCTCGAAGATCGAAGCGGGCGCCCTCGTGCTCGAGGTGGAGCCGTTCGAACTCGACGATGTGTTGTCACAGGTGCGCATCATCGTGGGAGATCTGGCGCAGTCCAAGGGGCTGGCGTTCACGATCGCCGTGGGCGACGGTATCCCGGCGCGTCTGGTCGGCGATGCTTTCCGGCTCCAGCAGGTGTTGATCAACTTGGCGGGGAACGCCGTGAAGTTCACCGCCAGCGGATCGGTGCGGATCGAAGCGGCGCTTCGCCGGAGCAATGATCACATCCTTGAGATCAGCTTCGCGGTGCGTGACAGCGGCATCGGGCTGACCGCCGAGCACCAACACCGCCTGTTCAAGGCGTTCAGTCAGGCCGACAGTTCGACGACGCGACTATATGGCGGCTCAGGGCTTGGTCTGGTGATCAGCCAACGGCTGGTGCAGGCGATGGGAGGGACGATCGAGGTGCTGAGCCAGCCGGGGGTAGGAAGCACGTTCCGCTTCGCCGTGCCGTTTACGATGGTGGCGCAGTCCTCAGAGCGTATTGAACGGCGCTCCCGGCAGCGGTTGGCCGGCGCCGCCGATTCCCGGGCGGTGCTGCGCGGTCGTCGGATCCTGGTAGCGGAGGACAACGATTTCAACCAGCAAGTGGTGCGCGAGCTGCTCGAGCGGTTCGGTGCCACGGTGGTTGTGGCCGGCAACGGTCTGGATGCGATCGCGCGGGTCGAAAACGATCCCGCGTTCGATCTTGTGTTGATGGACGTGCAGATGCCGGTGATGGACGGGATCGAGGCGGTGCAGCAACTGCGGGTGCGACATGCTCCCAGTGACCTCGTGATTCTGGCGATGACCGCCAACGTGGCCCCGGAGGACCGGTTGCGCTGCCGTTCGGCGGGGATGAACGGATTCGTGCCCAAGCCGATCGTGCCGGAGCGGTTTTACTCGCTGCTGGCGCACTGGCTGGCCGCACCGGCAGATGGTCGCGGTGCGCCGTCCGGTGGGATGGACGCGGCCGTCGCGGTCGCGCCGCTCGCGGCACCAGTCACCATCGCTTCTCCGGCCGCGGCGTTCGAGACCGAGCTGCTGCTGGCGCTGGTGGACGGTGATCCGGACGATGCCCGCCTGTTGGCCGAGCAATTCGCCCAATCGGCGCGCACGACGATCGACGAGCTGATGGTCGCGCTGGCGGCGCGCGATCTGGCGGCACTCAAGCGACTGGCGCACCGCTTCAAGTCGGCGGCGGCGCAGATCGGCGCCGCTACCTGCCGCTCGCGCTGCATCGCCCTCGAAGGCAGCGCCACGATCGAGGAGGCGGACGCGCTGGTGGTGGAACTGATGGAGCTGATCGAGGCGCTCGTGTCGGCGCTGCGCGCGTAACCCGACCGGATGCCGAGGCTATGCGTACGCCTCACTGCGTCTCTTCCACTACAAGGAATGGCGGCCGCTGGACGCGGGGGAAACTCGACGCTAACGTGGCCATTCCACAATGAGCGTCCGATCATCTTCCGACGTCGGCGCGAGCGCGCCAGACGACACCGGCATCTTCCTCGAGGATGCCAATGGCCTCGTGCAGCACTGCACCCCGTCGCTGCTGCGGCACGTGGGATTGCCGGAGCCGGCCGATCACTATCGTGGCCGCCCGGCAAGTGCGCTCCACGAGATGTTGGCCTCGGCGTTTCTTGATCGCGCGGCCTATCTCGATGGCGTCGAGTTCCTGCGCGCGCGCGGTCAGGCCGTGCACCGGGAAGTGCTGACGACTGCCGCGGGAAACCTGCTCGAGCGCACGTTCGTGCCGCTCCGTGACGGTGACGTGCTGAACGGGACGCTGTGGCAGTTCGGCACGGCGCGTTCACCGGATGACCGCGCGGCTGACCGTCTGGCGCTCTTTGAGGCGATCTTCGCGGCGCTCCCCGGACAGATGGCCGTGCTCTCCCCCACCGGTCGCTACGAGTTCGTGACGCCCAGTGCGATCCGCGACGACGCGCTGCGGGCCTGGATCATCGGGCGTACCGATCGGGAGTATGCGGCGTATCGCGGGCGCGCGGCCAGCTTCGCGGAGGCGCGCGAGGCGTCGATCCGCCGGGTGGTGGAGCAGCGCGCCTTCGACGAGTACGAGGAGGAGCTGCACGGCGCGGATGGTGGGACCCGACACTATCAGCGCCATATGGTGCCCATGTTTGGGGCGGACGGCGCGGTCGAGCACGTGCTGGGGTACGGCCTCGATCTGACGCAATTGCGGCGGGTGGAGCAGCAGCTCGTGCAGTCGCAGAAAATGGACGCGCTGGGTCGGCTGGCCGGCGGCATTGCCCACGACTTCAACAACCTGCTGACCGTGATCGCCGGCTGTGGCGAGGCCCTGATGCTGGAGCTCGATGCGGGCGATGACCGGCATGAGCTGCTGGACCCCATCCTCGAGGCCAGCAAGCGGGCGGCCGATCTGACCCGACAGCTGCTCGCGTTCAGCCGGCGATCGGTCCAACAGGCCACGACCGTCGATGTCGTCGAGGTGCTCGACCGAACCGTCGCCATGCTGCGCCGTCTGGTGAGCGACGCCATCGAGATCAAGGTGCGTCGCGCACCGGGGGCGCACTCGGTGCCTCTCGACGCTTCGCAATTACAGCAGGTGCTGGTGAATCTCGCCGTGAACGCGCGCGACGCGATGGCGTCGGGCGGCACACTCACGATTGACGTGCGTCCGCTGGCGCTGTCCGAGGCGACGTTCGGGCTCGCGGAGGGCGAGTATGTGGAGCTGCAGGTCACCGATACGGGCCACGGCATGACCGAGGAGGTCCGGCAGCAGGTATTCGAACCCTTCTTCACGACGAAGCCCGCCGGCGTGGGGACCGGTCTGGGTCTTTCCACGGTGTATGGGATTGTCACCACCGCGAAGGGCACGATCCGCATCTCGAGCACCGTCGGCGAAGGCACATCGATCCGCGTGATTCTGCCACGCGACCAGCGGGAGCTCGACGTGGGGGCGCCGGCGGCATCCAGCTCGCCCATACGTGGCACCGGCACGATTCTGTTGGTGGAGAACGACGCCCTGGTGCTGAACCTCGTCCGGCGTGGGTTGCAGGGGCTGGGATATGACATCCTCGTGGCGCACGATGGGGTGGCGGCGCTGGAGGTGGCGGCGCAGCACGAGGGCCCGATTGCGCTGCTGCTGACCGACGTCGTGATGCCGCGCATGGGGGGTGGCATTCTGGCCCAGCGCCTGAAGGAGATACGCCCCGCGACGCGTGTGCTGTTCATGAGCGGATTCGTGGATGATCCCACGCTGGCGGCGGAGATTGCGCAGGGCGACGAGGGGCTGCTGCAGAAGCCCTTCACGCTGCATGTGCTGGCCGAGCGCGTTGCGGGGGTGCTGGCACGGCCCTAACATCCGGCGTGCGTTACGGCGTGTCCCTGCCTTGTTACGTCCTGCGTCTCCTGTGATCCTGCACACCCTTTCCGCCGATCCCATGTCCGCCAACCACGCCTTCTTCATCAGCTGCTTCCGGAACGAGATCGCCTCCACCGTTTCGCTCTTTCGTAGCCTGCCCGCCGACCAGCTGGACTATCGCCCGCATGCGGTGAGTCGTTCGGCGCGGGAGATCGTGGAGCACCTGCTCACGCATCTCGTGGACATGGCGGTGATCCCCCACGAAACGGTGTGCGAGGAAACCCTCACGTACCCGGTGTCCGATCCGGCTAACGCGGCGGCGCAGTACGAGGCGCTGTGCGGCACGGTGCTCGACGCCGTGGCAGGGCTGTCGGCTGACCAGTGGGAAACCGTGCCGGTGGAGCTGCGCATCCACGGGACGCCGGTGATCACGCTGCCGCGCACGAACATGATGTGGTTTTTCTTCTTCGACATCATCCATCACCGCGGCCAGCTGTCCACCTACGTGCGTCCGATGGGCGGTGCGGTGCCGTCGATCTACGGCCCGTCGGCCGATACGTCGTCCGCCGGCGCATAACCCGCCGGCTGCGGACGAGCGCGCGTTAGTCGGCGACGCGCGCCAGGAAGGCGCTGATCGCGGCCGTGACCTGTTCCGGCTGCTCGATACTGCTGGAATGTCCGGCGTGCGGGATGCGCACGAGCGTGGAGCCGCGGATCGCCGCGTGCAGGCGCTCGGCCTTGGCGGGGACCGTGGCCACGTCCTCGTCGCCCACGACAATCAGCGTCGGGGTGGTCACGGCACCCAGTTCGGGGACCACGCTGTCGCGTTCGATCACCCCGTTGACGGCGCGCCAGATGTCGCGGCGGTTGGCGGACAGCCGTTGCTTCCACAGCGTCCGTTCCACGGCGCGCGCGGGATCGGTGAGAAACGTGGTGCCGAACATGATGGGCATGACTTTGTTGGCCACCATCCCGAGCCCGAGCCAGCGGGCCACGCGGTTGAGCGTGCGATACCGCGGGACGTTCTCCGTCGGCTCCGTCTCGGCACTGGTTTCCAGCAGGATGCAGGAGCGCACGAGATCCGGGCGGCGGGCCGCGATGCGCATGGCCACGAAGCCACCCATGGACAGTCCGGCCAGATGCACCGGTGCGACACCGAGCTGCTCGATCAGCGCGACGGCGTCCTCGTAGCACTGTTCGATGCTGATGGCGCGCGTGGGCGGGACCTCGCTCTGTCCCTGCCCGCGATGATCCCACGCGATGCAGCGGTACTGGTGGCGCAGGGCGGCCACCTGCGCATCGAACATGCGCGTGCTCCAGAGCAGGCCGTGCGAGAAGAGGAGCGGCGGCCCGTTGCCACCGGTGTCTTCCACCCAAAGCCGCGCACCGTTGACGGTGAGGTAGCGTCCGTGCGCTGTCATGCTACGCGCCCGGACGTACGATGACGGCGATGACGATGACCAGCAGGAGCACTGTGGGGACTTCGTTGAGCCAGCGGCAGGCGGTTTCGCTGAACACGTATTCGCCGCGCAGGAATTTTGTGCGCGTCCACGACGCGAGTGCGTGGTAGCCGAGCAGGAAGAGGACGGCGCCGAGTTTGGCGTGCATCCACGGCATGCGCAGGAGCGACGGATTCATAACCAGCAAGGCGATACCGGCGCCGATCGCAACGACCATCGCCGGGGTCATGATGGCGCGCAAGAGGCGCCGCTCCATAACCTCGAGTGTGGCCGTCACCGCCGGTTCACCACGCTTCTGGGCGTGGTACACATACAGGCGGAAAATGTAGAACAGCCCGGCGTACCAGGCGATGACGGCAATGACGTGCAGCGCCTTGACCGACAGGTAGGTGGTTCCGTTCACGAAGCCCCGTGCGCTGAGGTTACGCGATCGCTTCGAGCGCCCGGCGGACTTTGCCGACCAGCTCGTGGATCTGGTCGACGCTGATGATGAGCGGCGGCGACAGGGCAATGATATCGCCTGTCACGCGGATCAGCGCGTTCTGCTCGTGGAAGCAGTTCACGAAGACATCGTAGGCGCGGGCTCCCGGCAGACCGGCGCGCGGCTCGAGTTCGATGCCGGCCACGAGACCGAGGTTGCGCACGTCGATCACGTACGGCGCATCGCGCAACCCGTGTACGGCCGCCTCCCACTCGGGGGCAAGCGCGCGGGTCCGTTCGAACAGTCCTTCCTGCTCGTACAGGTCCATGGTGGCGATGCCCGCGGCGGCCGCCAGCGGGTGTCCGCTGTATGTGTAGCCGTGGAAGAATTCGATGCCGCGCTCGGAGGCGTTGACCACGGTGTCGTAGAGCGCGTGCTGCACCGCGGTCGCACCCATCGGCACGGCAGCGTTCGTGAGCCCCTTGGCCATCGCCATGATGTCGGGGGTCACGCCGAAGTGCTGCGCCGCGAACGGGGCGCCCAGCCGTCCGAATCCGCTGATGACTTCGTCGAAAATCAGCAGGATGCCGTGCGCCGTGCACAGCGCCCGCAGCCGCTCCAGATAGCCGACGGGCGGTACGAGGACGCCGGTGGATCCCGCCAGCGGTTCGACGATCACGGCGGCGATGCTGCCGGCGCCGTGCGTAGCCACCATGGTCTCCAGGGCGTCGGCGAGGTGCGCGCCCCAGAGCGGCTGTCCCTTCGAGAATGCGTTGTGCGCGAGATCGTGGGTGTGCGGCAGATGATCGACGTGCGGCATAAGCTGCGCCGCGAACGTTTTGCGATTCGTTTCGATGCCGCCCACGGAAATGCCACCCCAGCCCACGCCGTGATAGCCGCGCGTGCGACCGATGAACATGCGGCGCTCCGGTTCGCCGCGGGCCTGATGGTAGGCCAGCGCGATCTTGAGCGCGCTATCCACCGCCTCGCTCCCCGAATTGGAGAAGAACACCTTGTTCATGCCGGCGGGGAGCAGCTTTACCAGCTTGTCGGCTAGCGCGAACGACAGCGGATGGCCCATCTGGAAGCTCGGCGCGAAATCCAGCGTCGGGGCCGTGCGCACGATGGCCTCCACGATCGACGGCCGGCAGTGCCCGGCGTTCACACACCAGAGCCCGGCGGTGCCGTCGAGAATCTCGCGGCCGTCATCGGACTGATAGTGCATGTCCTTGGCGCTGACGAGCAGGCGCGGTCGCGCCTTGAACGCCTTGTTGGCCGTGAACGGCATCCACTGCGTGTCGAGGGTCGGGGAGGGCGTGGTCGGAACGGTCATCTCAGAACTCGTGTGGTGATGAGTGCGCGCGGTTACCGCGGTGCGGTTACCGCGGATACGCGGTGGACTGTCCGGTGCGCCCGTTGGTGACGGTGAAGCTGCCGTCGGCGCTGGCGGACACCTTGATCCACGCGCTGGTGCTCTCGTCGAGATTGGCGATGCGGGCGTCGGGGAAGTTTTCCACGCCGGGGTTCCCGCTGCGATGCAACTGCCACCCGTCGAGGGTGGGGATCGCGCGGATGGTGGCGAAGGTGCGCCCCTGCGCGCCCTTCCGCGGGCCGTTGTTCATGATGGCCACGCGGGGCTTCACGGCGGCGAACAGCGACGGATCGGCCCCGTCATTGCCACCGTGGTGCGCAATGAGGTACAGGTCTGCGGTGCCGATCAGATTGGTGGGGCAGGTGAGGGCGAAGAGCGGTGCGCCGCTCAGGTCTCCGACGTTGAGAAAGCGGAATGCCCCGAACTGCACGCGGATGGCGGTCGAGCGCGGGTTCTCGGTCTTTTCCTGCGCTGGCTCGCCGGTGCCGGTACAGGCCGGGTTGGGCTGCCCGGCGCCCGGCAGCGGCGCCGCGAGAATCTCGCCGGCCGTGGCCAGCACCGTCACGTCCACGCCACGCAGCGGCAACCGGTCGCCCGGCTTGGGTTCGGTGTGCATGCCGCTGGCCCGCAGCGCCACGTAGGCGTCGTACAGGGCCAGCGTGCCCGGTACGATCACTTCCGCCTCGGCGCTCGGGGCCGAGTGATCGATGAAGTGGCGGATGGGGAGCAGTTGCGACAGTTCGATCACACCGCCCATGTGATCGGCATGGTAGTGCGTGAGCATGAGGTGGTCGATCTGACGCACCCCCGCCGCGCGGGCCGCCGCCAGGATGCGCTGGGCATCGCGGGCCTTCGCCGGGTCGCCCGGCTTCGATGCGAACGTGCCGTCACCGGGGAAGCCGGCATCGATCAGGAACGACTCACCGGCCGGCGTGACCATGAGCGTCGCTTGTCCCCCCTCGACATCGATAAAGTAGATGTCGAGGGTGTTCGCCGCGGGGCTGGTGGCCCCGGTGAGCATCAGCATGGCCAGCAGCCCGCAGGCGAGTCGCTTCATGTGTCCGGTGCAGAAAGGGTAGTGCGACGTTACTTGCCGGCGCCCGCGCGCTTCACACAGGCACTCGGGTACTGCTGACAATATCCCACGCGGCTGTTGCCGACCTGCTTGGATTGCAGGACCGCATGGACGACCGCACGCCCGAGGACATCGGCCCCCGCGTTGAAGATGGCCTGCAGATCGGCGTTGCTCATGCTGGTGGGCGGCGTGGTGGCCATACCGAACACCGTGTCGCCATCGCCGATGCCGTGGATGGGACGGATGGAGCGGGCGAGCCCGGCGTTGGCGATCTGCGCCATGCGCTCGGCTTCGAGGTCGAGCAGCGGGGCGTCGGTGGCCACGAGGGCGATGGTGGTGTTGCGCGGTGCGTTGTCCGAGCCGTCGTTCGGACCACCACGGCCCACGGCGGCCGGCGTGCATTCCTCGGCCTTGGGCTGCACGAGGTTGAACTCATCACCGAGCTCGAGGAAATAGCCGTAGGGCAGGCAGGTGCGCGGATCGAGCGGTGAGCCCGCCGGGTTGAGCCCGACGATGGCGGCCACCGTGTAGCCGTTGGACAGTTTCACGCTGGCGGTGCCCATGCCCCAACCGGCCCCCATGCCCACGCCGATGCGGCCGCTCCGTACCGGGGCCGTGGTGGCGGCTTCGGTGGCCTTGTAGCCGAATGACGCGTCGGGGCGCTTCTTGAAGTTGCCGCCACGGCCGAGGTCCATGAGGATCGCGGCGGGCACAATTGGGACCACCCCGCCGCCCACCGGCACGCCGAAGTTGTGCTCTTCCATCCACTGCATCACACCCGTGGCCGCATCGAGTCCGAAGGCGCTGCCGCCACCGAGCATGATGGCCTGTACGGCCCGCACCTGACCGCCCGGCTTGAGCAGGTCGGTTTCCTTGGTGCCCGGGGCGCCGCCCATCTGGCTGTAGCCGGCGGTGGCGCCCTTTTCGGTGCGGATGACGGTGGTGCCGGAGCGGTAGCCGCTGTCGGAGCGCGTGAAGTGGCCGACCTTGAGCCCCGGCACATCGGTGAGCGAGTTGGTGGGGCCGGGGCCGATCACGGTAATGCGTGCCGGCGGCTGCGTGGCCGGGCGGGCGGGCTGGGCGCGGAGCGCGAGGGCTGGCAGCGCCAGCGCCGGTAGCGCGGCGGCGACCAGTGCCCCGACGCGCCATCGCGCGCCGGGGAGGGTGAACACGGTACGGTAACGCTGAACCATGGAGGAGTCCGACACCTTAGTGGAAGGGAAGAACCAGGGGAGACGTCTTGTTCAGGACGAGCGTCCGGTTCATGTCATGCTTGATGACCACGGTCTTCGCAGTGGCGTCGTACGTGAAGGCATCCATTTCGAATGCCCGCGGGATGAAGGACGGGACCTGCGCCAGCGTGTACGGTGCGCCGTCGGCGGTGTTCTTATTGGCGATGACTTCCGTCTGCGCCACGGGGAGCTTGATCCCGAGGTCCGCCAGGCGGCGTCCTTCGGCGATGAAGATTTCCTGCCGCATGAGGTACAGCACATACAGCGCGTCGTCGGCCGTGGTGATGGCGTCGATGCGGGCGGTCGTCACCGAGGTGCCGGAGACGGTCGCCACGCGGACGGTCGGCAGGGAGCGCGTGAGCACGAAGCCGTCCTGCAACGGCTGTCCGGGCGCGAATGCCACCTTCGTGTCCGCCGTGTTCGGATAGAGCACCTTACCGGCCGCACGACCACGCAGCTGCAGGCGGCTGTCCCACAACTCCGTGGTGCGGGAGAGTACGAGCGTGAGCAGCAGCTTCATCCGGTCCTTCGCCGCCGTGAGGTTGTTGTCGGCGATGTTGGCTTCGGCGATGATCAGGTGCGCCTCTTCGGCCTTCTGGAAGGCGATCGGGCTCTGGATCGTGGCACCCCGGTTGAGGAACTTGGGATCCAGGAAGTCGAGACGCGGCAACGGTTGGAAGTTGTTGACGGAGCTCGTCAGCACGCCCGTCATGTTGTTGGTCGGGCCATTGACCGCATCAAATGTCGCATTGCGGATGAAGGACGGATTGGCCGTGAGCAGCGCCTGCGCCTCTTCGGTCGCCTTGGCCTTGTTGCCCAACCGGTGGTACGCCCGCGCGAGGGCCAGCGTGTAGCTGTTCTTGCTGGCCACATCGGTGGAGAGCGTGCGCGCCTGCGTGAAGTCGGCGACCGCCGCAGTCAGATGCGCCTGCGCATCCACGACGGGGCCGTTGGTCACGGCGGGCAATCCAACGAACATCTCCCCCGCGAACAGGCTGGCGACGCCGCGCAGGTAGTACGTCTCGGCCTTGTCGTTGGCCGTCACGAGCGGATCCCGCGGGAACACGCTGTCCAGCCCGAAGCTCGCCATGTAGCGCAGACGCGCGATGGTGTTCTGGATCGACGTGACGTCGGGGTCGACGTACAGGATGTTCGGCGCGTCGAACTGCTGGTTGTTGGTCGTGTAGTTGTTGAAGTAGTTGTCCGACCCGAGTTCCGCGTTCTGCACGACGCCGTTGAGCGTGAGCAGGAACTGGCGGCTGGTGCCGCGCAGCCAGGACGCGCCGGCCGCCGGGGTGTTGAGGAACTGCTGGTCGGTGAGGTTCGGATTCCGGACCTCGGTGGGCGTGAAGGCACTACAGGCCCCAAGAGCGGTGGCCGCGAGCATCGGCGCGAACAGGCGGACCGACGCAGGAATCAATGTCTGTCGGCGCATGATCAGAACCCGAAGCGAAGAGTGAGGAGGAAGGTGCGCGGGCTGCTGTCGGTGGCGTAGTTGAATCCGCCCACCGCGGCACCACCCTGCACCGAGGTCGACGAGAAGTCGGTCTCCGGATCGAAGGTGGACGCGGTCCAGCGCCACGGATTGGCAATGGAGAACGCGACGCGCAGATCCTTGGCGCCACGCGGCAGGAGCCCTTCGGGCATCCGGTAGTCCACGGTGAGATTGCGGATGGCCACGTAGTCCGTGTTCTGAATCCACAGGTTCTGCACCTGCGACCAGATCAAGGCACGGTTGCCGTTGTACGGCGCCTGCGCGAGCGCGGCCGCCGGTACGTAGTTCTCCGTGCCAGCCAGGCCGTACAGGTAGCGGAAGCCACGATCGAACGAGTGCGTCTGGGCGCCGAACTGGTAATCGGCGGACATGAGGAAGTTGAAGCGGGATCCGATGCCCATCTGGGCCCCGAAGCTGCCGAACTTGTCGGCGGTCGGGTTGCCGAGGAACGAGAGGGGCTTGATCGCGGTGATCTTGCCGTCCGCACCGAATTCGGCCTTCAGACCGCGCAGGTAGCCCACCTGGTAGCCTTCCTGCACCACGCCCTGCACGGTGCTGGCGCTATAGCCACTGATGGGAAACGGCGCCGTGCCACCCATCTTGACCACCTTGTTGTCCAACGTGTTGAACGCGCCGTTGAGCGTGAGGCGGAACTTCGCATTGCTCACCGGGGTCACGGTGCCACGCAGTTCCAGCCCCTTGTTGGCGATTTCACCCAAGTTGGTGATCTGGTTGGTTTCGCCTGTGGACGGGGCCGGCGGTGCGGTAATCAGCGCGTCGACGGTGCGGGCCGAGTACCAGCCGAGTCCGAGCGACACCTTGTTCTGCAGGAAGCTCAGGTCGGTGCCCATCTCGAAGGTGCCGGTGCGTTCCGGCTTGAGATTGGCGTTGCCGGGCTGGCCGAACGTCGCGGCCTGCTGTCCGTTGAACGAATTGATGGCGATAGTGCGATCGTTCGCGAACGGCTGCGGGAACTGACCCGCCACCCCGTACGCGGCGCGCAGACGGATATCCGAGAGCAGCTCTTCCGAGATGAGCTTGCGCAGCCACGGCTCAGCGCCGAGCGCGTACACGAGCCCGACCTTCGGATAGAGCTGCGCCCCCGTGTTGGCGCCGAACGCCGTGTTCTTGTCGGCACGCAGACCGAGCTCCATGGTGTACTTCTCCAGGTAGCTGATGTTGCTCTGCGCGAAGAGACCGTAGTTCGCCACGCGATAGGCCAGGTCGGAGCTCGCCGTCACACCGGCGCCCGTCACGGTCTGCGCGCCGTCACGCACGTTGGTGGCCGTGTACGACACCTGCACGTCGTCGTTGCGGAACAGCTGTGCGCCGACGGAGCTGATCACCGACAGCTTGTCGCCGAAGTTCTTGGTGTGTTGCCCGCCCAGATCGAACGTGAAGCCCGTGAAGGCGCGTTCGAAGTTCTGGATGCTGCCACGGTCGGTGGTACCGGCCGGGAACGCCCTAGTCGCGACCAAGTATTCATTCGTGACGATCGCGCGCTCCCTGCTGAAGCGGTTGTTCAGGCCGAACGTCATATGGGTCTTGAGCGTAGGCATCGGATCGAAGTCGATCCGCTGCGAGCTCTGGAACGAGCGCGTGAACACCCGGTTGTCCTGCAGCCGCTCGGCGTTGTTGACGAACGTCTTGAGCTTGCCGTACTCGTCCTCGGTCATGCTGTCGATATTGTTGTTGAAGCCGAACGCGCTCGAGCGTCCGTCTTCCAGCACCCACAACGAGGTGTAGCCACCGCCGTTGCCGTTGCGGAAGCGCGGCGAGTCGGTCTCGTTGTAGGCGAACGAGCCCTGATACCGTCCCCGCGAGCCAAGGTTCGCGCCGATCGCGTTACGCACGCCGAAGGCGCGGTTGTCGCCGTACACGCGCTGGCTTTCGCTGGCGCGGAGGTTGCCCGAGAGGCTGTACGTGATGGCGTTGTTACCGCCCTCGATGCCGGCGGTGTACGTCTGCGTGAGTCCGTTGCGGTACAGCAGGTCCTTCGTACGGTCGAAGAACAGGAACTGCGTCTGCGGCGTGTCGTAGCCCAGCCGCGATTCGAAGTAGCCCTTCGTGGCGCCGGACACGCCGCGCTTGGTGAAGATCTGGATGACGCCGTTGGCGGCGTCGGAGCCGTACAACGTGGTGGCGGCGCCTCCGGGGATGAACTCCACGCGATCGATGTTGTCGAGTGGCAGGTCGGCGATGGCGCTGGTGGCGGCACCCTGCGACCGCACACCGGACACGTTCATGCCGAGTGTGGCGATGGTGTTGAGGTTGTCCATGCGCACGCCGTCCACGTAGATGACGGGCGTGGAGTTATTGCTCACCGAGGTGATGCCGCGGGTGCGCATGATCGACGTGGTGCCGGGCTGGCCCGACGTCATGCGGATCTGCGCGCTGGGCAGATTGGTCTGCAGCAGTTCGTCGAGGCGGCGCGCCGGTGAGGCTTCGATTTTTTCGCGGCTGACGACATCGACCGTGGTAGCGATGCGTCGCTTGGAGATCTCACCGCCCTGACCGGTGACGACCACGGCATCGAGGTCGAGCGGCCGCACGGCGAGGGTGATGTTGGTGGTGAGCGTCTGTCCGGCGGTGACGGTCACCGGCACCACCTTGGTGGCATAGCCGATCATGCGCACGGTGACCGAGCCACTGCCGGCGGGTACCTCGACCAGACGGTAGCGCCCGTCCTGATCGGACCGGGCGACGCGGCTGATGTCCACGAAAATCTGCGCGCCGGGCAGCGGCTGGCCCGACCGTTCGTCGGTGACGCGACCGGCCACGGTGCCGGTGGTTTGAGCGTGCAGCGGCCCGACGGGCAGCAACGCCGCGACGAGGCCAAGCAGGAACACGGGCCAGCGAGAACCACGATTCATAGAATGCTCCTCATGAGGACAACCGTCTCCACCGTCGGGGAACGCTGGGGTGGGTACTACCGGACATTGCACGCTGCGCCGAGCGCGCCGCGTGACCACGAGTCATTGTCATCGAAGTGAGCCACGCCACCGCCCCGCGTCCAGCCGGGGCGGCGATCGGCGCGGTACCGGCTGCGTCACAGCGTGCCGGTCAACTCCAATACGGAGAGCGCGAGGACTTTCGTGGACTGCACGAGATCCTCGATGACACAGTATTCGTCGGGCTGGTGCGCGAGATCGAGGATGCCGGGGCCGTAGGCGACGCAGTTGGGCACCCCGGCGATGCGATCGACGTGCTTGTGATCGTAGGTGCCCGGGCTGGCCGCCAGCGTGGCCGGGCGTCCGAGGACCTGCTGGATCGATCGCTCGAGCGACGACACCACCGAGGCGCCGTCCGGGGTGCGCACGGGATGCACCACCATCAGGTCGCGCAATTCATAGATGAGGTGCGGCGTCTCGCGGGCGGCGCGCTCCAGCAGCTCCACGATTTCGCTGCGCGTGGCGTCGAACCCTTCCTCCACCAAAAAGCGCCGGTCGAACACAGCCCGGCACAGGTCAGCGACACACGGCGTCTGAATGCCGTCGATCGGCTGTCCGCCGGCGATGCCGTTGATATTGAGCGTGGCATGCCGCGCGCCGTCCGGCTTGACCGGCACCGCCGTGGTGCGGGCGCCCAGCGCGGGCATCAGTTCGCGCCGGATCTGATCGAGAATCACGCCCATGTGCTCGATGGCGCTCACCCCCAGAAAGGGCATGCAGCCGTGGGCGATCCGTCCGCGCGTGGTGACTTCGAACCAGTACACACCGCGATGACCGGTGTAGATGCGATCGGTGTTGGTGGGCTCCGTGATAATCACGGCGTCGGTGCGGTCGGCGCTGAGGCGTCCCTGCTTGGCCAACCAGGCCATGCCGGCAAAGCCGCCGCTTTCTTCATCGACCGTGCCGCTGACCTCGACCGAGCCGACCAGCGGAACGCCGGCGCGGCGGATCGCTTCGGCCGCGTAGATGGCCGCGGTGATGCCGGCCTTCATGTCGCAGGTGCCGCGACCATAGATACGCCCGTCGCGCACCAGACCGCCGAACGGATCGACCGTCCAGCCGGCACCCGCCGGTACCACGTCGAAATGCCCGTTCAGATGCACCAGCGGACGCTTCGTCATGCCGGAGCGCAGTCCCACCACATTCATGCGCGGATGCGCCGGCGTGTGATCGGGGTGTCCCTCGGCGGTGAGATACTCCACCGCGAAGCCGCAATCGTCGAGGCGCCGGCCAATGAACCGCGCGCACTCCTCGTACGCATCGCCCGGCGGATTGACCGTCGGAATGCGGATCATCTCGGCCGTGAAGTCGACCATCTCGTCGGTGGCCGCGTCGATGGCCGCGAAGACGCGATCGATCTGTTGCGCAGTAGTGGGCATGGCGGCGAACGTCGCGGCCGAAATCAGCCTTGTCAAGTGCCAAAGCGCGGCGTAACTCTCGCCTGCTGGATCATGATCTCTCTCTCTCTCACATTCCTCGCGACGAGTCCTGACGCATGTCTGAGCGACGCCACCGATGAACGTGCAACTCGTGCTGCTCATCGCGTATTCCGCGGCGCAGCTGGCGTTAGGCGCGTGGATTTCGCGCCGGGTTAAAACCGCCGGTGACTTCTTCGTGGCCGGTCGCGCGCTCGGTCCCGGGCTGCTCTTCAGCACGATGCTGGCGGCGAACATCGGCGCCGGCTCCACCGTCGGCGCCACGGGCCTTGGCTATCGTGATGGCCTGGCCGCCATCTGGTGGGTGCTCTCCGCCGGCCTCGGGTCCATTGTGCTCGGCTTCTGGATCGGTCCCGCGATCCGGCGCGTGGCGGCAACGCACGATTTGCGCACCGTAGGCGACTATCTCGAATTCCGCTATGGCGTCGTAGTGCGATCGGTCATCGCCGCGCTGCTGTGGATCGGCGCCGTGTTCATTCTTGCGGGCCAGCTGATCGCCGTGTCGTGGATCCTGAACGTCGTGGCCGGGGTGCCCAAAGAGATCGGCTGCATTCTCGGTGGCCTGTTGATCACCGTGTACTTCGCGGCCGGTGGTCTGCTCACCTCCGCCTACGTGAACGTCGTGCAGCTCACCGTCAAGCTGGTGGGTTTTGCGATCGCTATTCCGTTTGCCTTGTCGGCTTCGGGTGGTTGGCAGGCCGTGCGCGCGCTCCAGCCCACGGCGGACTACTGGAATCCGTGGAGCGGCGGCGGCTCGGGGCTCGTGTATCTCGCGATGCTCGGACCGGCGTTCATTGTGTCGCCCGGGCTGCTGCAGAAGATCTACGGGGCCCGTGACGACCGCGCAGTGCGCATCGGTGTCGGGCTCAATGCGCTCGCGCTCATGCTGTATGCTGGCATCCCGGTGATTCTGGGCATGATGGCGCGTGCGCAGTTTCCCAACCTCGCGCAACCCGAGCTCGCGCTGCCAACGCTGCTGGTGTCGGGCGTGCCGCTCGCGATCGGGACGCTCGGGCTCGCGGCGGTGTTCTCCGCCGAGTTGAGCGCGGCCGACGCGGTGCTCTTCATGCTCACCACGTCGCTCTCGCAGGATTTCTACAAGCGCTTCGTCAATCGTGACGCCTCCGATGTGCAGATGTTGCGTGTGACGCGTATTACGGCGGTGTTGGCCGGTGCACTGGGCGTGGGGGTAGCGCTCACGGCGGCCGGTGTGGTGAGTGCTCTCAGCATCTTCTACACCATCATGGGGGTGAGCCTGTTCGTGCCCATTGTGGCCGGCTTGTTCAGCCGTCGCGCCGCCACCGCCGATGCGCTCGCCGCGATCGTCGCCGGGATCGCCATCGTCGGGGGGCTCAAGCTGTGGCCCACTGCGTTGTCGATCGCTGGTGTCACGCCTGCCATGGCGGGTCTTGCCGGTTCAATTCTGGCGTTCTTTGCGGTGCAGCTCGTCCGGCGCGCCACCGCTTCACCACGTGCCTAGCCCCATGTCCAGCACTCACTTGTTCGATCTCACCGGGAAGGTCGCCGCCGTGATCGGCGGCGGCTCCGGCATCGGGAAAGCCGTCACCCTTGGCGCCGTGCGCATGGGCGCCACGGTGGTCTGTCTCGATGTCGCGCACAATGCCGCCGCCGCCGTGGCCGCGGAGGCTGGTGGTGCGACGGAGTCCGGCACGATCGACATCACCGATAGTGCCTCAGTCGAGCGCGCCTTTACCGACATCACGACGCGGCACGGTCGTCTCGATATCCTGATCTGCACGCCGGCCATCAACGTGCGCAAGAAGATCCTCGATTATTCCGATGAGGAGCTGGCCCGCGTGGTGGATGTGAACATCAAGGGCAACTTCAGTGTGCTGCGTGCCGCAGGGCGCATCATGGTCGCGCAGCGGCGCGGCAGCATCGTCCTCTTCTCCTCCATTCGCGCGCAGAGTGTCGAGCCGGGACAGTCGGTGTACGCGGCCACCAAGGCGGGCATCCTGCAGCTCGCCCGCGGGGCTGCCTCCGAATTCGGTCCGTATGGCGTGCGCGTGAATTGCATCGGCCCCGGTGTGGTGGAAACACCGCTCACGGCGCCGATCCGGGCGAATGCCGATTGGTACGAGGCGTACGCTGAGAAGTCGGCGCTGGGCCGCTGGGCGCAGCCGGAGGAGATGGTCGGGCCCACGCTGTTCCTGGCCTCCGATGCCGCCAGCTTTGTGACGGGGACCATTCTGTACGCCGACGGTGGCTGGCTGGCCCACGACGGTCGCTTCACGCCGCCGGGGATGTGACGCCACGATGACCACGATACCACGCACTTACCGCATTGCCGTGATTGCCGGCGACGGGATCGGCACGGAAGTGATACCGGCCGGGATCGACGTACTGCAGCGCGCCGTCCGCGACGAACCCTGCGTACTCGAGTTCACGGAGTTTCCGTGGGGCTGCGAGTACTACCAGCGCACCGGCACCATGATGAGCGCGGACGCGCTCGACCAGTTGCAGGCGTTCGACGCGATCTATCTGGGCGCTATCGGTGCGCCCGGCGTGCCCGATCATGTGTCGGTGTGGGAGCTGATTCTGCCCATCCGCCAACGGTTCGATCAGTACGTGAACCTGCGGCCGATGCGGTTGTTGAATGGGGTCCCCGGGCCGCTCGCTGGTCGCGGGCCGGCCGACATCGACATGATCTGCGTGCGGGAAAACTCGGAAGGCGAATACGCCGGGCTGGGTGGACGGATGCATCGCGGCACGCCGCATGAAGTGGCCGAGCAGACCGGCCTCTTCACGCGCCGCGGGATCGATCGTATTGCCCGCTATGCTTTCGAGCTCGCGGCGCGCCGGCCGAATCCTCGGCTGGCGAGTGCGACCAAGTCCAACGCGCTGCAGCATTCCATGGTGCTGTGGGACGAGACGCTCGATGCCGTGGCGGCCGAGTTCCCCGACGTCGCCTTCCGCAAGTATCACGTGGACGCGCTTGCCGCACGCATGGTGACGCATCCGGGCACGCTCGACGTGATCGTGGCGTCGAATCTTTTCGGGGACATTCTCACCGATCTCGGGGCCGCCATTTCCGGCAGCCTCGGCGTCGCGCCCGGGGCCAACATCAACCCCGAGCGGCAGCATCCCTCGATGTTCGAGCCCATTCACGGTTCCGCACCGGATATCGCCGGTCGTGGGATCTCGAATCCGATCGGAGCCATCTGGGCGGGTGCCATGATGCTCGATCATCTCGGCCTCACGGCAGCGCACGATCGCATCGTTCGGGCCATTGAGCGTGTAGTAGGTGGTGGCGGTCCGCGTACGCCCGATTTGGGCGGCACCGCCACCACGCGGGATGTCACCGCGGCCGTGCTCGACGCGCTTGTTTGACCGCCGACGGTTGGCGCGCCCTCCGGTTGCTCCGGTCCGACTGCCTGTTTTCGCCCTTCTTCTGCCTGCCGCATGACTCTGCCACGCATTCCGCACGTCGTCGCCGGTGCTCGCCATGACGCCCACTCCACACGCACGGCGCCCGTCTACGATCCCTCCACCGGCGCCGTCGCGGCGCACGTGCCGCTCGCTGATGCGGTCGATATCGAGACCGTCATCGCCGATGCCGCGGCCGCGGCGCCGGCGTGGGGCGCGCGCTCGGCGCTCGACCGCGCGCGCGTGCTTTTTCGCTGGCGTGAACTGTGCCTCGCGCACGCCGACGAGCTGGCGCGGCTGATCAGCCGCGAGCACGGCAAAGTCGTGGCCGATGCGCGCGGGGAATTGCAGCGCGGGCTGGAAGTAGTGGAGTTTGCCA
>JARIEV010000049.1 GCA_031127225.1 Gemmatimonadota bacterium | reverse complement strand
GGCCGTGGGGGTCGTGGTCCTCACCTTTCTGGCGTTCGCCCGGCAGTTCACGTCCACGACGGATGCCGCCCGCGGCCTCGCCGAGGCGACGGCCCGCAACAACGAGGCGCGCTTTCAGGCCCTCGTGCAGCACAGCAGCGACGTGATCATGATTCTCGATCCCGACGGCATGATCCGGTACGCGAGTCCTTCCGTCACGGCGGTGTTCGGTCACGATCCCGCGCGGCTGGCGGCCACGCCGCTCGAGGCGATGCTGCACCCCGACGACGCGGCCGCGGCCCGGCAATTCCTCGCGGACCTCGCCCGGCCATTGCACGTCTTTCCGGATGTCGCGGCGCCCGGCGCGATGAAGCGCGAGTGGCGTCTACGCCATGCGAACGGGACCTGGCTCACCGTGGACAACGTGGGCACGAATCTGCTGCGTGAGCCGGTCATTCAAGGGCTCGTGCTCAACACGCGCGACGTGACCGAGCAGAGCATCATCAAGCAGCAGTACATGCATCAGGCCTTTCACGATCCGCTCACCGATCTGGCCAACCGCTCGCTGTTCCTGTATCAGGTGGGGCATGCGCTGGCGCGCGCGCAACGCACGGCCGGTACCGTCTCGGTCCTCTTCCTGGATCTGGACAATTTCAAGACGGTGAACGACTCGCTGGGCCATGCGGCCGGCGACCACCTGCTCGTGGAAGCGGCGCGGCGACTGGCGGTGTGCGTCCGTGAGAGCGACCTGATCGCCCGTCTTGGCGGCGACGAGTTTGCCGTCCTCGTGGAGCAGACGGCATCGGTGGAGGAGGTGTTGCACATCGCGGGGCGAATCCGGACCGCGCTGAGCACGCCCTTCGCGCTGGGCGGCAAGGAAGTGTTCGTGAACGCCAGCATCGGCATTGCCCGCACGTCGAGCGGCGAGACCACCGACGAACTGGTCCGCAATGCGGATCTCGCGATGTACGTCGCGAAGGGTCGCGGCAAGGGACAGCACGTGCTGTTCGAGCCCACCATGCATCATGCCGCGCTGGAACGGCTGGTGGTCGAGGCCGATCTTCGTCAGGCGCTCGAGCGCGAGGAGTTCCTGTTGCAGTACCAGCCCATCGTGGCCCTCGACACGGGGGAGATCATCGGGGCCGAGGCGCTCGTGCGGTGGCTGTGCCGCGAGCGTGGTCGTGTGGCGCCCGGCGTGTTCATCCCGATCGCGGAAGAAACGGGGCTCATCGTGCCGATCGGGCGCTGGGTGTTGCGCCGCGCCTGTCGGGAGGCACAGCGCTGGACGCGTGAGCGTGGCTTGCCGGTTCGCATCACCGTGAATCTCTCCGGCCGCCAGCTGCAGGAGCCGGGCATCGTTGACGATGTGCGCGAGGCGCTGGTGGATTCGGGACTGTCGCCGGGGCAGCTGGTGCTCGAGATCACCGAGAGCATGCTGATGCACGACACCGCGTTGTCCATGGCCCGCCTGACCGCCCTGAAAGCGCTGGGCGTGTCGCTGGCCCTCGACGATTTCGGCACGGGTTATTCTTCCCTGAGCTATCTGCAGCGCTATCCGATCGACATCCTGAAGATCGATAAAGCGTTTGTGGACGACATCGATCAGGGAGGCGAAGGACCGGTGCTGGCCAGTGCGATCATTGCACTCGGTGCGACGCTGCGGATGAACACGGTGGCCGAAGGTATCGAGACGGAGCCCCAGCGGGGCCAGTTGCTCGCCCTCGGCTGCCAGCTGGGACAGGGGTATCTGTTCTCGCCTCCGCTGGATGCCGAAGAGTTCTGGCATCTGCTGCTCGCGCGGGGGGCACGGACGCCGTACACCACGCTGCGTCGTCGCGAGATGAGTGCCCAAGCCGCATAAGCCAGACAATCTGATCCCCGCGCGTCCGGCCCGTCCGGCCCGCGTCACACGCCCCATTGTTACGCCGATCCCGACGGAGCGCCCGTCGGGCTTCGATGCGTTCGCCGTTGCCGCCCCGGGGCTCGCGCCGCTGGTGGCCGCCGAGTGCGTGGCGCTCGGCATCACCCCCCGTGAGGTGAGTCCCGCGGGCGTGTCCTTCACGGCCACCGCCGACCAACTATTCACGGCGAATCTGTGGTCGCGTCTGACCAGCCGCGTGCTGGTACGACTCGCCGAGTTCGAGGCGCGTGATTTCGCCACGCTCGAGAAGATGGCGGCGCGTGTGCCGTGGCATCACGTGCTCACCCCCGGGGCGGCGGTGCGGTTGCGGGTGACGTGCCGCAAGTCGCGCCTCTATCACTCGGACGCGGTGGCCGAGCGCGTGGCGCGCGGCATTACGAACAGCATTGCGGGATCGCAGGCGCTGGGGCGCGCGAAGGATGACGAGGAGGACGACGACGGCAATACGCAGCTGATCGTGGTGCGCTTCGACCATGACCGGTGCACCATCAGCGCCGACAGTTCGGGGGCGCTGCTGCACCGTCGCGGGTGGCGTCAGGCGATTGCGAAGGCGCCGCTCCGTGAGACGCTGGCGGCCGCCATGCTGGCGGCGTGCGAGTGGGAGGGAGCGGTGCCGCTGGTGGACCCGTTCTGCGGATCAGGCACGATCGGCATTGAGGCGGCGCTGCGGGTGCGACGCATGGCGCCGGGGCTGGGCCGCGCGTTTGCCATGGAGCAGTGGCCCGGGGCCGATCCGGTCATGCATGCCGCTGTCCGCGCGGCGGCCACGGCGGTGCAGTTGCCGTCGGTGGGCGTGCCGATCGTGCTGCGCGACCGTGACGCGGGGGCGTGCAAAGCCGCGCTGGCGAATGCGGAGCGCGCGGGGGTGCGGCAGGATGTCGTGATCGAGCAGGGGTCGCTGTCGGAGACATCGCTCGAGGCGATCGGTCCGGCCGGGTTGGTGCTGACCAACCCGCCGTATGGGCTCCGCATCGGCGATGGCGCCGACCTGCGGTCGCTGTACGCGCGTCTGGGCGACGTGGTGCGCGCCGGCGGGCGCGGGTGGCAGCTGGGGCTGCTGGTGCCCGACCGCGTGCTGGCCGGACAAACGCGGCTGTCGTTCGACGCCGTGCTGCGCACGGCCAACGGCGGCTTGCCGGTCGAGGTGTTGCGGTCGCGCGGGTAGCGGGTGCACCGGAGCCGTGCCGCGCGAGCAGCTCGCGCGGCATGGCTCTCTGACTCACACGCGGAAGGTGTCCGGGCGCCAGGTCGTAATCTTGCTCTTGATCTCCTTCCCCTTGAGCGCGGGGTTCTTGATCACCATCTCGACCAACCCAGCGAGGTCGGCGTCGCTCGCGAAGCGCAACGCGACGTAGTGCCGCGGCGAAAACGCGGCCTGTGCCCGCGTGGCGAGATCGGCCGGCAGCACGCGCGCGTAGCGGAGCTGCTCCTCGAGGCGGATCAGGCGGTCCTGCGCGCGCAGTGGCGACAGTCGCGCGACCGACACCGCCCCGAACAGCGCCAGCGCGCCAACCAGCATGTAGGCCGTGTCGGCGCCGGGGGTGCTGATCAGCCGCTTCACGCTCCAGATCACGAAGATCAGGGCCAGTGGGCTCGTGAACAGGTGATATAACGCGGTGTACTGCGCGTGATTGGCGAAGCTTTGCGGCTTATCGGCCATGGTGGTGTGTCTCGGTGAAGGGGTCGGTGCGTTCAGTGCAGCGTGTCAATCAGCGCCGTGGCCGTGGCCAGGCGTGTGTCCCACGTGCCCTGCACCACGGTAAATATCGCACCGAACCGCGCTAACGTGTCGCGAAAGAGCGCCTGCACCTCGTGGCGCAGTGCCTCGCGGTCGCGGACGCCGTCGGCGATCCACGGGACGTCGATGTCCAGCAGCAGATAGTGCGCGGCACGGCGCGCGATGGCGGCCTCCTCGATGAACGCGGGGCAGCGCCCGAAGTAGTGATGGCAATACACGACCGTGCTCACGAGGTCGGTGTCCTGCAGCAGCAGCGTGTCGCCGCGCATGCGGGCCGCGGCGATCTGCGTATCTTCGAGCGCCATTTGTCCCTTGGCGATCGGACCGTGATCGCGGAAGTCGAGCGGTGCCCCTTTGGCGGCGGCGTAGTCGCGCACGAACTCGGGGACGCATGCCACGCCGTAGTGGGCCGCGAGCTGCGCGCCGAGGGTGGTCTTGCCCACTGACTCCGACCCGGTGAGGACGATGCGGGTGAGTGTCGTCATGCCGTCGCGAGGCGCGTCCGTGCCGCCGATCGATGCCATTGTACGGAGCCGATGATGGCGAGGACCAGAAACACGGCGTAGAGGATCGCCGTGAGTGGCAGCTGCCGGTTGAGGAACATCCCGATGTACACCACGTCAACGGCAATCCAGAGCCACCAGTGCTCCAGGAGTTTGCGCGTCATCATATACTGCGCCACGAGGCTGACCGACACGAGGGCCGCGTCGAGCCACGGCAGCGCGGCGCCGGGGAGCTGCCGCGTAATCGTGGCCAGCGCGACCCACGCCGCCAGCGCGATCGCCGCGAGGGACACCGCCGTCCGTGGCGGCGTGCGCGTGACCACGATCGCCGCATGTCGCGTGCTGCCCCGCCGCCAGTGCCACCAGCCGTACAGCGACAAGACCAGATACGTCACCTGCAGCCCCGTGTCCGAATAGAGACCGGTGCGGGCGAACACCACGATGTAAAAGCCGGCGTTGAGCACGCCGAGCGGCCAGCTCCAAATATTCTCGCGCGTCACGAGCCATACGTTGAGCACGCCCGTGACGAAGCCGACGAGCTCCGCGCAGGAGCTCCCGTGCGCTGCGAGCCAGGCGCATGGGTCGGAGAGCAGGGCGAGCAGCGGACTGGTCATGAACGCCAAAGCTAATTAGGGTTCTCCGCACATGACCGGGGTGCCGGCGCCGCCAGTGCGCGTTGGCTGAGAGAGTCCCGTAGAACCTGATCCGGCTCGTACCGGCGTAGGGAGTCCAATCGATGTATCCGCACGCAATCGCGCGCCCATGGCGCGCGCGGCGACTTTGTGTCGCTGCCTTCAGCGCCGCCCTCCTGACTGTTGCCACCGCCCCCCTCGGCGCGCAGGCCCGTCCCGACAGCGCCCAAGTCGCCGCCAAGGCCGACTCCGTTCGCAAGATCGAAGGGGTGCTGGTCCGCGCCATCCGCGCCAATGAGCAGGCGCCGATCTCACACACCACCATCGGCCGCGCCGCGATCACGCAGCGGCACTTCGGGCAGGACGTCCCGATGCTGCTCATGAACGCCGCCCCGTCGATGACGTCGCACACGGAAACCGGCACCAACTGGGGGTACAGCTATCTGCGGCTGCGCGGCATCGATCAGACCCGCATCAACATCACGCTCGACGGCGTGCCGTTGAACGACATGGAAGATCAGGTGCTGTACTTCGCTAATCTCGCCGACCTCATGTCGAACGTGCAGTCGGTGCAGGTGCAGCGTGGCGTGGGGACGAGCACCGCGGGCACGGCGTCGTTCGCGGGCAGTGTGAACTTCGAGACGATGCCCGTGGCGCGCCCCGATGCCGGCGGGGACGTGCAGCTGCAGATGGGATCGTTCGGTGCGCAGCGCGTGAGCGCGTCGTTCAACTCGGGGCTCACCGCCAGCAAGTTTGCCGTGTACGGCCGCGCCAGTGCGCTGCGCACCAACGGCTACCGCGATCACAGCGGGGTGATGGGGCGCTCGGCCTTCGTGGGCGCCGGCTGGTTCGGCGCGCGTGACGTGATCAAGCTGACCACGCTGGTGGGGCTGTTGGCCGACACGCTGAGTTACACCGGCGCCACGCTGGCGCAGCTTAAGACGAACCGCCGCTACAACCCGCTGCAGCCCAACGAGCGTGACAAGTTCGGCCAGCAACTGGTATCGCTGGCGTACACACGCGCGCTGCAGAATGGCGGATCGCTGAGCACCACCGTGTACCGCAACTCGGCCAGTGGCAACTACGACTATTTCGACCTTCCCGACCGGTATCGGTTCAATCTCGCGCACACGTGGTACGGCGTGACCAGCGCGTACAACGTGGAGCGCGGTGCGCTGCGCGTGAATACCGGCGTCAACGCCAACACGTATCAGCGCGCGCACCGCGGTTACGTCCAGCCCTCCACCACACTGTACGACAACACCGGCCACAAGCAGGACGCCAGCGCCTTCGCCAAGCTGTCGCTCGACGCCGGTAAGGCCCGCTGGTTTGCCGATCTGCAGGGGCGCTACGCCACGTTCCGCTATGAGCCCGACGCCAACGCCGGGATCGACGAGCGCCGCATTGATTGGCTGTTCTTCAATCCGAAAGCGGGCGTCACGTATCAGTTGGCGAAGGGACTGGCCACGTACGCGTCGTACGGCATCACCAGCCGTGAACCGGCCCGCAATGATTTGTTGGCCGGCGACGACGACCTGAACAGCGGCAACGTGGCCGACTACGGCGATTTCACGCGCGTGAAGCCGGAGTCGGTGCGCGACGCCGAACTGGGCGTCACGTGGTCGCGTCCTACGATGGAGCTATCGGCCAATCTGTACAGCATGGATTTCCGCAATGACATCGCGCGCATCGGTGCGCCCACGGCGTCGGGATCGATTCTGCGGCGTAACGTGGGCAACAGCTACCGTCGCGGCCTCGAAGTGGACGCCGCCTACCGCGGGATCTCACGGGTGGTGCTGGCGGGCAACGCCACGTGGAGCCAGAACCGCATCGCGCAGTTCACCGATTCGTCGCGCGGCACGCCGGTGGTGCGCCGCAACGTGACGCCGCTGCTCACGCCGGCGTTCATCTCGTCGCACCGCATTGAGGTGTCGCCGACCAACCGCTTGATGGTGAGCCTGGAAGGGCGCTATCAGTCGCAGGCGTTTCTGGACAACACCAGCAGCGCCGATCGCGTGCTGCCCGATTACTACACCATCGACGCCTCAGTCCGCGCTACGCGCGGACGCTACGCGCTCACGGTGCGCGGGGCCAACCTCGGCGACACGCAGAAGTTCGGTAGTGGCGCCGTGTCGGGGTCCGGCACGATCCGTTACTTCGTGTTGCCGGCGCGGGCGGTGTTCGCGACGCTGAGCGCGGAGTTTTGAGAGTGGCGTGTTGGTGGTGACTTCTGCTGAACGGGTACACCGCCGCATCGCGTGAACTTCAAGCGCGCTCACCGTGGGTGGGCAGGGGTGTCGGCGTTCGTAGTCGCATCCGTGCACATCCGTGTTGATCTGCGGTGAGGCCGTTGGTGCAGCGGTCGAACCGGAACTGCCTTGCCGCGGATGGGCGCGGATCAACCGCGGATGGGCTGGGTGGTGTGCTTGGCCGCTGTATGCCTGCCCTCCGGGAGGCCGTCGGGGTCGCGGTCGCCGCTGTAGTATTGGGGATGGCATCTCTCCGTCGTACTCTCATGGCGTCCTCGCTCTCCGCGGTCGCTCTCGCCACGCTCGCCGCCGCGCCGCTCCAAGCCCAGCAACTCCGCCCCGCCGTCGACGCGTGGCGGAAGGCCCACGAGCGCGAGATCCTCGACGAGGCGTTCGCCCTGATGGCCATCCCCAACGTGGCCTCGGATACCGCGAACATCCGGCGCAACATCGAGTTTCTCACGGCGGCCTTTGCCAAGCGCGGCGTCGCCATGCGGCCCCTCGTCGCGCCCACCGGTGGCAGTCCCGCGCTGTTCGGCGAGCTCAAAGCGCCCGGTGCCACGCGCACCATCGTGATGTACGCGCACTACGACGGACAGCCGGTGGCCGGGGGCGGATGGAACGGTGATCCGTTCACCCCTGAACTGCGTCGCTACGAAAACAGCGTGGCCACCGATGCCGTGGCCATGCCGGCCAAGGGCGACACCATCGATCCCGCCGTGCGCATCCGCGCGCGCTCGGCCAGCGACGACAAGGGCCCGATCATCGCCATGCTGGCCGCCCTCGATGCGCTCAAGGCAGCCAAGAAAGCGCCCACGGTGAACGTGAAGTTCTTCCTGGAAGGCGAAGAAGAAGCGGGATCGGCGCACCTCGGCGACCTGCTCAAGGCGCACAAAGCGGCGCTGGCCGCCGATGCGTGGCTGTTCTTTGATGGCCCCACGCACGTGAGCGGCACGCCGCAGCTGGTGCTCGGCGTGCGCGGCGTGATGGGCGTGGATGTGACCTTCTACGGCCCCAACCGCGCCCTACATAGCGGCCACTACGGCAACTGGGCGCCCAACCCCGGCGTGGCGGTGGCGCATTTCATTGCCAGTGTGCGCGACATGGACGGCCGGGTGAAGATCGCCGGCTTCTATGACGACGTGCCGGCCATTTCTGACAACGATCGCGCGCTGGGCAAGGCGCTGTCCAACACCGACGACTCGCTGCGCACGTCACTGGGCCTTGCACGTACCGAAGCGAACAACGCCGCCTTGGGTGAGCGCATCATGCTCCCGGCGCTCAACATCCGTGGCATTCGCACGGGCGAAGTGGGCGGCGGGGCGGCCAACGCCGTGCCCACCAGCGCCAGCGTGTCCATCGACTTCCGCCTGGTGCCCGATCAGCAACCCACGCGCATCTGCGAATTAGTCACGCGCCATCTCGTGTCGCTCGGCTACACGGTGGCCACCGACCCCAACGCCGCCGCGCGCAGCACCGATCGGGCCCATCTGGCGTACGTCGGCTGCGGCGGCGGCTACACCAGCGTGCGCGTGGCCTCCACGCTCCCCTCCGTGCGTGCGGTGAAAACGCTCATGGCGCGCGCGTATGGCCGCGAGCCGTTCGTGATGCCGATGCTGGGCGGGTCGCTGCCGCTCTTTCACTTCGTGGAACAGCTCGGGGCCACGGTGATCACCGTCCCCACGGTGAACGCCGACAACAGTCAGCATGCGCCGAACGAGAACCTGCGGATCGGCAATCTGTGGGACAGCATCGGCGTGATCGCCGAGCTGATGGCGGGACTGGGCGCCGCGTGGCCGGGCGGGGCCACGCCGGTGATGAAGTAGCCGACCGGCCGCGCCACGCACTAGCGTGCGCGGCCCGGTCAGTGCGTGACGGCCGGCAGCAGCGGCAGGTGCCGGGCCACGGTGTCGATGAGCGTCGAAAAGGCGAAGGGCTTCTGCACGAAGTTTTCTCCCTCGATGAACTGCACATCCGCTGAGCTGAAGCTGGCGGCGTAGCCGCTGCAGAACACCACGGGGAAGTCCGGTCGGATGGCACGAATGCGGGCTGCCATCTCCAGCGGGTGCAGGTCACCGGGTACGATGAGATCGGTGAGCAGCATGTCGATCCGGTCGCCCAGTGCCTCCCAGCGCCCCCACGCATCGTCGGCGCTGAGCGCGGCAATCACCCGATAGCCGGCGCGTTGCAGCAGGCGGGTCATGATTCGCAGCACGGCGGCGTCATCCTCGATCAGCAGGATGGTGCGCTGGACCGGCTCGGGCTCGCGCACCGCCATCGCCGGCGGGGCGGCTGCGGGAACGGTGCCGTCAGCGGATATCCCGGCTACCGCGGCGTCGGTGCGATGGGACGGCAGCAGCAGCTCGAAGGTCGCTCCCTGTCGGGAGCGTGTGCTGAGCCGCGCTTCGCCCCCGTTGCGGATGGCGATGTCGCGGACGGTGGAGAGGCCAAGTCCGGTGCCCGTCTCATCGTGCTTCGTGGAGAAGAAGGGCGTGAAGATACGGTCGCGGAGTGCCTCGGGGACTCCGTCGCCGGTGTCGCTGATGGCGAGCACGATGAAGCCGTCGGGCGGCGTCCCGCCGTCGGTCTCGATGCGGTCCTCTTGGCGGGCGGCGCGGCGACTCGTAAATGTGATCGTCCCGCCATTGGGCATCGCTTCGACGGCGTTGCGGGCCAGCTGCATCAGCGCCTGCTCGAGTTGCGCCTGGTCCACATGCACCAGCGGGACCTCGCGGTCGATCTGTCGCTTGACCCGAAGGTCCGGCGTGCGCCAACGCTCGACGGAAGTCGCCACGGCTTCGAGCACCGCGTTCGGGTCCACGTAGTGCGGCTCGTATCGGTCGCGGCGCCCGAGGGTGAGCAGATGACGGGTCACGCCGCGTCCGCGTTCGACTTGCGCGAGGATGTCGCGGATCATCGCGTTGCATTCTGGCGACGCGGCCTCACCGACGAGCACTTCGGCCGTGCCGCTGATGGCCGCCAGGAGATTGTTGATCTCGTGCGCCACCCCTGCTGCGAGTCGACCCACCAATTGGAGCTGTTCGGCCACGTGGTGCCCGTTGCGCTGCACGCGTCGTTGTCGGGCGTTGATCAGGCTGCGTGCAAACCGGGGGCCGTTGATGTCGGCGTGCACCAGAAAGTCTTCGGCGCCCAGCGACAGGGCCCGTTCCCCGAGACCGTGATCGTCGCCGGTGAGCACCACGAGCGGGATGTCATGGGCCGCCTCGAGCAACCGCTGCAGGCCCTCCAGCTCGGCCATCCCGTTGCCGTCACCGTTCCCGTTTCCGTTCCCATTGAATGGTCGCGAGAGATCGGCGGCGACGAGTTGCACGTCGTTGGTGGCGAGATGCGAGATCGCCGCCTCGACAGTGGCCACGTGCACGATGTGGAAGTCGTCGCGCGCCGTTTGCCGCAACAGGTTGGTGAGTTTGGCCGCATCGGCGGGCGACTCATCTACGAGTAGCACGCTGGTCGGCCCGGCCGGCGCAGGACTCAACGCCGGCGGGCCAAGGTGCCCATTGTTGTGATCGATTTCGACCATGCGGAACTCGTCAATTGGGTCTTACGTACGCATCGGCGTGCCATTATGTCCCACAATACTGGGGCAACCCGTTCATCCCGCCAAGGGGGGGGCGCTCTTGCCCATGCGGCAGCGGTCGCTGCAGTAGCGCACCTGGTCCCAGTCGCGGGCCCATTTCTTCCGCCAGCTGAAGGGGCGGCCGCAGCGGAGGCACGGCTTGTCGGGGTGGCCGTTCACCCCGCGGGCGCGTACACCGCCGTCGGGGGGGCGTTTCGATTCTCTTTTGGGCATCGCTCCCCAAGCGCCGTGCGATGGTGCAGAGTTCCCGCATGCCCAGCCCGCACGATTCCGCCGAGTATCCGGCACGCACGGAAGACCTGCTCTATTCCGACTACAGGAAGACGGAAGAGCTGGGCGGTATCCGCCAAGTCGCGCGGGCACTGGCTGCCGAAACGAGTGCCCAGCAGGTGCTGCAGACGCTCTGCTCGCTGTCCATGATCCGCGGCCGCGCGAGTGGCGCAGTGGTGGCGGAAATCAGTGGCGATAATGGCGTGTTTGTCGCGGGGTCTGGGAAGACCGCCGAGCTGCTCTCGATGGCCTTCCCGCTTGAGGGGACGATTACCGGGAAAGTGGCAGTGGAGCGCCGAGTGTCGTCGATCCAGTCGCCCGCGGCGAGCTCACCCTTTTTTGCCGCCCTGTTGCCGCGGCTGGGTGTGGGGCCGATTCTGCTACTTCCCCTGTTGGCGAATCAGCAGCTGTTGGGGGTGCTGTCGATCACGCGGGATGCCGGTCACCCGCCCTTTGACGAGGCCGATGAAGAACGGCTTGGCGTGATGGCTGACCTCGCCTCAATGGCGCTCTGGAAGGCACGGCTGCTGGAGGATGCCCAGTCGGCTGACGCGGCAAAAACCAGTCTTTTAGCGACACTATCGCATGAGCTTCGCACTCCTTTAGCGGCACTTGAGGGGTACAGCGAACTGCTGGAAGATCAGATTCTGGGGCCGCTGTCCCCGGCGCAGCAGGACGTGGTGATGCGCCTGCGCACGGTGGGGCGGCATCTCGGGGCATTGATCGAGGATATCCTGACCTACGCCTCGCTCGAAGCCGACCGGCTGACGGCGCGCTCTGCGACGGTCCGCCTCCCCGAACTGCTGGACTCGATCCACCCGTTCATGGACCCGCTGGCCCGCGAGAAGGGGATCGAATTCTCCGTCGAGCTCGAGCCGGGGTTGCCAGTGCTCCACACCGACGAGGCCCGCGTGCGGCAGATCCTGCTCAACCTGTGCCAGAACGGGGTGAAGTTCACCGACCGCGGTGCGGTCCGTGTGCGTGTCACCCGCGGATCGCCCCTCGCCGACGGCACTCCAACCGTGCGCTGCGCCGTCCGGGACACCGGCATCGGCATCGAGCCCACCGACATGCAGCGGCTGTTCCGGCCGTTCTCGCAGATTGAGGATGTGTCGGCGCGCCGGAACCGCGGCACCGGGCTGGGGCTGTATATCGCCCGCCGGCTGGCCACCTTGCTGGGCGGGCGCATTGAGGTGGTCTCGCGCCCCGGGGATGGGTCGGTGTTCACGCTCGTGCTGCCGGCCACCGTCTGATCGGGAAGACGGTGTGCCTGCGATATCCTGACGTTACATTCGAAGACTATGACCGCTGCCATCACGAGCGTTTTCAACGACGGCATTTTTGCCGAACAATTCGAGCGTTACCGTCACGATCCATCCAGTGTGGACGAGACCTGGCGCCAGTATTTCCGCATCGCCGAGTCGCTGTTCGGGACCGGTGCACCGCCGTCGGCGTCCGCGCCCACGGGCGGCGCCACCACCGACGTCGCCTTCCTCCGCAAAGTGGCCGCCGCGGCCTCCCTGCAGCAGGCGATCCGCAACTACGGACACTACGCGGTGCAGCTCGACCCGCTGGGCGCACCGCCGCCGGGCGCCGAGGATCTGAGCCCGGAGTTCTGGGGGCTCACCGACGCCGATCTGCAGGAGATTCCAGGCGCGGCCCTCGGTGATGATCGCTTCGCCACCGCCGCCGACGCGATCGCGCGCAAGCGGAAGGTGTACGCGGGGCGCATCGGCTACGAAGTGTGGCATCTCGAAGCGGACGACGAGCGCGAATGGTTCCGGCGCGCCTTCCGCGAGGAGGTGCTCACGCGGGCGCTCACGCCCGACGAGAAAAAGGACACGCTGCGGCGCCTGAATCAGGTGGACGGCCTCGAGCGGTTTCTGGGACGCGTCTACCAGGGCTACAAGCGCTTCTCGGTGGAAGGCACCGACACGCTGATCCCGATGCTCGACGAAGTAATCCGCGAGTCGGGGCGCTCGGGTGCGCGTGAGGTCGTGATCGGCATGGCGCACCGCGGCCGCCTCAACGTGCTCACCAACGTCATGGGGAAGCCGTTCGAGAATCTGTTCGCCGAGTTCGAAGGGCGGCACGACCACGCCGACGAGAACGCCACCGGCGACGTGAAGTACCACATGGGCTTCCTCGGCACGCGCGACGTGGATGGCACGCCGGTAAAGCTGCGGTTGGTGCCCAACCCGTCGCACCTCGAAGTCGTGAACCCGGTGATCGAGGGCGTCGTGCGCGCGCTGCAGCGCCTGCCCGGGACGCACGCCGAACGCGACGAGCTGGCGGTGGTGCCGGTGGCCATTCACGGCGACGCGGCGTTCCCCGGTGAAGGTATCGTGGCCGAGACGCTCAACATCTCGCGGCTGAACGCGTACCGCACCGGCGGCACGATCCACATCATCGTGAACAATCAGGTCGGCTTCACCACCGATCCCACCGACGCGCGCTCCACGCACTACGCCTCGGATCTCGCGAAGGGTTTCGAGATGCCGATCTTCCACGTGAATGCGGACGACGCGCAGGCGTGCCTCACGGCCGTGCGTCTCGCGTGTGCGTACCGCGCCATGTTCCGGAAGGATGTGCTGATCGACCTCGTGGGCTATCGTCGGCACGGGCACAACGAAGGCGACGAGCCGATGTACACGCAGCCCATGCGCTACGCGCAGATCCGGAAGCACCCCACGGTGCCGCAGGTGTGGGCGGGACGTCTCGTGAAGGAAGGCGTGCTCACCGAGGCCGAGGCGGCCGCGATCGAGCAGGCCGAAACGCAGAACTACACCGACATCCACGCGCGCTTCAAGCAGTCGCTCCTGGGCAGCGAGAAGCATGCGCCGTGGCCGGCCGAGCCGGGGACGGCGCCGAAGCCCGTGGTCACCAACGTGGCGGCGGGAACGTTGCATGAGGTGAACGAGGCGCTGCTCACGTGGCCCTCCGATCTCACCCCCAATCCGCGGCTGGCCAAGCAGCTCGAACGGCGCCGCGACGCGATGGGCGACCAGGGCGGCATCGAGTGGGGACACGCGGAAGCGCTGGCGTTCGGGACGTTGCTGCGCGACGGCATGTCGGTGCGCATCACCGGTCAGGACGCGGAGCGCGGCACCTTCTCGCACCGGCACGCCGTGCTGAGTGACAGCGAAACCGGCCGCAAGTATGCGCCGCTGGCGCATGTCCCGGGCGCGACGGGTGCATTCGAAATCTTCAACTCGGCGCTGTCGGAAACGGCAGTGCTGGCGTTCGAGTACGGCTTCAGTACGGTGGCCACCGACGCGCTCGTGTTGTGGGAAGCGCAGTTCGGCGACTTCGTGAACGTGGCGCAGCCGATCATCGATCAGTTCATCGTGGCCGACCGCGCGAAGTGGGGGATGGACAGCGGCGTGGTGATGCTGCTGCCGCACGGATACGAGGGGCAGGGCCCCGAGCATTCGAGCGCCCGGCTGGAGCGTTTCCTGCAGTTGTGCGCCGAAGGCAACCTCACGGTGGCCTACTGCAGCACGCCGGCACAGTACTTCCATCTGCTGCGCCGTCAGGCGCTGCGGACGCAGCGCCGACCGCTCATCTGCATGCAGCCGAAGTCGCTGCTGCGACTGCCGCAGGCGGCGTCCACGCTTGACGACCTCGCGGAGGGCGGCTTCCAGCCGGTGATCGACGATCCCATCGCCTCGCAGCATCGGGACGATGTCCGTCGCATCGTGTTCTGCACCGGTAAGCTGTACTACGACATGGCGCTCGCGCCTTCGCGCAATCCGAACGTGGCGCTGGTGCGCGTGGAAGAGCTGTATCCGTGGCCGCACCACGAGATCGTGCAGATCATGGAACTCTACCCCGCCATTGAGCAGGTGGTGTGGGCGCAGGAAGAGCCGAAGAATCAGGGCGCGTGGACGTACGTGCAGCCGCGCCTGCGGGCGTCGGCCGGTGCGTCGGTCGGTGTGCGCTACGTGGGACGCCCGGAGCGGGCGAGTCCGGCCGAGGGGTACATGGATGCGCACCAGACGGAACAGGCGCGCATCATCGCCACGGTGATGGACACGGGCGAGGTGGCCGAGTCACGGCCCGCCACGGTGGTGGGCGCGTGACGGCGCGGTTGTGCCCACGAGTTCTCCGGACGATCACGAGCGCCGCGGCCATTGCCGCGGCGTTCGTCGTTGGGGGACGTCCCCTTCGTGCGCAGAGCGTCACCCCCGACCGTGGCGCGGCGGCGTTGGGCTCCACGTTGGCCGGGATCGGCACCACGGGCCGTGTGCTCACGGTGGCCGCGCACCCTGATGACGAAGACACCCCGATCATCGCGTGGCTCGCCAAGGGCCGCCACGTGGAGACGGCCTATCTCTCGCTCACGCGCGGCGACGGCGGACAGAATCTGATCGGCAACGAACTGGGCGAAGCGCTCGGCGCGATCCGCACCCAGGAACTGCTGTCGGCGCGTCGCATCGATGGCGGGCGCCAGTACTTCACGCGCGCCTACGACTTCGGCTTCAGCAAGAACGCTGAGGAGACGTATCTGCATTGGCCGAAGGACTCGATCCTCGGTGATGTGGTGCGGGTGGTGCGCGCGTTCCGTCCGCATGTGATGGTGGCCTTCTTCAGCGGCACCACGCGCGACGGGCATGGCCATCATCAGGTGTCGGGGCTGCTGGCGCGCGAAGCGTACGATCTGGCCGCCGACACGGTGAAGTTTCCGGTGAAGGGGTTCGGCTTGCCGTGGACGCCGCAGAAGTTTTATCGCAGCGCGCGACAGGCCCCCGATTCTGCCACGTTGCGCGTGAATGTGGGCGAGTACGACGCGCTGTTGGGACGCAGCTACTACGAGATCGCGGCCGAGAGCCGCTCGCAGCACAAGAGCCAAGGGTTCGGCGTGCTGCAGAAGAAGGGTACGATTCTGGGATATCTCTCGCGCGAAGCCTCGCGGGTGGGTCCGGAGAACGCGCGCCGCGAGCAGTCGTTGTTCGATGGTGTGGATACCACGTGGACGGCGCTGCGAGCCACGCTGCCGGCCACGGCGCAGCCGGTGCTCGACTCGGCGTTGCGTACAGTCACGGCGGTGCGCGCGATGTATCGCGCCGATGACCCGACGCCGATCGTGACGCCGCTGGCCCAAGCCCTGCGGCAGTTGCGCGACGTGCGCCACGCCAGTGGGAGTGGTCCCGGCATTCTGATTGCGGGTCGTCCTGATGCGCCATCCAGCTTGTCGCGCCGCTCACCGGACGAGGCTCCACCGGCGTTGTGGGACGCGCTGGTGACCACGATCGACCGGGTCGAGCGCGCGCTGGTGCTGGCGGCGGGCGTGGCGGTGGAAGCGACGGCCCCGCGCGCCACGTTCCCGGTGCGCGAGGCGGTGAAGATTGCGGTGAACGATTCGCTGCCGGTCACGATCACCGTGTTCAATCGCGGACGCGCGGCGGTGCAGCTGCTGAACGCGTCCGTGGCGGGATTGGGTTTGCGTCCGGGTGAAGCCGGCGACGTGGCGATCAGCCCCGACAGCGCGGCGGTGCTGAACCGGTGGGCGGTGGCGTTCCAGCCCAACTCCCCATGGTGGCGCGCCTACGGTCGCAAGCAGCAGGATTGGTTCCAGGCGCCGATCGACGCGCGCACCGAAGCGCAGCAGCAGGAGCAGCGCGCCACGATGGTGCAGGCGCGGCTCACGATCGCCGGGGAAAGCGTGACGGTGAATGAACCGGTGGTGTACCGCTATGCCGATCCGATCAAGGGCGATCAGCAGGTGCCGGTGTCGGCGGTACCCGGCATCACGGTGAATCTCGGCAACACAATGGAGTACATCCGGGCGGGCGTTCCTGTCGAACGGTTCGTACCGGTGCGGATCCAGTCGTCGTATCCGCACGACGCCGAGGTCACGGTGAAGCTCGAACTCCCCGAGGGGCTCAAGGCCGACTCGGTGGAACGCGAACGCGTGTTGGGTCCCGATGGCGCCACGATCCTCACCTTCCGTGTGCGCGGCATGGTGAAGGAAGGACGTCTTGAGCTCGTTGCGCTGGCGCTGCACGAAGGCGCCCTGAGCACCAGCAGCGTGTTCGACATCCGCTATGACCACATCACGCCGATGCGCTTGTACGGCGCGAGCGGGATGTACCTCTCGGCGGTGACCGTGAAGCTCCCGCCGCGCGCCCGCGTGGGCTACGTGAAGGGCGTCGGTGATACCGGGCTCGAGGCGCTCGAGCAGCTCGACATCGCGGTGGAGAAGATCGAACCGTCGATGCTCACCAGCACCGACCTGTCGCGCTTCACGAGCATCGTGGTCGGCCCGCGCGCGTATGAAGCGAGTGAGGTGTTGGTGCGCAACAACGTGCGCCTGCTGGACTATGCGAACAAGGGTGGCACGCTGGTCGTGCAGTACGGCGCGCAGGACATGAATCGCTTCCCGGGTGTGGTGCCGTACCCGATGCAGTGGAGTCGCCCGGCGGCGCGCGTCACGATGGAGCAGGCGCCGGTCACGGTGCTACAGCCTACGCACCCGCTGCTGGTGGGTCCCAATCGCATCGGTGCCGCCGACTGGGCCGACTGGGCGCAGGAGCGCGCCACGTACATGCCGAGCACGTTCGACAAGCGCTACACGCCGCTGCTGGCGATGAACGATCCGAACGAACCGGTGCAACAGGGCGGCCTACTCGTGGCCCCGCTGGGCAAGGGACGCTACGTGTACGTCACGTTGGCGCTGTTCCGACAGTTGCCGAACGGCGTGCCGGGGGCGGCGCGGGTGCTGGCGAATCTGGTCAATGGACAGTCCGTCGTGGTGCCCAAGATGTAGCTCAACTGCCAACTGCTTAGGGTGCAGGGAGGAGGGTGTCAGGAGGGAGGAGGCAGGGAAACGGCGCCGCCGTCCTGTTTCCTCCTCCCCGACACCCTCCTCCCTGCTTCCTAGGGTGTTGGCAGTTTGCGATCTCCCAGACTCAACACCGACCCCACGAAAACCACCACCACCGCCCCAATCACGTTGTGCCACAGGAAGCTCACGCTGGGCACCCCGAATGACACGGCGGCCACGGCACCCATGCCGCTCAGCAGCCCCACGAAGGCGCCGAACGCGCGGGTGCGCGGAATCATGGCCAGAATGAACACGCCCAGAATCGATCCGTAGAAGAACGAGCCGAAGCGGTTCACGACTTCGATGAGTGAGCCGAGGTTGGCGGCGTACACGGCCACCACGCAGGCGAACACCCCCCAGATCGCGGTGGCGGTTTTCGATACGGTTAGGAAGTGCGCGTCGCTCGCTTCGCGTCTGAACCAGCGCTGATAGAAATCGACCACGGTGGCCGTGGAGAGCGAGTTCAGCTCGGCGGCGATGCTCGACATCGCGGCGGCGAGGACGGCGGCGAGGAACACGCCGGCGAAGCCCAGTGGCAGGTGATCGAGCACGAAGCGCGGAATGATGTAGTTCACGTCGCGGGACGACTCACCCGTCACGCGGCCGGCGGCGGTGAGCGCGTCTTTCCGCACCACGTTGACCGAGGAGTCGGCGCGGCGGAAGGCGAGGAGTGCGCCGGCGGGAGCCACCGCGGCACCCCGGTCGAGTTCCGTGGACGCCTCGCGCGCGGCGGCCGCGCGCTGGGTGATGGCCGTGGTGTACCGTGACTCGAGCGCCGCGAAGGTGGCCGGCTCCTGCTGTTGCACTTGGGCGCTGTGCTGCGGATTGAACAGCATCGGCGCGGGCGTGAACGTGTAGAACAGGAACACGAGCACGCCGATGAGCAGGATCAGCGCCTGCAGCGGAATCTTCCAGTACGCGCTCATGAGCAGCGAGCTGCGGGCCTCATCCACGGATTTGGCGGCGAGGTAGCGCTGCACCTGACTCTGATCGGTACCGAAGTACGACAGCATGAGGAACGTGCCGCCGAGGATGCCCGACCAGAACGTGTACGTCTCCGACAGGTTGAACGAGAAGTCGAACACGCGCAGCCGACCGGTGGCGCCGGCGATTTGCAGCGCGTTGTCGAGCGGCACGGGCATGCGCATGATGAGCACGATCACGATCGCGAGCAGCGCGCCCACGATCACGACCATCTGTTTCACGTCGGCCCATGTGACCGCCTGCACACCGCCGAGCACGGTATAGATCACGGTGGGGACGCCGATCAGCGCCACGCACCACGTGATGTCCCAGCCGAAGATCGCAGAGAGGACCACGCTGGGCGCGGCGATGATCGTGCCGCACGACATGCCGCGTGAGAGCAGGAAGAGAAAGCTCGTGAGCGAGCGCGTTTTTGCGTCGAAGCGTTTCTCGAGAAATTCATAGGCCGTGTAGACCTTGGCCCCGTGCAGGAACGGCACGATGGTCACCCCGAGAATCACCATCGCCACCGGCAGCCCGAAGTAGAACTGCACAAAGCGGAGGCCGTCGGTGGCGCCCTGTCCGGTGGTCCCGATCAGCGTCACGGCGGAGAGTTGCGTCGCCATGACCGAGAGCCCCACGGCCCACCATGGCAGGCTGCGGCCCGCCAGGAAATAGCCCTCGATATTCGTGGTGCCGCGGGTGCGACGCAGCCCGTCGAACACGACGACGATGAGGTACACCGCCACGATGACCCAATTGATCCAATGCATCAGGGAGCGGCCACGAGGTGGTAGCGCAGCTGGAGGGCGCCCAGCAGGCACAGCGCGACCAGCTGCATGAGCAGGACACGCCAGAGGGTCGATCGGAACGAGGGAGACATGGCACCAACGTACTGAGTGGGCGGCGGTTCTGCTTTTGCCCGCATTTGCCCATCGGGAGCCGTGGTCGCTATGCTTCGATTACTGTAGGCTCCCCAATTGTGGAATGGCGGACTGATCCGGCGCGCGAGACGGTCGTCACACGCGGGGGTCCGGCATGATCACGCTGAGCAAATGGCTGACGCGACCCCCACGCACGAGACGGACCCGACCGGCGCCGACGCGCGGGAGCATGCCCGTCTGACGGCGCTGCTCGAAGCGTTGCCCGTGGCCGCGGCCTTGTTCCGGCGCACCGGGGCCCTCTATGCGCTCAATACCGAGGCCCGCGGGTCGCTCGTGGTGGATGCCAAGGCCCCGCTCGCCTCGCAGCACTGGAACGTGGTGCTGCTGCCGCTCGGCGACGAAGGCACCGGGTGCCTGCGGGAGGCGGCGGCCGGTGCGCCACCCGTCACGCGGGCCATGGCGCTGGGCCGTGACGGACGCCGCGTGGTGGTGCGCGTCGTGCCGTTCGAAGCGGAGCTGCTGCTGCTCACCGTGTCCGAGGTCGCGGACCGCGAGCCGCGCCGCGTGGTGTCGGAGCGGGTGGACCGCGAGCTGGCCGCGCTGCTCGAGCTCACGCCGGCGGCGGTTCGCATGACCGATCTGGCCGGGCACATCGTGCAGGTGAACGCGCTCGCTGGGCTCGAGCACAGTGCGCAGCGTCCGACCACGGTGCGCGAGCTGTGGGAGCTCGACGCGCCGCACGACATCATCAACAACCGGCCGCTGTCGTTTCTCGATACCCCGGCGATGCGTGCGCTGGCTGGCAACACGGTGCGGCGGCAGCTGCTCGAGGTCCGGCGGCTCGGTGCGCAGCGGGTGATCGAAGCGTCCGCCTCCCCGATCCGGGACGCGCAGGACGGGGTGACGGGCGTCGTGCTGTTCGATCTCGACGTCACCGATCGCGAGCAGCTGGCCGGCCAGCTGCAGGACCGTGAGGGGCGCGAGGCGGCGCTGCAGGAACAGGTGTCGCACGAGCGGGAACAGCTCGAGCAGCTGGTCGAAGAGCGGTCCCGGGCGCTGGTGGCGTCGCAGGAGGAGCACGTGCGCGAGCGGCGTTTGGCCGCGGTCGGCCAGTTGGCCGCCGGTGTGATGCACGACGTCAACAACGCGCTCAATCCGATCATGGCGGCCGCGTATCTGCTGCGCCATCACGCGGAGTCGCCGGATGCGGTGCGTGACTACGCCAACCGCATCCAGAAGGCGGCCGAGATCGCGGCCGCTACGGCGTCCCGTGTGGGGCGGTTTATCCGACAGGAGCCGGTGCACGCGGGCGGCGATGAGGCGCTCGATCTGGCCGTGCTGGCCGAGGAGGTGCTCGATCTCACGGAACCGATGCGGCTGCAGCGCTCGAGTGAGAGTGGCACGGTCGAGATCGTCCGCCAGCTCACCCCCGAGGTGCGTACGCGCGGCCTGCCGGGGGAGATCCGCGAGGCGCTGCTCAATCTCGTGCAGAACGCCATCGACGCCATGACATCGGGCGGCACGCTGACCATGCGCACCTTCGTGGAAGGCGGGGACGCTTGTATTTCCGTGCGCGATACGGGCGTCGGGATGTCGGCCGAGGTGCGTGAGCGGGCGTTCGAGCCGTTTTTCACCACCAAGGGTCGCAAGGG
>JARIEV010000048.1 GCA_031127225.1 Gemmatimonadota bacterium | reverse complement strand
CAATCAGATTCCCTTTGCCATTGAACGTGTCTACTACCTGTACGACGTACCTGGCGGCTCAGAGCGCGGCGGCCACGCGCACAAGGAGTTGAGTCAGTTCATCATCGCCATGTCGGGCAGTTTTGACGTGGTGCTGGACGATGGCAAGGACAAGAAGCGCGTTCACCTGAATCGTTCGTTCCAAGGCCTGTATGTGTGCCCGATGATGTGGCGTGAGTTGGACAATTTTTCGTCACACTCGGTCTGCATGGTGTTGGCCTCGCACAAGTACGATGAGGCCGACTACTACCGTGACTACGGCGATTTCATGCGCGCGCGGTGGGGGAAATGATTGATTTCTTGAACCTGAAACGCGTGAACGCGCCGCATGCCGACGCGATAGCCACGGGCATTGCCCGCGTGCTCGACTCGGGCTGGTATGTGCTCGGAAAAGAGTGCGAAGCCTTTGAGGCCGAGTTTGCGGCCTACTGCGAGGTCGATCACTGTGTCAGTGTCGCCAATGGCCTCGATGCGCTTCACCTTATTCTCCGCGCGTACGGCATCGGCGCAGGCGACGAAGTCATCGTCCCGTCGCACACCTTCATCGCCACTTGGCTTGCTGTGAGTCAGGTGGGCGCAACACCGGTGCCGGTGGAGCCTGACGCCGAAACGTTCACCCTCAATGCGTCGCTGATCGAGGCCGCCATCACGCCTCGGACCCGCGCCATTATGCCGGTGCATTTGTATGGCCAACCCGCTGAGATGGATGCGATCAAGGCCATCGCATCCGCCCATGGCCTTCGTGTGATTGAAGACGCTGCCCAAGCCCACGGTGCGCGTTACCACGGACGGCGTGCGGGTGGGCTGGGCGACGCGGCAGGCTTCAGCTTTTACCCAGGTAAAAATCTCGGGGCCTTGGGTGATGGCGGTGCCATCACCACCAACGACGCCGCCTTGGCGGCGACGGTGCGAGAGCTCCGCAACTACGGATCGAAAGTCAAATACCAGCATGACCTGGCTGGCGTCAACTCGCGCTTGGACGAAATACAAGCGGCCGTGCTTCGTGCAAAACTGCCTCATCTGGACGCGGAGAATGCCGCCCGCGCCGCAGTCGCCGCTCGGTACATCGACGCGTTTCGCGGAACGTGCGTCGAAACGCCCGTCACACGTGCTGGCGCCGAGCCGGTTTGGCACTTGTTCGTGGTGCGCTGCCCGGACCGGGACGGCCTGCAAGCACATTTGAAGCAGCGGCAAATCGGCACCATGCTGCATTATCCCCGCGCCTGCCACTTACAAGGCGCCTACGCGGGGAGCCACTGGCCGCCTTTGCCGGTAGCGGTCCGCTTGCAGTCTGAGATCCTGAGCTTGCCGATCGCCCCGTACATGACGACGGAAGACGTGCAGGCCGTCGTCGATGCCGTGCATTGTTTTTACGAGTAGGACCGGCTGGTCACTAGCGCCCCCTCGGGCACCGCATACCGGGCATAGTGAATAGTCGCGTCAGGTCAGGGCGGAGGCCGAGGGCATGGCGGCTGCCTGACATCCGGAGACCTTTGCCGTAACGGCATTCGACCGCGATATATCTCAGCGCGCTGGCAACGATTGACTGACCCACCAGTACGGGTCCGACGTATCGTGTTCTGGCACTCCTGTGCTCCCCTCCCTCCGGAGTCCCCTGATGCCCCTCCCGTTTACTGGCAAGCGCGTGCTCGTTACCGGTGGTGCCGGCTTTCTTGGCTCCCACCTCTGCGAGCAGCTGCTTTCGCGGGGTAACGAGGTGCTGTGCATCGACAATTTCTACAGCTCCACGCGCCGGAATGTCGAGCACCTGCTGCCTCATCCGCGCTTCGAGCTGATGCGGCACGACGTCACGTTCCCGCTGTTCGTGGAAGTCGACGAGATTTTCAATCTGGCGTGCCCCGCCTCACCGGTGCATTACCAGCACGATCCCGTGCAGACCACGAAGACGAGCGTGCACGGCGCGATCAACATGCTGGGTCTCGCCAAGCGGGTGCGCGCCAAGATTCTGCAGGCGTCAACCTCCGAGGTGTACGGCGACCCGCTGATCCACCCGCAGGTGGAGAGCTACTGGGGCAATGTGAATCCGATCGGACTGCGCTCGTGCTACGACGAAGGCAAACGGTGCGCGGAAACGCTATTCTTTGATTACCACCGACAGCACAAACTGCGGATCAAGGTCATCCGCATTTTCAACACGTATGGTCCACGCATGCACCCCGATGACGGGCGCGTGGTATCCAATTTCATCGTACAGGCGCTGCGCGGCGGTGACCTCACACTCTACGGCAGCGGCGAGCAGACCCGGTCGTTCTGCTATGTGAGCGACCTGATCACCGGCATGCTCGGTATCATGGATACGCCGGACACGTTTACTGGTCCGGTGAATCTGGGCAACCCCACCGAGTTTACGATGCGGCAGCTAGCCGAGCTGGTGGTGGAACTCACGGGGTCCGCATCACGGATCGTACATCATCCGTTGCCGTCGGACGACCCGAAACAGCGCCGTCCGGATATCTCGCTCGTGCGCGAGACCATCGGCTGGGAGCCGACGGTCGCTCTGCGCGAAGGGCTGCAGCACACGATCGCGTACTTTGACACGATGCTGGCCGGCGCCCTACCGAGCGCCTAGCGCCCCGCGCTACACCAGCCGGACGCCGTGCTCCGTCGCCGGGTATTCCGCCAGATTCATCGGTTCCCGCAGCGAATGACGCTCGTCACGATTCACGACCTGCTGCGCGACACCCTGGCTGATGTTGAACACGATCGGCGCGCGGAAGTTGCCGGTCACCGGCTCCGCGGGCGTCATCGGCAGCGCCACCATCACCAGCGCCAGCGCATCGGTGGGCTGCGTGATCTGCAGCGCCTCCCGCTCGGCATCGCCCAGATCGATGGCGTAGTCGGGATGTCCCACGAACGGATCGGCCAGCACGAACGTGGTGTGCGGCTCCTGCACCGACAGCAGCCACCACAGCCCCTGACGGGCAGCGGGGAGCAGCGCGTACTCGGTGCGGTCGGGGAACCCCCACAGCGGGCTGATGAGGCGCATGATGGCATCGCCGCTCACGTCGATGGTCCCGACGGCCGGCGAGGTAATGGTGTACGTCTGCGTGCTGCGATCCTGCTGGTCCATGACGGCGTGACTCATCAACGTCAGAGGTAGTTGGCCAGGCTGAGGCCGAGGATGCGCGACGTGGCACTCATCGCAGCCTGATACAGCGTCTGCTTCCCCACCAATTCCACCATCGCCTTGTCGACTTCGGTGTCGCGCAGGTCGGCCCGGAAGGTCTTCAGGTTCAGCTCGACCGCCTCGAGGTTGGCGTTCGCGGTCTCGAGTTCGTTGATGCGCGCGCCCTGCGTGCCGATAAGCGACTGCACACCGTTGTTCGCGGTGGTGATGCGGTCGGCGGCCGCCTGAATGGCCACCGGGTCATTGTTCCCCAGCGCCGTAGACAGCGCCCGCAGCGACTCCAGCGCATCGGTGTCGAGGAACACCTCGGTACCGTTGTGCGTCGGCGTCACGAAGTCATTGTCACCGACCTCGAGCGTGATGGTGCCACTCGGATTGACCGGGTTGCCCGCCACGAGCAAACGCGAAAAGCTGCCGGTGGCCGGCGGTGGCGTCTGGAACGGCGCTTCGCCGGCGCGGTGGCCGCCGAACAGGTACTCGTCGCCGAGCCGGGTGTTTCCCAGATTGGCGGCAAAGTTGATGAGCTGATCGACCTCGGCCTTCACAATCAGCCGCGACTGGGCATTGCCGGTGGCGGAGGCCTGTCCGATGCCCAGTTCGATGCCACGCGTGAGCGTGTTCGTGAGCTGGTTGAGGACGTTCTCCTCGGCCGCGGCGCGGGCCATCCCGCGGTCGACGTTGCGCTGGAACTGCGCGAGGGCGCGCATCGAACTGCCGATACGGACCAGTTCGCCACCGTTCGTCGGATTGTCGGACATCTTCCGGATCCGGACACCGGAGGAAATGTCGTCACGCACGCGATCGAGCCCCTGCAGTTGAGTCTGCAGGCGCGTCTGGCTGTTACGGGTGATGATCGAATTGGTAACGCGCATCGGACCTGGGGTTCGGAGACCGTCACAACCCTGAGAGGGCGCAACACGGTGCCGGCATACTCTGGTAAGTATCGGACGGGTCACCCCGTCCTTTAGCAACGTGCGGCGGAATTCCGACGGATCTTAGCGTTTTTTCATCAAAGCGGCTAAATTTGCCGGGTCACTGTCTTGACGTCGTTTGTCGGTCCTCTTGTCCCACCGCCGCACCCTGCCATGGCCACCATTCTGTACGTCGATGACGAGCCAAGCGTCGGGCTGATCCTCGAGGACTCCCTCGCGCAGGCCGGCCATACGCCGGTGGGTGCGCGGAGCGTCCCCGAGGCGCTGCAGGTGTTGGAGCGGGGCGGCATTGACCTCATCATCTCCGACTACCGTATGCCGGGGCTGTCCGGGCTGGAGTTCATCCAGCTGCTGGCCCGGGAGGGGTACGACATTCCGCTGATCATGCTGACGGGACACGCCAGCATCGAGCATGCGGTCATGTCGATCAAAGCCGGGGCGATCGACTACATCACCAAACCGGTCCGCCCCCAGCAGCTCGAGCTGGCGGTCGATCAGGCGCTGGAGTTCGTCCGCCTCCGCCGCGAGAACGAGGCGCTGCGCAAGGAAGTGATGCAGTTCCGGAACGAACGGCAGATCATCGGCGATTCGCCGGCGATCCGCCGGATTCTCCAGACGGTCTCCATGGCCGCCCCCACGCGGGCCACCGTGCTGCTGCAGGGCGAGTCGGGGACCGGTAAGGAACTGTTCGCCCGGGCCATCCACGACCAGAGCGAACGGCGCGACAAGCCGTTCATCAAGCTCAACTGTGCCGCGCTCCCCGAGGGGCTGATCGAGTCGGCCCTGTTCGGCCACGAAAAAGGCGCCTTCACCGGCGCAATCAAGCGGGTGGAAGGCGCCTTCGAGCGCGCCAACCGCGGCACGCTGCTGCTGGACGAAGTCTCGGAGATGCGCCTCGACCTGCAAGCCAAGCTGCTGCGCGTGCTCCAAGAACAGGAGTTCGAGCGGGTAGGCGGCACCTCGCCCATCAAGGTGGACGTGCGCATCGTGGCCACGACCAACCGCGATCTGGCCTCCGAGGCCGACCGCGGAGCGTTCCGGCAGGACCTCTATTATAGACTGTCCACGATCCCCGTCCTGATCCCGCCCCTGCGTGACCGCCCCGAGGATATCGCGGTGCTGGCGCTGCGGTTCGCCATGCGGACAGCGGCCGAGCTGGGCAAGAAGATCGACGGTATCTCGCCGGACGCGCTGGACTCGATGCAGCACTATCCCTGGCCGGGCAACATCCGCGAACTGCAGCACGTGATCGAGCGGGCGGTCATCTTGTCTCCTGATCCCATGATCCACGCGCACTGCCTCGAAGGCACGCGCTTCGGGCTGGCGCACTCGCTGGGCGCCCCGTCCATCCGCCCGCGGGTCATTCCTGTGCCGGGTGCATCGGCCCCTGCTTCGTCACCGTCCGGCGTCAGCCACGGGGCGGGCGCGGTTACGGCCGGCACCGCCACGGGGGCCGCCCTAGGGGCCGGCCAGATCGCGCTCACGTCGCTCAACGTGGCCGATGCCGAACGGGTGCTGATTCAGCATGCGTTGGCGGCGGCCGACAATAATCGGACCAAGGCGGCGGAGCTGCTGGGCATCAGCGTGCGCACCCTCCGCAACAAGCTCAATGGCCCCGGCAAAGATGCCGATACCGACGACGAATAGTCGACGGCACGGCCGTGGGCGGCAATTATGGTCCGCACGGCACCCGGCAAGAGTTGCCCGATCGGCGTGATTGACCACACGGGCCTTGCCCGGAAACACTCACGACCCGGGACTTGAACGCACCACGCAAGACTCACCACAGCAACGAGTTAGCGCACGACACGCGATGTGTTTCCAATGGCCGGGCCAGTGTGGCCCGGCCATTGCTTTTTACCGGTGTGGATACGCTCGCCCATTCACACCGGGAATTATCAGATGCTCTTCGGACTCGTTGATCGCAGCACCTCAGCCACCTCGCTCAAGGGAGCACTCGACCGGAGTGTCGAGCGCTCGCGTGGTATCGCGGATCGCGTCTCGAAGGCCTCCGTCCAGAACGGCGACGGGTTCGCCTTGGAAGCCAAGGCCGGGACGGCCGTCGCCAACGCGAATCCGGTCAACCTGGAAGACGAAATGACGGCGCTGGCCGATGAGCAGCTCCGCTTCCTCGCCACGTCCCGCCTCCTCGAAAAGACCTACGCCAGCCTGCGCACCGCGATCAAGGGCGGAGGGAACGGCTGATGTCGATCGACCCGATGCGCCGCCCCGCCCTGCTCCCGATCCCGGGACAGCAGATCGTCCGCCCGATGTTCCGCTCGCTGGGCATCGCCGCCAGCGGCATCTCCGCCCAGCGCCAGCGCATGGAAACGATCGCGCAGAACATCGCGAACGCCGACGTGACCCGTGGCGCCGATGGCGCGCCGTACAAGCGCCGCGACGTGGTGCTGGAAGCCGCCACCTCGCAGAACGCGCTCTACAACACCGACAACTTCGCGTCGGCCATGGGAACGGCCGCCGCCAGCAACAGTGTCCTGGGGAGCAACGCCTTCGAAATCGCCACGACCGACAGCCGCCGCCCGATTGAAGTCCCGGTCCTGCCCACGACGGGCGGGGTGAACGGATCGCTCGGCGGCGAATACGGCGTGCGCGTGGCCGGTATCGCCGAAGACCAGGGGGAAGGGCGGCTCGTGTACGAGCCCGGCCACCCCGACGCCAACGAAGCCGGCTATGTGCGCTACCCCGACATCGACACCACGCAGGAGCTCGTGAAGCTCATGGATGCCAAGCGCATCTACGAAGCCAACGCGGCGGTGTTCCAGACCGCCAAGTCGATGCTCCGCGCCTCGCTCGACATCTGATGACATCCCAGTAGCGCTGCGGGTTCGGGGATCGGCGTGACTCTTCCTCCTCCTCCTCTCCGAACCACACGATCCCCGACCCGCAGCACGATTCGCCCGACCCGATCAACTGAGCACCCTCCGCACGACCGTCCACACGCTGCACCCGCGGCAACCGAACACCAGAGATTCACATGAGCGTCAACGGCATCACCAACACCCCGCTGCTCCCGAACACCGGCTCGCTCACGCGCGCCGATGCGGCCCGTACGAATGGTGCGCAGCAGGGTGCCGATCGTGCGCAGCAGGCCACGACGAATGCGCGCGCGGCGGCACAGGCGGCCCTCAAGCCGCAGACGCCGATCGCCGGCCCGGCCGCGCAGAGCACGGTCCCGGCCGAGGCACCGGCGGGCACGGACCCGACGCTGTGGAGCGTGTTGACGAACGACGAGCGCAACTTCTTCGCGAAGACCGCCGCGCTCGGCCCGCTGACGTACAGCCGCATCAAGGATGCCACGCATCCCGTGCCGCCGGCGGCGCGCGGGATCCGTCTCGACGTCCGCGCCTGATTCACGATCCCCGCACCGACTGACCATCATGCAGAATCGTATCGATCTCCTCACCCGCGCGATGCCCGAATTCGGGCCCCGCGACACCGCCCTGAGCAAGCAGGTCCCGGTGCTCGGCGAAGGGCAGAACTCGTTCGGCGACACGCTCACGCGCGCGCTCAACGAAGCCTCCGATGCCGGTGCGCGCGCGGGTGACCTCACGCAGCGCTTCGCGGCCGGCGAGAACGTCGAGCTGCATCAGGTGATGGCCGCCGGTGAAGAAGCGGGCCTCGCGCTCGACATGATGATCGAACTCCGGAACAAGGTCGTTGAGGCCTACCGGTCCGTCATCGCCATGCAGTCCTGACCCCGGTCGATCTCATGAACTCCCTGATGGATTCTCTCTTCGGCCGCCTCGGCAACGGACGCCAGATCGCGATCATCGCGGTCGGCGTCATTGCCACGGCGCTCGTGTTCGGCCTCTCGCAGTGGGCGACGCAGCCGACGATGGTGCCGCTGTACTCGGACATCCCCGTCGAAAACGTGAAGGCGATGACCGACAAGCTCACCGAGTCGGGCATCACGTTCGAGCTCGACCGCACGGGCTCGACGATTCTGGTGGCCTCGGCCGACTTGGCGCGCGCGCGGGTGGATCTCGCCGCCGAAGCAATGCCGGCGGGCGGGCGGCCCGGCCTCGAGCTGTTCGACAAGCCGTCGTGGGGCATGACCGACTTCACGCAGAAGGTGAACTTCCGTCGCGCGCTCGAAGGGGAACTCGAGCGCTCCATCGGCAAGCTGAAGAACATCGAGATGGTGCAGGTGCATCTCGCGCTCGAAGACGACCAGGTGTTCAAGTCGAACGAGCGTCCCTCCAAGGCGTCGGTGACGCTCAAGATGGCCGGCGGGGAAACGCCGCGCGCCGAAACGGTGCACGGCATCGCGAGCATGGTGGCCAACTCGGTGGGCGGGCTCGACCCGGCCCACGTGACGATCGTCGATGAGCGCGGTCAGGCGCTCACGATGGAAGACGAGGGCTCGCTCGCCGGTCTGTCCAGCCGCCAGCTGCAGGTGCAGCGCGAAGTCGAGCAGTACATGGAACTGAAGGCCGACAAGCTGCTCTCCAGTCTCGTCGGCACGGGCAACGCCCGCGTGCAGGTGGCGGCGTCAATCAACTTCGACAAGGTCGAGCGCACGGTGCAGGCCGTCGACCCCGAGCGCCAGGCACTGGCGACGGAGCAGAAGGCGGAAGTGACGCCGAGCAATCCGGCGCAGGGCGCCGGGTACAGCACCACCGCCACGTCGTACGAGAACACCAAGAGCGTGGAGAGCTTCAGCGGCGCCATCGGCAATCTGAAGCGCCTCACCGTGGCCGTGCTCGTGGCCGACAAAGTCACGATGCCGGCGCTGGACACGACCGCCACGACGCCGGCCGATCCGATCATCACGGCGCGCACGCCCGAGGAGATCACGCGCATCGAGACGCTGGTGCGCAACGCGCTCGGCGTGGACTCCACCCGTGGCGACATGATCTCCGTGGTCAGCGCGCCGTTTGACATGCCGGCACCGATGGTCGCGCGCGACACCGTCGTGCCGCCGCAGGATCTGGTGTCGAAGCTGCAGGCGAACCCCAAGCCGGTGGTGGCCATCGCCGCCCTGGTGGTGCTGCTGGTGATCGCGCTCGTGACCGTCAGCGCGCTCAAGCCGAAGAAGGTCAAGGAACTCGCCGGGACATCGCCGAACACCCTGCCACCGTCGCCGAACTATCCGGAACTCCCGGCGAGCGCGCAGATGCAGGCTGCGATGATGCCGAGCATGAACAACTTCGATGACGAAGAAGACGAGTCACCGAAGCGGCCGGTGAAGTTGCCGCCCCCGCCCACCACCCCCGAGCGTGAACAGGCCATGGCCACCGTTGATCAGCGTCCCGACGCCGCCGTGCGCGTCGTGCGCGGCTGGCTCCGCTCATGAGTAACTCCATGGTTGCGCTCCCGCGCGGTAGTTCTGCCGACCGGTATGCACCGGACCGTCTCACCGGTCGCCAGAAAGTGGCGATCGTGTGCATGGCGATCGGCACCGAACATGCCGCCAAGATCACGGCGGGGCTGCACCCGGAAGAGGCCGAGGTCGTGGCGCTCGAAATGGCGCAGCTCGATCGCGTACCCCCCGCCACGGTGGACGCCGTGCTCGCCGAATGGCTCGAGCTCACGCTGGGCGTGGACTCGCTCAGCGCCGGCGGTGTGGAGTTCGCCAAGGACGTGCTCGAAGCCGCCTTCGGCCCGATCAAGGCGCAGGCGATTCTCAAGCGGATTCAGGGACAGCTCGCCGACAGCGACCGCTTCGGCCGGCTGCGTCGCGCCGACCCGCAGCAGCTGGGCAACACGTTACGCGGCGAACACCCGCAGACGATCGCCCTCATTCTGGCGCACCTGGATGCGAACCATGTGGCCGCCATCCTGCGCGAACTCGACCCCTCCCTCGGCGGTGATGTGATGTATCGCATTGCCAAGATGGAGAAGGTCTCACCCGAAATGGTCTCCCTCGTGGAGCGGGCGATCGGCAGCGAAGCCGATCTGGCCTTCTCGCAGGGCATGTCCAGTGTGGGCGGTCCGGCCGCCGTGGCCGCCGTGCTCAACCTGGTCAGCTCCTCGCTCGAGAAAGAAGTGCTCGACCTGGTGGCGGAGAAGGACACGCAGCTCAGCGACCAGATCAAGAACCTCATGTTCGTGTTCGAAGATCTCTCCTCGCTCGACGACAAGTCGCTGCAGCGTCTGCTGCGCGAAGTCGATGTCAAGCAGCTCGCGCTGGCCCTCAAGGCCGCGAGCCCGGAACTCAAGGCCAAGATCATGCAGACCATGTCTCAACGTGCCGTCGCCGGCCTCAAGGAAGAGATCGAGTTCCTCGGACCGGTCAAGATGCGCGATGTCGAAGCGGCGCAGACCGACATCGTCTCGAAGGTCCGTGCACTCGAGGAAACTGGCGAGATCGTGTTGAGCGCCGGGTCCGACGATGTCATCGTCTGAGGAGCGGCCGATGCGCGCCACCACGTGGTCCCTGGATGAATTCGCGATGTCGGCTGACTTCGGCGCCTTTACGCCGCCGGAGTCGGCCGCGCCGGAGCGGCCCGCGGCGGAAATCGAGGCCGAGGTGCAGGCACGCCTCGCCGCCGAGCGCTCACGGGCGGAGGCCGCGGCCTACAGCCGCGGTCGCGCCGACGGTGAGCGTGCCGTCCGCGCGGAAGCTGACGAGCAGGTCTCGCTGACGGTGCAAGCGCTCAGCGAAGCGCTCGAACTGCTCCAGCAAAATGAAACACGCTGGGTCGGCCACGCCGAAGAGAACATCGCGGCGCTGGCCGTGATGGTGGCGCGGCACATCGTGCAGCGTGAGCTGACCACCGATCCGTCGTTCGTGCAGGAGATCGTCGAGCGCGCGCTGGCCCAGTACCCGGTCGATCAGGAAATCACGGTCCGTCTCAACCCCACCGATCTCGCTGCCTGCCGCGGGCCGATCGAGGCGAACGGTCCGCGTGAAATCCGGTGGATCTCCGATGCGTCGATTCAGCGTGGTGGGTGCCTGATGGAAGGGCGCGAGCGCATTCTCGACGGCCGGATCGACACCGCCCTCGAGCGCGCCTACCGCAACCTCGGCGGAATTCAGGCATGATGATGATGACGCCGGCGCTCTCCGCGACGCCGTTCGCCAACGGCTTCGCCACGATGTTCGAGGCGATGACCGACCGGTTCGAGAGCGCCGAGCGCTTTGGTGCGTACGGCCGCGTCACCCGCGTGGTCGGTCTCGTCATCGAGGCCGCCGGCCTCGACGTGGGTCTCGGCTCGCTGTGCCGGATCACCAGCCATTCCCGTGACCACTCGGTGCTGGCCGAGGTGGTGGGCTTCAACGAGCGCAGCGTGCTGCTGATGCCGCTCGGGGAAATGGACGGACTGCATGCGGGCGCGAGCGTGCAGTCGCTGGGGCGTACCTTCGGCGTGGACGTCGGCCCCGAATTGCTCGGGCGCGTGCTCAACGGGCTGGGTCATCCCATCGACGGCAAGGGCAAGCTCGACACCGTCGAGCGCGTGCCGCTGTCGGCCGAGCCGCCCAACCCGCTCACGCGCGATACGATCGAGCGCCCACTCGAAACCGGGGTGCGCGCCATCGACGGCCTGCTTACGATCGGGCGCGGACAACGCGTCGGCATCTTTGCCGGCTCCGGCGTCGGCAAGTCCACCATGCTCGGCATGATCGCGCGCAACGCGAAGGCCGACGTGAACGTGATCGCGCTGCTCGGCGAGCGCGGACGCGAAGTACGCGAGTTCATCGAGAACTCCCTGGGCGAGGAAGGGCTCGCCCGCTCCGTCGTGATCGTTGCCACCGGTGACCAAGCGGCGCTCGTGCGCGCCCGCGGTGCTCTCGTGGCCACGGCGATTGCGGAATATTTCCGCGATCAGGGAAAGCAGGTGCTGCTGATGGTGGATTCGGTCACGCGTGTGGCGATGGCCTGGCGCGAAATCGGCCTCGCCACCGGCGAGCCACCCACCACGAAGGGGTATCCGCCCTCGGTGTTCGCCAACCTGCCGCGCCTGCTCGAGCGCGCCGGCAATGGCACGAACGGCGGCATCACCGGCATCTACACGGTGCTGGTGGACGGCGATGACTTCAACGAGCCGGTCGCTGACGCGTCGCGCTCCATTCTGGACGGCCACATCGTGCTCACCCGCCGCCTGGCCTCGCAGAACCACTTTCCGTCCATCGACGTCCTCGACTCGAAGAGTCGCGTAAAAGATGCGATCACCAACGACGTCCAGAAGCGCGCCTGCAGCGCCATGCTGCGGCTCGAGGCAGCGTACCGCGAGAAAGAAGACCTGATCATGGTCGGCGCCTATCAGAAGGGGAGCGATCCCTACGTCGATGCGGCGATCGCCTATCGGTACAAGGTGCTGGAGTTCCTGCAGCAGCGGCCCGACGAAACCACGTTTTACGGCGACACCTACAGCGCGCTCGCGCAGATCGCCGAGGCTATTGAGGCCTCGGTCCGGAGACGTCCGTGAGCTTCAAGTTCCGCCTGCAGCGCATCCTCGAACTGCGCGAGCAGCATGAGAAGGCAAAGGCACGTGAGCTGGCGAGTGCCCGCGACGTGTCCGACGCCGCCCATGCCGCGAAGGACGAGCTCGCGGCGCTGCGTGACGACAGCAAGTCGCACATCGAGAAAACGGCCACCGAGGCACCGCGCGTGGGGCACCTGCAACAGCTCGGCATCGTGCTCGATTCGCTCGATGCCCGGGTGATTTTGGCCGCCGAGGCGGCAAAGCTTGCCGATGCCGACGTGCAGAAAGCGCAGGGGCTGCTGGAGGACGCAGCGCGCGACCGGCGCGTGCTTGATCGCCTAAAGGCCCGCCACACAGAGACTTACCGCGCCGAAGCGGCGCAGCAGGACCGGGTGCAGATGGACGAAATCGCGTTGGCCCAATTCTCGCGAAAGAGTGTGTCGAACGCGGCGGACGACGCCGCGACCGGTAAGACCCCCATCGATGGTTCGCATTCATGAAGCAGCTGATCATTCCGATCGTGATTGGACTCCTGGCCGGCCTCGGTGGCGGGACGGGCTACTCGTACATGCGGACGGCGGCGAAGTATGTGGCCGACTCCACGCATCTCGCGGACAGCCTCAAGGCCAATCCGCCGGCGGATTCCGCCGCTGCCGACGGGGAGCACGGTGCGCCGGCCGCGCATGACAGCACGGGCACGGACAGCACGGGCCACGGCATGGACCTGCCGGGCAACCATGAAGCCGCCGCCCCGATGACGCCGGCCGACAGCATCCGCGCGCTCGACGCCGCGCGCCACGACGCCGCGCCGGCGGCGGATCATGCCGCGCCGGCGAAGCCGGCCGCCAAACCCACCGCCACACCGGCGGCCAAACCCACCGCCACACCGGCGGCCAAGCCCGACGCCAAGCCGGCCGCCGCGGCGCCGGCCGTGAACCCGAAGACCAACACCACGGCCGCCGCTGCCACCGTCAAAGACGCGAGCAACAGCGGCATGCAGACGGCGCTCCCCGAGCAGCGCCTCGCCAAGATCTTCTCGGCGATGGCCGCGAAGGACGCCGCCAAGGTGCTCGAGCAGATGACCGATACCGACGTCCGCACCATTCTCGGCATGATGAGCGACCGTCAGGCGGCCGCCATCCTGTCCACGTTTTCCGCCTCGCGGGCGGCGGCGATCAGCCGCGGCACCGGCAAGGCGCCGGGAGGAATGCTGTGAACGTACTGAAGGCCGTGGCCGCAGCCGCACCGCGCGTGGAACGCGCGGTGGAGCGTGGCATCGAGCGCACCGCACGCCCCGAGGGTGATCGCCAGACCGACGCCACCGAGGCCACCGACGGCACCGACAAGCGCCGCGTGTCGCGCGCCGAGTTTTCCGCGCTGCTGGCGCTGATCTCCGGTGCCGGTTCGCGGGTGCGCGCCGACCTCATGCAGCAGCTCCCCGCCGAAGGTGTGTCGATCGTCGACAAGCTGCTCGATGACGCCGGCGGCGAACTGGTGAGCGAGACGCCCACCGACCCCACCGCCTTTGCCGGCGAGCAGGGGCTCCGCACCGCCCTCGATCAGCAGGGGCGCGCGGCCACCACGACCAGCTCACCTGATCGTGTGGCGCAGCGCGCCGCGCAGGACGCCAGTGAGGCGCTGCGCTATGGCGTGCTCAACGCCACAATCGCCCGCGACCCCGGTACCGGCGAGCCCGCGGCCGACATCATCGACCTGCCCACGTACGCGAAGACCCGTGGCCTGAACGGGTTGGCCGGCCTAGCCCGCGCGGCGGAACGGATCGGTGGGCAGCCGAACACGGACAGCGACCGGAACGCGCTGGCCGCGCTGTCGCGCATTGCGACCACGCGGGGCGCGTCACTTGAACAGCTCATGGCGGTCGGCGACGTCCGCGGGGCGGATGTCCGGGCCGCGCTCGACGCCCTGTTGTCGAAGGCCGGCACACCGGCCGGGACCGAGCTTGCCGATGCGGCCACGGGGCAGAGCGCCGCGTCGATGCAGGCGGCGACCGCCCTCGCGGCGGCCAACGCACTGTCGGCGGCCGAGCCGGCCTCGCCGATCAAGGATATGGAAGCGGTGGCACCGGAACTGCGTTCGCGGGTGCAGCGCGTCATCGAGCGGATGAAGGGCGAGTACGGGCACGACGTCACCATCGTGGAATCGGCCCGGTCGCAGGCCCGGCAGGATGCACTGTTCGAACAGGGGCGCACGCGCCCCGGTCAGGTGGTCACGTGGACGCGCGACTCGGCGCACACCCGTGGCGAGGCGGTCGATGTGGTCGTCGACGGCTCCTGGGACAACGCACAGGGCTTCGCGCGCTTGCAGCGCATCGCCAAGGAAGAAGGGCTGCACACGCTGGGCATGAAGGATCCCGGACACCTCGAATTGGCGGGACCCAGTGCACGCGCCATGGAACGTGCGGCACCGCGGGCCGTTGACGCGCTCACGGCGCAGGCCACGCCGGCGGCCGCGGCGTCCGTTGCACAGGTGGCTGGGGTGGCACAGGTGGCGCGGGTGGCGGACGCCGCCAACGCCGCACCGCCCGCGCTGGGCGACGGCGCGGCCGCCTACCTCGCACAGACCACCGTCACGTCGGGGCGCTCCGGTGAATCGAGCGGCAACGCCTTCGGCCGCGGCGAGCGCGACGAGCAGGGCAAGCCGCTCAACAATGGTCGCAAGGTCGGGCTTGATGCCCGCCACGCGGCAGGCGACGCGTCGGATTTCGGCGGGGCGCAACACGCCGCGCAGAGCGCCGGCGGCGGCACGCCGGCGCTGACCGGCGCCGAGCGTGCGGCCACCGTGGGCGGCTCGGCCGGCAGCGAGCAAGCGCAGCGGGTGTCGGACATCCAGGCGATGCGGGCTGATGCCCCCGCCGGTCCACTCTCCCGCATGACGCTGAACGTCGAGAACGCGAACGGCACGCAGGACCGCATCACCGTCGATCTGCGCGGCACGGCGGTGGATACGGCAATTGCCACCGATGCGGCCAGCGCCGAACGGATGAAGCTGCGCACCGGCGAACTCCAGGACGCGCTGGGCCGTCACGGGCTCGAGGCCGACACGGTGCGCATCAGCGCGAAGGCGGAACAGAGCGACTCGTCACGCGCGATCGGAAACGAACGCGATGCGCTCCGCACGAGCGGGACGGCGCAGACCACGTCGGGCGAAGGCGCACAGTCGCAGAGTCAGCGCGACCGGGCGACCGGCCGCGACTGGGACAAGCAGCAGGAGGCTCGCCGCGAGCAGCAGGAGCAGGCGGATCGGGACCAGCGGCGTCAGCAGGCGAGCCAGCGCGACTGGCAGACCCTTTTTAACGGAACCCAGAAATGATCACGGCCACGCGGAACGTCGCAAGCGCGTTCGATCCCTCCTCGACGAGACCAGCCTACGCCGCCACAGAGGCGACGGCACCGACCGGGCCGGCCGAGCCGTCGAGTGGAGCGCCCAGCCTCACGAAGAGCACGAAGGGGATGGGGCAGGACGAGTTCCTCAAGATGCTCGTCGCGCAGCTCAAGAATCAGGATCCCCTGAACCCGATGGACGGCAAGGACATGGCGGCACAGCTCGCCCAGTTCTCGACCGTCGAGCAGCTGATCACGATGAACAAGTCGCTGGAGGCGCAGGTCGCCTCTGCGAGCGGAACCGCCGAGGCGATCAAGGCGCTCGAGACCTCGCAGAGCGAGCGCGCGGACAACCTCGCACAGCTGATCGAAGGACAGATGGCGATGGGCACCGTCGGCAAGATCGGCGTGACCCTCGGCAACACCACGTTCGTGGACAAGGCAGGGAACGGCACGGTCGTCGTGGACAGCGGCACGCAGAAGGGTGCGGGTCGCATCAGCATGATCAACGACAAGGGCGAGACGATCTCCTCCGCGAGCGTCGGCGACGTGAAGGGCGGACAGATGGCGTTCGAGCTGGGTGACTACAGCTGGACGCCGCCGCTCGCCCCCGGGAAGTACACGTACAAGTTCGAGGTCGCAACGGATGGCGGCCAGTGGCAAGCAGCGAAGACGTACACCGCCGGACGGATCACCGGTATGCGGTACGAAAGCGGCAACCCCATCCTGATCATCGGCGATGCGCTCAGCGTGCCGATGTCGCAGCTCACCCAAGTGCGCAGCTGATCGCGACCTGACCCTCGAGGATTTTCACAGATGCTTCGTTCTCTCTTTGCCGGTGTCTCCGGCCTGCGCAACAACCAGGTGCGCATGGACGTGATCGGTAACAACATCGCCAACGTGAACACGGTAGCCTTCAAGGCCGGCCGCGTGACGTTCAAGGAAGGCTTTGCGCAGTTGCTGCAGGGCGCGAGCCGTCCGCCCGGAGACCAGGGTGGTATCAACCCGGTGCAGATCGGCCTCGGCATGCAGATCGGCTCGATCGACCAGATTTTCAATCAGGGCAATCTCGAATCGACCGGCTTGAACACCGACGTCGCGATTCAGGGCGACTCGTTCTTCGTCGTGCGTAAGGGCAACCAGAGCTTCTACACGCGCGCCGGCAACTTCCAGGTGGACGCGAACGGGCAGATGGTGTCGCCGGCCAACGGCTTCATCGTGCAGGGCCGTATGTACGACAACGGCATTCTGCAGGACGGCATTCAGGACATCCGCCTGCCGTTCGGACAGAAGGTATCGGCCAAGCCAACCACGGAAGCCGTGCTCGCCGGCAACCTGAACGCATCGGCCCCGGCGTTCCAGGGTGACTTCCAGGATCCGCTGGTGCGCGCGCTCCCGATCAACGAAAAGTCGTGGACGGAATCGCAGATCGCCGTGTTCGACTCGCAGGGCACGAAGCGCGACATCAAGATCCAGATGTGGAAGACGGGCCCGAACTCGTGGGATTGGCAGATCGACCCGATCGCCTCGGGTGTGGTCGAGAACTTTCAGACGGATGCCAACTCGCCGCCGTCGGACATCGAACTGCCGACGCCGCCGGCCGGCTACGAGATCCTGCCGGCCAACGTGCGGGTGTACAGCGCGTCGGGCACGGAGTATGCGACGCCCGCCGATTACGGCTTCTCGGCCGGCCCCCCGCCGGCGGTGAATTTCACGTCCACCATGCCGTCGAGCTCGGAGATCAAGATCTCCTACTTCATGAGCCCGACCGCGGCCACGGCGAGCGAGAACAGCGGCACGTTCACGTTCGACCAGGCCGGCATCATGAACACCAACATTTCGGCCGCGATCAACTTCGGCGTCCCGGGTGCCAACCCCGTGCAGCTCAACCTGAAGCTCAACGGCGGCGTGAGCGGTTTGACGCAGTTCGCGTCCACAGCGTCCACGGCGGTGCTCCGCGACCAGAACGGCTACACGGCCGGCACGCTGCAGAACTTCAGCATCGACCGCTTCGGGCTGATCACGGGCTTCTTCACGAACGGCACCACGTCGTCGCTGGCCCGCATCGTCCTCGCCGACTTCAACAACCCGACGGGTATGCTCCGCATCGGCGACAACATGTACCAGGAATCGGCCAACTCCGGCGGCGCCGTGCTCGGCTTCGCCCTGGAAGGGTCGCAGTCGCAGCTCACCAGCGGCGCCCTGGAAATGTCGAACGTCGACCTGGCGCAGGAGTTCACGAACATGATCGTGGCCCAGCGCGGCTTCCAGGCCAACGGCAAGGTCGTCTCCACCTCGGACGAAATGCTGCAGGAACTCATGGGGATCAAGCGCTAGGCGGGTCACCGCGTAGCGGGTAGCAGGCCACGCAGGACCCCTCGGACGCGGGGGGCTACAGGGCGGAGGATGGGGGCACGCACGGGCCCTCGTCGTCCGCCTTTGGCGTAGGCGGAGCGGCAGAAAGTGCCGCGGGGTGCAAAAAGGACCGGACAAATACGGCGCCGACCGTCGTGCGGCGTTTTGTATTCTTTTCTTTGGAAAATTGGCAACACGTTACCAATCAATGCGTTACATAGCTTTTCGGAGACCGCGCGTCGTCTGGCACCGCTCCTGCTTCTAGAGAGACCGAAGCCGTCCCTTTCCGTCCGTCCCGATTACTCGACCCATGGCCAACGAACAGCCCGCAGCAACCGAAGGCGCAGCACCCGCGAAGGCGAAGCTCCCCATGCTCATCGGCATGGTGGCCGTCGGCCTCGCCATCGGCGGGGGAGCGGGAGCGATGTTCCTCGGACCGATGGTCGCCCAGAAAATGGGCAAGGTGATGCCGGTCGCAGCCGACAGCGCGCATGCGGCCGAGGGCGACCACAGCGCCGAAGGGGCTGAAGGGGCCGCGGGGGCGGAGGGCGCCACAGCCGAGGCCGCCATTCACGTCCTGGACAACATGGTACTCAATCCGGCTGGGAGTGGCGGATCGCGCTACCTGCTGCTGACCGTCGCCATCGAAGCCGGCTCGGCGACCATCGTGGAAAGCTTCAAGGCACGCGACGCCGAGCTGCGCGACATCGTGCTCTCGACCCTCGGGACCAAGGCCGTGGATCAGCTCACCGATATGGCGGCCCGCGAAGGCTTCAAGACGGAGATCATCACCGCCGTGGATGAACGCTTCGGCAAGAAGTCCGTGAAGCGCATCTACTTCCCGCAGTTCGTCGTTCAGTAAGTCACGCCGCACCGACCACACGATGGCCTCCGAGACTCTCAGTCAGAACGACATCGACCGCCTGTTGGGCGGCGGCGCGCGCGTCTCGCCGCTCTCCGCCGCGGCGATGGATGTGCAGGTCTACGATTTCCGCCGCCCGGCGCGCGTCTCGAAGGAGCGCCTCCGGACGCTCGAGGCCATGTACGAGCGCCTCGTCAAGGGACTCGAAGGGTGGCTCATCTCACGCGTGCGCGGACAGATGGAAGTCCGCCTCCAGAGCGTCGAGCAGTTCTCCTTCGGCGAGTTCACGCTGTCGCTGCCGATGCCCTGCTCGTCGTTCATCTTCGATATCGCCGGAACGGGACAGAAGGGCGTCATCGACGTCGGTCCCGAGTTCAGCACCTATATCATCGAGCGCCTGTTCGGCGGCGAGGGCACGGGTAGCGCGCTCACGCGCACCCTCACCCCGATCGAGCGCATGGCCGTCCGGTCGGTCGCCGACAAAGTCACCGGACTGCTGCAGGAGATCTGGCAGGACCACGTCCCCATGGACCTGAGCGTCTCCGGCTTCGAATCGTCGCCGGAAATCCTGCAGGTCGTCAACCGCGAAGACCCCGTCCTCGTGGCCAACGTGGAGTTCTCCACCGGCAACGTGAGCAGCCTGCTGCTCATCTGCCTCCCGTTCTCGGTGCTCGACAAGTTCTTCACGTCGCATGGCCAGCAGCGCACCGGGTTGCTCACCACGAGCGAACTGGAGCGCGAGACCACGCGGCAGCGCAGCGAAGCCGCCCTCCGCGCCACGAAGGTGCCGCTCACCGCGCGCCTCCCTGACTTCCAGCTCTCCATGCGCGACATCGCCGGGATCACGGAAGGGAGCATCCTTCCCACCGGCATCTCCACCGACGCGCGCATCATCCTGCGCGCCGGCACGCAGGAACGGTTCATCGGCCATCCCGGCCGCGTGAACGGCCATCTCGCGGTCCGCATTCTCGATGCGGTACCGAGCGCCACGACCCCCGACTCACGGACGACCTGAGTATGAATCCCGCCGAAATCGACGCCCTCGTCGCGAGCGCACAGGCAGCCAAGGCGGCTGGACAGCCGATCTCGTCACTCATGGACGAGTCCGCGCCCCCGGCCTCCTCGGCCCGCGCGCCGCAGCTTACCGAATTCGAGCAGACGATGATGAGCACCACGGAGGTGCCGATCGGCATGCTCCTGGATCTCACCCTCCCCGTCTCCATCGAACTGGGACGGACCGCCATGACCGTGCAGGAGATCCTGCGGCTCGGGCGCGGCTCCGTCATCCAGCTCGACCGCCTAGCCGGCGAGCCGATCGACATCTATGTCGGCGACCGTCGCTTCGCCGAAGGGGAAGTGGTGGTGCTCGGCGAACACTTCGGCGTGCGCATCACGCGGGTGCTCGCCAATCCGAGCGCCAACAGCAGCGCCAACGCGGCCTGATTCCCCATGCTGATCGCTGCCCTCGGTGTCGTCGCCGCACTCGCCTTCGTGCTCGGACTGGGAGCCCTCAGTCTTTGGGCGCTCAAGCGCGTCGGTGCCGGTGCCCTCGCGTCCAAGACGCGCGTGCCGCTGGAAGTCGTGCAGCGCATTCCGCTTGGCCCGAAAACGGGGCTCGCGGTCGTGCGCGTCGGCGAACGCGTGATGGCGCTGTCGGTCGGCGACGGCGGGGTGCGTCAGCTGTTCGAGCTCGATGAAGTCGATCGCCAGCGCGTGATCGCCACCAGCACGCTGCCGGTGCCGATGGTCTCCAGCGCCGCCGCAACGGCCGCGTTCTCGCCGGCACAGCTCCACGCGGCACTCCCCGGCAAGTTCGGCGCGATGTTCCGGCGGTCGTTCGATGCGCAGGCCATGGCCGGCGCGGTCGCCGCCGTTTCGGCCAATACCGTTTCGGCCAATACCGTTTCGGCCAATACCGTTTCGGCGACGGCCGTCTCGGCCAAGAATGACGCCCTGCCGACAGCGACACCGGTGGCGGCGCCCATGGTCGTCCTCCCGTTCTCGCCCACGGAACGGTGCGAAGTGCCGGGGTTCCTCACGGCGCCCGCCACCACGCGCCGCGGCGATATCCTGACGTACGCCCCCCGTGCGGCGGCTCCGACCGAGCGCGCCGCTCGCCCGATGCTCGGGCTGTCGATGGGGGGCGCCGCGCGTCTCGCCACGGTCGCCGCCATGCT
>JARIEV010000047.1 GCA_031127225.1 Gemmatimonadota bacterium | reverse complement strand
AGAATTCGCCCTGCTGATCGGTGGGGCGGAAGTCGGCACTGGAGGCGGAGACATCGCTGCCCACCGACGCCAGCTTTTCGTACAGCTGGTTCGGCGTGCGGAAGGCGTCTTCGCGCGCGCCCGTGAGTGCGACGTCGTAGAGCTTGCCTTCGATGGCGAGCACGCGCTTCTCAACCGCGTCGATCTCCTTCAGGAACGCCTCGGCGTCGGCGGTTTTCGGATCGCGACCCGGTGACGCACCGAATTCCTTGGCGTCTTTCAGCTTTTCGCGCAGCGTGGTGCGGAGCTGTTCGAGCCCACGCCGCGTCCACTCCGACTCGTCGATCAGCGCCACGTTCTCGTTGAGCGCGTCACGGATTTGCAGCGCCAACCGCACCTGCGCCGCGATGTCGGCGTCGGTCCCCTCACTGTTCGGGTCGCGGCGCACCTCGAGCGTCTGGCGCAGCGTATCGCGCCCCCACTGCATCGCGACCGTGTACGTGCCGGGCGCCGCCAAGGGGCCCACCTGCCCACCGATCAGATCGAGATCCCACGCCACGAGCGGCCGCGAGTCGAGCACGCGCACGGTGCTGTTCCCCGGTGGCGCCGTGCGCAGTTTGGCGCGGCGCGGTCCGTCGTGTCGCAAATCCCAGAGCGCACGGTTGAGGCCGCGCTTGGGCGGCGCTGCGGCAAACTTGCGGATGACGGTGCCGCTCGCGTCGTACACCTGGAAGCGCACGGAATCGCGCAACGCCGAATCGGCGGTGGCCGTGGCAATGGTGTAGTTGATCGTGGCCGCAAGCGGCGGATCCTCTCCCCCCACCAGCGAGTTCGTGGCGCCGGTGGGCGTGGCCACCTTGCGGAAGCGATATGCCGCGCGGAGCGGGAGTAGCGCGGCGCGCTGTCCGACGAGCGTATCGGCCATGGACCGCAGATACGAGATGTCGTCGGCGATCCAGAAACCGCGGCCGTAGGTGGCCACAACGAGATCGTGGAAGTGCCCCTGGATCTGCAGCCAGCTCACGGGTGCGTGCGGCAACCGGCCGTTGATTTCCGTCCACTGCGCGCCGTCGTTGAGCGACACGTACAACCCGTTTTCCGTGCCGGCGTACAGCATGCCGCGCCGGACGGGATCCTCGCGCACCACGTGCACGTAGCTGAACACGCTCTTCGGAATGGTGCCGCTGATCCGCGTGAAGCTCCGTCCGTAATCGGTGGTTTTGTAGATGTACGGGTCGCGGTCGTTGATGAGGTGTGCGTCCACGGCGATGTACGCCGTGCCGGCGTCGTACTTGCTGGGCTCGATCCCCGAGATCGTGCTCCACTTGGGCAGCCCCGGCACGTTGGCGGTGATGTTCGTCCAGCTCTTGCCGCCGTCGCGGGTGATGTGCAACAGCCCGTCCATCGTGCCGGCCCAGATCAGATCTTTTTGCAGCGGGGACTCGGCGATGGCGAACAACACCGTGACGTTCTCGACGAAGAGATTGTCGATCACGAAACCACCCGACGACTGCTGTTTGGTGCTGTCGTTCGTGGACAGATCAGGGGAGATCAGCGTCCAGCTCTGGCCGCCGTTGGTGGTCTTGTGCACGAACTGCGAGCCCACGTACACCGTGTTGTGATCGTGTGGGGAGAGGTGGATGGGGAACGTCCACTGGAAGCGATACTTGAGATCCTTGGGTGCGACGCCGTATCCCGCCTCGGGCCACGGCTCCACGGCGCGCGCCATTTTGGTCTGCAGGTCAAAGCGTTCGAGCCCGGCGTCGTAGCAGCCGCTCCACACCGTGCGTCCGTCGATGGTGTCCGGCACCGCCCAGCCGCTTTCGCAGCCGCCCACCGCACTCCACACACCGATCGAGCGCGAGCCACGCGAGTTACTGGGCCCGCCGTAGGAGTAGCCGTCCTGACGGTTGCCGTAGAGGTTGTACGGAATCTTGGTGTCGGTGGCCACGTGGTACATCTGCGCGTTCGGCAGCGCGATGCGCGTGAAACTCTTGCCCCCGTCGATGGTGATCCCCACGCCGCCGTCGTCACCGACGACGAACCGGTCGGGGTCGCGCACGTCCCACCAGATGTCGTGCAAGTCGCCGCCGGCGCGTGGTGGGTTGGGCATCTTGGTGAGGCCGCCGTCGAGTGTGCCGACGAAGCGCACGCCCACGAAGTAGACGTTGTCGGCGTTGGTCGGGTTCACGCCGAAGCGCGTGTAGTACTGCGGCCGCTCCAGCAGGTCGTGATCGCGATTGACCGCGCGCCACGACCGGCCGCCGTCGTCGGAGCGATAGAACGCGGGCTCCTTCATCTCGATCAGCGCGTACACGCGCAGTGGATCCTGGCGCGACATGCCGAGCCCGATCTTGCCCATGGTGCCGGTCTTGGGCAACCCGCGACCCCACCCCTGACCATTCTGGCCGCCGTCGAGACGGACCCACGTGTCGCCGGCGTCGCGCGACATCCAGATGCCGCTTCCCGCGCCGCCGGAGTTCTTGTCCCACGGCACGATGTACTGCTGCCAGCCCGCCGCGAAGAGCACGCGCGGATTGGTGGGGTCCATGGTCACGTCGATCACCCCGGTGCTGTCGTTGATGAACAGCACTTTCTTCCACTGCTTACCGCCGTCGGTGGTGCGCCAGAGCCCGCGGTCGGCCTGGGGCCCGTAGCCATGTCCCTGCGCCGCGGCGTACACGACCTCGGGGTTGGTGGGGTGGATGAGCACCCGTCCGATGCGTCCGGTGTTCTCGAGCCCCATGCGCGTCCAGTGCTGTCCGGCATCGGTGGAGCGGTAGATCCCGTCGCCGATGGAGACGTTGCTGCGCAGGAAGGTCTCGCCGGTTCCGAACCACACCACGTTGGGATCGCTTGCCGCGACGGCCACCGCGCTGACTGAGGCCACGCGCAGCGAATCGGTGATCGGGACCCAGCGGATGCCGCCGTTGGTGCTCTTGAACAGGCCGCCACTCGCGGCGCCGGCGTAGTACGTCTTGTACTCGCCGGGAACGCCGGCCACCGCGATGACGCGGTTGCCGTCGGGGCCGACGAAACGCCACGTGGGAATATTGATGAAGCTCGAGTCGAGTGTCGCGACAGCGCTTGCTGCTGGTGCGGCCACCGCGGTCGCACGTTGGGCGCGCGCTGATGGAGGCGCGACCAGCAGCGCCACGGCGAAGAGGAGGGGCAGGCGGGATGCGTGCATGGCCTGAGCAAAAGATGGAGTCGTGGGACGGCGAGGCGCCGGCCGTTGAGGGGAGACCGGCGGAACATGGCGCCCGGGGGGAGCGTGCGCCACGGCGTGCCGCGGGCGCTGTCCACGGGTCGTCCGTTGTGCGGCGCTCATGGATCTGATCGCGCCTGCGTCGAAATGATGACGCGCCAACCGCTGATGTATCGTATTGTATGGTCAGTCCCTCCCCGTCACCCCGGATGTCCATGATCCCGCCGGCCTTGCTTCGGCACGGTGCCCATCACCGGCGCCTCGCGTGCGCGCTCTCCCTTGCGGCCGTTGCGTGTAACACCGGCAATGGCGCAGCCGCGACTGATTCCGCGAGCGTCGCCTCCACCGCGGCCCAAGACGCCGCCGAGGAAGCCAGTCGTCCCGCGCTGGCGCTGCCGGTGATGGCGGAAGCGGCGCGCGACGGCGATCTGGTGCTTCGGGTCACGACCACGGGACAAATCCGCTCCGATGCGGCGGTGAAGCTGCGCGCCGAAGTCGCGGGGACGGTGGCGCAGTTGGTGGTGCGGCCCGGGCAAGCGGTGTCCAAAGGGCAGGTGCTGGCCCGGCTCGACGGGTATCCGTTCGATCTGTCGGTGCGTGATGCGCAGGCCAGCGCCGATGAAGCCGAGCAGCGGTTTCTGGAGAGCTTCGTGCCGGAGTCGGTGGTGACGGGGCGCGGCCCCACGCCCGAGCAGCGCAAGGCGCTGATGAACAAGGCGGGGCTGGTGGGCGCACGACTGCGTCTCGAGCGGGCTCGGTACGAACAGGATCGTGCCACGATCCGGAGCCCCGTGAACGGCACGGTCGACGCCATCGACATCTCGGCGGGCGAGAAGGTCAGTGCCGGGCAGGCGCTGCTGACGGTGGTGGACACCCGCAACCTGCGTATTGAGGCGCAGGTGCTCGAACACGACCTGCCGTTGGTGCGCGTGGGCGGCGAAGCCAGCATCAGCAGCGCCGGCGCGCCGGGCAGATTGCTGCGCGGCCGCGTGGATGCGCTGCTGCCGCTGGTGGACTCGGTCACCCGCGCCGGCCGCGCCATCGTGCGCGTGCAGGGCGACGGCACACTGCGCCCCGGCATGTACGCCGACGTACAACTCGAGGCGGCGCGCTTGCCGGGACGCCGCATGGTGCCGTCGCGTGCCGTGATCGAGCGTGACGGCCGTCCGCTGGTGTTTGTGGTGAAAGACGGCCGCGCGCAGTGGACCTATATCGTGCCCGGTCGCACCAATGGCATCGATACCGAAGTGCTGCCGGATTCCACCACCGGGCAGATCCCGGTGAATCCCGGGGACCAGATCATCACGGAAGGACATCTCACGCTCACGCACGATGCGCCGGTGCGGGTGACGGCGCCGCGCGAGTCGGGTGATACCGCGCGTGCGCCCAAACTCAAGCGATAGGGAGCGCGGCGCGTGAGTCTCGCCGCCTACGCGGTGCGTCGCCCCGTGGCGACGCTCTCCGCCATTCTGGCCGTCGTGCTACTGGGCTCGGTTTCATTGAGCCGGCTGCCGGTCTCGCTGCTCCCCGATGTGTCGCTGCCGGTGCTCACCATTCGCACGGTGTATACCGGCGCCGCCGCGCCTGAAGTGTCGCGCTTTGTCGCCGAGCCGATCGAAGAAGCGATCGGGGCCACGCCGGGGCTCACCGAGCTGCGCAGTGTGAGTCGCAACAATGAAGTGACCACCACCGCGCGCTTCGAGTGGGGCACCGACATGCGCGCCACCGTGCTGTCGGTGCGTGAACGGCTCGATGCGGCGCGGAGCCAGCTGCCCGAGCGTGCTGATCGCCCCACGCTGCTCACCAGTGATCCGGGCGAGCGGCCCATCGCGGTGCTCGCCATTCGTCAGTCGCAATCGCAGGCGGCGAAAGACTCCCGCGCGCAGGGTGGTGGCGACCTGCGGAGCTTGGCGCGCACGGCCACCGAAGTGCATGCGCGACGGCTCGAGCAAATTGAAGGGGTGTCGAGTGTGGCGGTGGTGGGCGCACCCGACGATGAAATCCGCGTGGAGCTCGACCCCGAGAAGCTGCGTGCGCTCGATCTCACGCCGGAAGATGTGGCGGCCGCGATCCGGGCCGAGAATGCCACCGGTGCTGGTGGCACGATTCGGAAAGGACAGTTTCGCTTCTCGGTGCGGGCGCTCACGGAGTTTCGCAATCCGGCCGAGATCCTCGATACGCCAGTCGGGAAGGTGGGAGCGGGCATCACGCTACGGGACGTAGGCACGGTGTCGTTGGGACTGGCTGATCCGCTCACGCTCACGCGTCTCGATGGCACGTCGGCGATCGGCATGGTGGTGTACAAAGACGCCGGCTCGAACACGGTGGCCGTCACGCGTCGCATGACCGACGCCATCGCGCAGCTGGAGAAGGAATTCCCTGGCGTGTCGATGATCGTGGTGGCGGCGCAGGCCGACTTCGTGGTGGATGCGCTGTCGAATCTGGGGCAGGAGATCGTGGCCGGCGGCCTCTTGTCGCTGCTGGTGATCTTCGTGTTCCTGCGCGACTGGCGGTTGTCCTTGGCGATCGGTGTCACGGTGCCGCTGTCGGTGCTGATGGCGTTGGTGGCGCTGCAGGCGCTCGATGTGTCCATCAACGTGCTTTCGCTTGGTGGTCTCGCACTGGGCACCGGCTTGCTGGTGGACACGGCGATTGTGGTGGCCGAGTCGGTAGGGCGACGACGCGAAGAAGGGATGTCGTTGTTGGAAGCGGCGGTGACGGGCACCGACGAAGTGGCGGCGCCGCTGTTTGCCGGCACGCTCACCACCGTGCTGGTGTTCGGCCCCATCATCTTCGTGCGCGGACTCGCGGCGGCGTTGTTTCGCGACCTGAGCTTGAGCGTGGTCACCACCGTGGCGGCGTCGCTGGTGCTGGCGCTCACGCTCATGCCGGTGATGATCGTGGGGCGGCGGAAGCTCGCGAAGTCGGCACCGGCGCCGGTGGTGGTGTCCAGGGAGCCGTCGGCAATGGCGCGCACGCTCGATGCGTGGGGACGTACGCTCGCCGAGTGGTACGAACGGGGGATGCGCTGGTCGCTGGCGCATCCGCGATCGGTATTCGGCATGGCCGGCGCGCTGGTGGCGATAACGGTGGTGCTCATCTACACACTGCCCAAGGAGATTTTGCCGCGGGTGGATGAAGGCGTGCTGGTGGCCGCGGTCCAGCTACCCGAGGGCACCAGCATTCAGGCCACGGCAGCGCAGGTGGCGCGCGTAGAAGGCGCCGGGCGGGCCCTCGGTGCCACGGGTATTTACGCGCGCGTGGGCAAGGCCACCGACGAGGAAGTGCTGGCCGGTGCCGACCCCGGATCGAGCGCTACCGCGCAGCTCATCGTGCCGGTGCCTACAAGCGCCGATGCCGCCCAGTTTGCGCAGCAGCTGCGGGCGAAATTGCCCGACCTGGCCAACGGCGCCTTGGCCATCGATCTGGCTGGGCAATCGGAATTCGGATCACTCATCGGGCGCGAGGGCCGATTGGTGCGCGTGGAGCTGTCGGCCCCCACACTGGTGGAATCACAGCGCTGGGCCGACACCGTGCGCGCCGCCATGCAAACGGTGCCATCGCTCACCGACGTACGTGATGCCTTTGCCGCGACGCAGCCCATTGTGGAAGTGTCGCTGGAGCGCGCCCGCATGGCGGAGCGCGACATCGTGCCGCAGCAGGTAGCCAGTGCGCTGGCCGGCGCGCTAGGCGGAGTGAGTGCGAGTGAACTGCGCGAAACCGATCGTCGCACGCCGATCATGGTGCGCTACGCCGGACTACGCAACGAAGAGCTCGAGACCGCCCTCAAGACACCGTTGCGTGGCGTGCCGTTGGCGCAGCTGGTGCAGGTGCGTGAAACGCGGGCACCGTTGGAAGTGGTGCGCGTGGGGCAGCGCCCGGTCACGATCATCGAGGGGTTGGTGGAAAGCGGTGGTACGGCCAAAGCCACCACCGATGTGCAATCGCGCATGGCGGCGCTCACGCTGCCGGCGGGGGTGTTGTGGCAAGTGGGTGGCGCCGACGCCGAGCGTGCGCGCACCAGCAACGAACTCACGCTGGTGGCGGTGCTGGCGGCGCTGCTCATGTTTTTGGTGTTGGCCGGCGAGTTTGCCAGCTTCACGATTCCGCTGGTGGTCATGCTCACGGTGCCGCTGGCCGGCGCCGGTGCGGTGATCTTTTTGTGGCTGACCGGGCAGTCGCTTAACGCCGTGAGTTTGATCGGCATCGTGGTGATGATCGGCATGGCCGACAACGAAGCGGTGGTGAAGCTCGATGCCATTCGCAAGTTCCGTGACGCCGGGCACAGCATCGACGACGCGATCATCCGCGGCGGCGAGCAGCGCTTGCGTGCCATTGCGATGACGTCGATTACCACGGTGACGGGAGTCTTGCCGTTGGTGTTCGGCTGGGGGAGCGGCGGCGCGTTGTATCAGCCGCTGGCCGCGGGCATCATCGGTGGCAGCATCAGCGCGCTGCTGGTCACGTTCTTCCTGTTGCCCACGGCCTACGCGGTGCTCGAGCGACGCACGGAACGGCGGATGACGCGCGGTATGGAGCGGCAGCCCCCGCGGACCGCCGCGTGATCCGTTTCGCGACGCACCGTCCGGCGGTGGTGTGGGCACTGTGCGTGGCCCTGCTGCTGGCCGGGGGCATCGCGTTCACCCGTCTGCCGCTGGCCACACGTACCACGGTGGAATTGCCGCGGCTGATGGTGAGCGCGGTGTGGCCGGGGGCCTCGCCGGAGGTGATCGAGACGTACCTCACGAGTCCGGTGGAAGCGGCCGTTCAGGGCGTGCGTGGCGTGCGTCGCGTGTCGAGCAGTTCGTACGACGATTTCGCCAGCCTCACGGTGGAGCTCGAGGAAGGCGCCGATGTGCAAATGGCGCGGCTGGCCATTCTCGAGCGGCTTGAGCTGCTGCGCGCCGACTTGCCCCCCGGCGCGATCCCGCCCACCGTGGCCAATTACGTGCCCGAGGGATTGGAAGAGGCGCCGCTGATGTCGCTGTCGGTGTTCGGACCGTACACGTCGGGTACGCTGCAGAAGCTGCTCGAAGAACGGGTGAGTCCGCGGTTGGGCAGCATTCCCGGCGTGGCCGGCGTGCAGGTGCGCGGCGGCACCGACATGGGGGTGTCCGTGTCGTACGATCCCGTGCAGCTGCGACGGATCGGCATCTCGCCGCAGCGATTGTCGGAAGCGATTGCCGGCGCGCGGATGGTGCAGGCGTTGGGCGCCCTTGAACGCGGCAGCGACCCGGCCCATGCCACCACGCAGAACGTGGTGCTGCGCGACCAGCCCAAAGCGCTCGAGGATTTGCAAGCGCTGCCGGTGCGTGGGCCTGGTGCCCATGTGTTCCGGCTAGGCGAACTGGCCACGGTGCGTGCCGAAGAAGACGCGCGCGGCCGCTTCTTTCGCATTGATGGCGAGTCCGCGGTGGCGGTGGAGATCTCGCGGCATCCCGGTGCCGACGCCATCAAAACGGCGGCAGCGCTTCGCGCGGCGATCAGGCAGCTCGCGGCCAGCATGCCGCCGGCGGTCCGCCTGCGCATCAACAACGACGACAGCGAAGACCTGAAGGCGGAGCTCGACGATCTCGCCCTGCGCAGCACCATCGCTTTCGGGTGCGTGTTGCTCGTGCTGGCACTCACGTTGCGTCGCTGGCGTGCGGTAGCGGTCGTGATGGGCACGACCGCCGTGGCCATCGCTGCCACCGCGCTGTCGTTGTACCTGCTGGCGATACCGGCCAACCTGCTTACGCTGGCGGGGCTGGGGATGGGCGTCGGTATTCTCGTACAGAACGGACTCGTCGTCGTGGAGCGACTGGGTACCGAGCCCGATACGCCCGATGGCCGCGCGCGCGCCACCCAGCGCATCATGCCGGCCATCATCGGCAGTACGCTGACCACAGCCGTGGTGCTCGTGCCGTTCCTGTTTTTGCAGGGCGACACGCGGGCGGCGTTCGTGCCGTTCGCGGCGGCCTTCGTGCTGGCCCTCGGCTGGAGCGTGTTCACGGCGCTGCTGGTGGTGCCGGCGCTGGGAAGCGGCGTCGCTGCGGCGCACACGGCGTGGCCGGTGTTGCGGCGCGGCTACGCGCGGGTGCTGGTGCGTCTGCTGCGATGGCGCGCCGCCACGATGGTCGCGGCGGTGGCGGTGCTGGCCGTGCTCTCCTGGGGCTTCGTGAAGAAAGTGCCGCGCTCGTCGTTCGGTGGATTTGGCGAGCGGCGTACGTCGTTAAGCGTGGGGTTGTCCTTTCCCCGTGGCTCCGACCCCGTCACGCTCGACCGGGGGATGGCGGAGTTCGAGCGGCTGGTGGTGGGGCGCCCCGAGATCGAACAGGTGCGGGCGGCGGCGCGCAGCGGTACGTCGGCGCAGATGTCGGTGCTGTTCACACGCGCCGGCGGACTCACGGCGGTACCACTCGAGCTGCAGGAGCTGCTCACGCAGCGGGCGGTGTTGATCGGCGGCGCCAACGTGAACGTGGTGGGCGACGGCCCCGGGTTTTCGAGCGGCGGCGGGGGCACGAGCTTCGCCACCTTTCGCCTGCAGGTGCGCGGCTACTCGTACGACGGCGTGGGGCGCGTGGCGGATGATCTCAAGGCGCGGCTGGAACGCATCACGCGGGTGCGTGAAGTGCGCGTCAGCAGTGGCGGTTACTTCGGTGGGGAGCGCGGCTATCAGGTGACGCTCGAACCAGACCGGGGCGCGCTCGCACGCTACGGACTGAACGCCTCGCTGCTGGCGGGCGCGATCGCGCGGGAGGTGCGCGGCCCCGTGGGGCAGCAACTGCTTGAAATCGGCGGTGAGGAACTGCCGGTCACGGTCAAGGCCGCCGGGGCGCGTGATCGCAGTCTCGACGAGCTGCAGGACGCCATGGTACCCACATTCACGGGGGCGCCGGTGCGCATCGGGGATGCGGCGCGCGTGGATGCGCGCGAAGCGCTCAGTGCAGTCGTGCGAGAGGACCAGCAGTACATCCGCCAGGTGTCCTACGACTTCCGCGGCCCGGCCAAGCTGGCGCGCCGCACCCACACGGCGTTCATGAAGTCGCTGGCCGCGCCGGCGGGCTACGCCATCGTCGATCTCACCGAGGGCTCCCCGTTCGAGCGCGACGAGAGCGAACAAGGGCTCTATCTGGTGTTCGGCATCGGCGTGGCGCTGGTGGTGCTGGCGGTGGCGCTGGTGTTCGACTCGGTGTGGGGCGCCGCGCAGGTGTTCCTGTCGCTGCCTCTGGCCATCGGTGGGGTGGTGGCCGCCTTCTGGCTGCTGCAGGTGGCGTTTACCCGCGAGGCCGCGGTGGGCGTGATCCTCGTGATCGGGCTGGCGGTGAATCAGTCCATCCTGCTCGCCGATGCGGCGCTCGAGAAACGACGCGCGCTCGCCGCCGCTGGGCTCGAAACGCGGCTCCACGCGGGGCAGGTGTTGCGCGCCGCCCTCGACCGGTCGGGGATGATTCTGATCGTGACGCTGGCGGCAATGGCGTCGCTGATTCCACTCTCCGTCGGTACCGATGCGACTCGGCTGTTCGGCGCGATCGCCTTAGCAACGGCTGGTGGTACGGTCGCCGGTACGCTCGGCGTGTTGTTCGTGATGCCGGCGCTGCTGGTGGGGCGGCGCGTGCGGCGGGCACTCGTACCACCGATCGTTCGCTGAACGGATCACGCAGAGAGCGCAGAGGCGCCGAGCGCGAGCAGACGGCGCATGAGGTTGGTGGGCTGAGGGGAGGGGGGTGACCGAAGCGCTCAAGTGCACCGGTCGCGTTCGATCGGCTATCTTTCCGTCATGACTGCTATCGCGTATCTCGGCACGGGGCTGCTGGGCAGTGGCTTCGTGGAAGCCGCCTGCAGCCGCGGCGACTCAGTAGCGGTGTGGAACCGCACCATCGACAAGGCCCGCGCCCTCGCGCCGTTCGGCGCGATCGTCGCCGCCGCGCCGGCCGATGCTGTGCGTGGGGCAAGCCGCGTGCATCTCGTGCTCAAGGATGATGCCGTGGTGGAGCAGGTCGTCGCGCAGCTGCGCCCCGGGCTGTCTCCCGACGCGATCATCATCGACCACACCACCACGCAGCCGGCGCTCACCGCCGAGCGCGCCACGCGGCTGAATGCCGAGGGCGTGCACTATCTGCACTGTCCTGTGTTCATCGGGCCGGCCGCCGCGCGACAAAGCCAGGGGATCATCCTCGCCGCCGGCCCCGCCGCGCTCTATGACGCCGTAAAAGACGCCCTCGGCCGTATGGCCGCCCGTGTCGAGTATTTCGGCGAGCGTCCTGATCTCGCGGCGGCGTACAAGCTGATGGGCAATGCCTTCATCATCGGGCTGGGCGGTCTCCTCAGCGATGTGTTCAGCATCGCCCAGGGGAGCCAGGTCACTCCGACCGACGCGCTCGCGCTGCTCGATTTCTTCAATCCCGGCGCCATTTTGGCGGGACGGGGCAAACAGATGGCCGCCGGAAATTTTGCCGCCAGCTTCGAGCTCGAGATGGCGCGCAAGGACGTGCGCTTGATGCTGGAAACGGCGGGGGCCCTGCCGCTGGCGGTGTTGCCGTCGCTGGCCGCGCGCATGGACGCCGTGATCGCCGAGGGGCACGGGCAGGAGGATTTCGGGGTGATTGCCCGCGACGTCATACGCGCCGCATCGGGCGCCGGGCGGTCGTAGGCGGCGGGGCGGGGACGCATTAGCGTTCCGTATCTTCCACCCCATCCGCCCATGCGCTCCTCATTCATTTTCGCGATGCTGGCCGCAGTCGCCCTCCCGGCGTTGTCCCGCCCGGCAGCCGCTCAGGTCCCCACCCGCACGCTCGCCAAGCCGGTGGCCGAGTACGCGGAGCCCTTCTCGCAGCTCTCGGCCGTGCGAGAACTCAAAGATGGCCGGCTGCTGGTCGTCGACAGCCGCGACAAGCTCGTCCAGCTGATCAACTTCGCCACGAATAGCGCCGCCAAGGTGGGCCGCGAGGGATCTGGCCCGGGCGAGTACGGGGTGCCCACGCAGCTCTTCGCGATGCCGGGCGACAGCAGCGTCATTTTCGACCCGCTCAACCAGCGGTATCTCACGGTGCATCCCGACGGGAAGCCGGGGGCCTCGTTCCGCGTGGGTGACGAGAGCGCCGGCCCGCCGCCCGGGGCGCCACGTCCGCCGCAAGGGCCGCGCCCGCCCGCCGGCGCGCCGGGTGGTGCGCAGGTCATCCGGATCGGTGGCCTCGGGTTCGGGATGCCCCGCGCCTCCGATGCTCGCGGGCGGCTCTACTTCGAGGGTGGCGGCCTGTCGATGGGTCCGAACGGTCCCGTGACGGCCGATACCGCGCCGATTGTGCGGTACGACCGCGCCACGAAGGCCGTGGACACGCTGGCGTGGGTGCGCCTGCCCAAGAACAACGCCTCGGTGAAAAGCAGCGGCAGCGGTGGGAATCAGCGCATGGAGGTCCGCATCGGGGGGCGCACGCCGTACCCGTCTCGCGATGGCTGGACGGTACTGGCCAACGGCACCCTCGTGATTGTCCGGGTGGCCGACTACCACGTGGAGCTCGTGTCTCCCACGCGGGTGGTCACGCGGGGGCCGGCTGTGGCGCACACGCCGGTCGCCGTGGGGAACGCGGAAAAGCAGGCGTACCGCGACGCCGCGAAGAACACCGGCGGGATCGCGATCATGCGCACCGACGGCGGCCCGGGGGGCGCGCAGACGCGCGCCAGCAGCGGCCCGCCGCCCTTCGAGGAGCCGACCGAGTGGCCCGCAGCCAAGCCTCCCTTCATCGCCAGCGAGATCCTGCCGACCCCGACCGGCGAGATCTGGGTGGCCCGGAACCGGCCGGCGTCCGAAGCGGTTCCTTGGTACGATGTCTTTTCACCCACCGGCAGCCTGACCGGCCGGGTGTTGCTCCCGACGAAAACGCGGGTGGTCGGGTTCGGCGCCGGCGGCGCCGTGTACACCGTCCGGCTGGACGAGGATGACCTGCAGTACCTCCAGCGCTTCCGGCGCTGACCGGCATCCGCTACTCTTCGATGCGTCACCGTGCTGAACCTCCGCGAGGCCCCTTATGCCGTTCTTTTCGTATCCCGCCAACGCCGATTGGCTCCTGCCGATCATCAAGCTGCCGCTGATGCTCATTTCGGCGATTTTCAGCCTGATCACCGCCATCGGTCCCATCGGTCAGGTGGCGCTGGTCACGGTCATCATCGCGCTCTTCGCGAAGAACATCATGGGCCCGGCGCGTCCGTAACGGCGGAACACACTGCTGATGGAACGGCCCGCTGCGACTTGGTCGCCGCGGGCCGTTTGCGTTGGGGACTGCCGTGACGACGCGCGGGCGAGCCGACGTCATCGGGTGCTGGCCGCATCTCCGTAGTGAATAACAATTAATGCAGAAGCGGTCGCTTTCAGAGCGGAAAAGCCTCGTCCGGCAGCGGCATGAGGGGCCACTATTCAACACAACGAAGCCCCGTCCGGGGCCCGTCCACCTTTTCTCGCCGAGTCCGACATGGATCCGAAAAAGACCGCGCTCATTCTCGTCGGCTTTCAGAACGACTACTTCGCGCAGGACGGCATTCTCCGCGGCGTCGTGGAAGAGCCGAATCGTGTCGACACCGTGCTCGCTAACGCGCTGCAGTTCGTGAACGCGATGAAGGACACTGAGATGACGGTTATCTCGACGCCGATCGTGCTCGAGCCCGACTACCGCGCGATGGCCAGCCCGGTCGGTATTCTCTTTGCCATGAAGACGTCCGGCGCGTTCAAGGCGGGAACCACCGGCGCCGACACGATTCCGGAACTGCTCGCCTTCGGCGACCGCGTGCAGTATGTCACCGGCAAGGTGGGCTTCAACGCCTTCTCGAACACGTCGCTCGAAGAGACGCTGCGCGCGCGCGGCATCGAGAACGTGCTGGTGTGCGGCATGGTCACGTCGCTGTGCATCGACTCCACCGGTCGCGCGGCATACGAGCGCGGATACAGCGTCACGGTGGTGTCCGACTGCTCCTCGTCGCGCACGCCGGCCGAGCAGGACTTCTTCTGCAGCAGCGTCTTCCCGCTGTACGCCGGCGTGGCGACCAGCACGGAACTCGTGCAGGCCATGCAGGGCGTCTCGGCCTGACCTGACGGTCTATGATTTCCCCACGCGTCAACGGTGAACAGCTGCTGACGACCGATTTGCATGTCGAGGCGACGTACCGGCTCACCGAGGCGCTGGTTGAGGCCGAGGCGCGGATGCGACGTCGTGTCGAACTGCTGACCGAGGTCGTGTTCGAGACCGATGCCGGAGGCAGCATCGTGTTTTTGAACGGCGCGTGGGCGAAGGCGATGCTGCAGCCGGTCACCGAGTGCCTGGGACGCCGTCTGGTGGAGTTCGTCCACCCGGAGGACGTCCCTACCGTGCTGCAGTTGTTCGCCACCGCCACTGCCACCGCCGACGCGGCGGAGCCGGAACGCCCGCTGGTGCGCACGGTGCGCATCGATGGCGGTCAGCTGTGGATGGAGCTGTCGGTGGCGCCGCTGCCGGGTGGTGGCGCAGTGGGAGTGTTGCACGACGTCACGCGGCAAAAGCGGGCGCAGGACGAGCTCGCCAAGGTGTCGCTGGTGGCCAGCTTCACGGAAAATCTGGTGATCATCACCGACGCCCGAGGACGCACGGAGTGGGTGAACCGGGCGTTCGTCGAGCGCACTGGTTTCGCGCTCGAGGAGATGATCGGCCAGAAGCCGGGCCGGCTGCTGCAGGGGACCGACTCGGATCCGGCCGTGGTGCGCAACATCGGCGCGGCGTTGCGTGAGGGGCGGTCGATCCGGACCGAACTCACCAACTACACGAAGGCCGGCGAGCCGTATTGGGTGCAGTTGCAGATCACGCCGATCCGCAATGCGGCCGGCGAGATCGAGCAGTATGTGTCGGTGCAGAGCGATGCTTCCGACCGGCACCGGGCCGAGCTGGAAATCCGTGCGTTGAACACCGGGCTGGAGAAGCGCGTGCAGGAACGCGCCTTGCAGCTCGCCCAGTTCAAGTCGGCGTTGGACCGGCACGGGCTGGTGTTGATCAGCGACGCGCGCGGCGTGATTACCTACGTGAACGACCGCGTGTGTGAGATCACGGGGTTTACGCGCGAGGCGTTGCTGGGGGGGACGCACCGTCTGCTGAATTCCGGCCATCATCCGGCGTCGTTCTTTAGCGAGCTCTGGGCGACGATCGCGGCCGGGCACGTGTGGCACGGGGAGATCTGCAACCGGACGTATAGTGGTGCGCCGCTGTGGGTGGACACGACGATCGTGCCGTTCCTGAATGAGGCCGGCGTGCCCGATCAGTACATCAGCATCCAGACCGACGTCACCGAGCGGCGGATCGCCGAGGAGCGCGTCACGCAGCTGTATCGCGAGGTCGAGGCCGGCGGTGAGCAGCTCCGCGACGCTAACCGCGAGCTGGAGTCGTTCGCCTATTCGGTGTCACACGATCTGCGCGCGCCGTTGCGGCACATTCACGGCTATCTCGACATGCTGCGGCGCGCCACGGCCGGGCAGCTCTCCGAGAAGGCCGAGCGCTACGTGCAGACGGCGGCCAACGCGAGCGTCCAGATGGGGCAACTCATCGACGATCTGCTGGCGTTCTCGCGCATGGGGCAGGCCGAGATGCATCTCGAGCGGGTGGATCTGGACGGACTCGTGCATGAGGTCGTGGCGGGGCTCACCCCCGATGATGCGGCGCGCGTTCAGTGGGACATCGCGCCATTGCCGCATGTGGCGGGGGATGCGGCCATGCTGCGGCAGGTGCTGGTCAACCTGATCGGCAACGCCGTGAAGTACTCGGGGAAGCGCGAGGTGGCGCAGGTCACGATTGCACCGGCGGGGGCGGAAGACGGTCGCATGGTGTTCGCGGTGCGCGACAACGGCGCCGGTTTCGACATGGCGTACGCCGACAAGCTGTTTGGCGTGTTCCAGCGCCTGCACCACGAGAACGAATTCGAGGGCACCGGCATCGGCCTCGCCATCGTACGCCGCATCCTGGTACGGCACGGTGGGCGGATCTGGGCGGAGTCGGCCCCCGATCAGGGCGCGACGTTCTACTTCACGCTTGCACTGGCAGGGGGCTGACGCATGCCCACCGTGACGGCAGCCGAGCGTCCCATCCTGCTCGTCGAGGACAGCGCGCGCGATGCGGAGCTGTTGCTTGACGCGCTCGACGGCGATCTCGATGCGGGGCGCATCGTGCACGTGCGCGACGGCGTCGAGGCGCTCGCGTTTCTGCGCCGTGAGGGAGCCTTTGCGGCGCGCGTCGGCCAGCAGCCGGCGCTGATCCTGCTCGACCTCAAGATGCCGCGCATGAACGGCATGGAGCTGCTGGCTGTGGTGAAAGCCGACGAGGCGCTGCGGCAGATCCCCGTGGTCCTCATGACCTCATCGCAGCAGGATCAGGATCTGTCCGCGGCGTACCGGCTGGGCGTGAACGCGTATGTGCGGAAGCCGCTGGAGTTCGACGCCTTCATCCGGACGGCACGCCATGTCATCGTCTTCTGGGCAACATTGAATCTCCTCCCCACTCTGGACCCGGAATGACCCTCGCGACCACTCCGCTGCGGACCGTCCGGCTCCTGCACCTCGAGGACAGCACGCGCGACGTCCAGTACATCGAGGATCTGCTGTCCGAAGAGGGGCTGATCTGCGAGATCACGCAGGTCGCCCGCCGCGCCCCGTTCGAGGCGGCGCTGCGCGCGCAGTCGTTCGATGTCGTGATCTGTGACTACTCGCTCCCCGATCTCGACGGACTGAGCGCGCTGCGTCTCGTGCGGGCAATCTCTGCCGATACGCCCGTGATCATTGTGTCGGGGTCGATCGATTCGCTCTCCGCCGTGCAGTGCCTCCGGGAAGGCGCAACCGATCTCTTGCTCAAGAATCGACTCGAGCGTCTGCCGTCGGCCGTCAACCGCGCACTCGACGAGCGCGAACGGCGGGCCCGGCTGCGCGACGTCGAGGAGCGCTTTCAGCAGCTGGCCGACCAGAGCCCGACCGGTTTCTGGTTCGTCGCCCCCGATGCCGCGCACGTGGAGTACGTCAGTCACGCCGTCGAGACACTCTGGGGGGAGAGCGCCGCCGTGCTCACGCGGACGGCCGGCGCCTTCCTCGCGTGCGTGCACGACGACGACCGCCCGCGCGTCACGGCGGCGTGGGACAGCTGGGTGCGTGGTGATGCCGCCGTCTTTGACGAAGAACTCCGCCTGCGCACGTCGGGCGACAGCCCGCGGTGGCTGCATCACTCCGGGACACGGCTCACCGACAACGCGGGGCGGGTGACGCGGCTATGCTGCATCACGCAGGACATCTCAGAACGCAAGGCGATGGAGGCGCGCATGCAGCACACGCAGCGTCTCGAAGCCGTGGGGCGCCTGGCGGGCGGCATCGCGCATGATTTCAACACGCTGCTGACGGTGATCACGGCCACCTCCGAGCTGGCGCTCGCGCGCATGGATCCCGAAGACCCGCTGCTGGCGGATCTGTCGGAAATCCGGTCGGCCGGCGAGCGCGGGGCGGGGCTCGTCGCCCAGTTGATTGCGTTCAGCCGCCAGCAGATCATGCGTCCGCGCGTGATCGATCCCGTGGAGTTGATGCGCAATCTGGAGCGCATGCTGCAGCGGCTCATCGGCGCACACATCCGCTTCGAACTGCACCTGCCCACCGACCGCGTCTTCATCCGGGTCGATCCCGGGCAGCTGGAGCAGGTGCTGGTGAATCTGGTCGTCAACGCGCGCGATGCGATGCGCGGCGGTGGCGTGCTTGCCGTGTCGCTTGATGTCGTCCAGCCGGATGCGGACCTGGCGGACAAATTCGGCGGGCCGGGGGCGTCGTGCGTGCAGATCACGGTGCGCGATTCCGGGGTCGGCATGCCGGTGGAGGTGCAGCGCCGGGTGTTCGAGCCTTTCTTCACCACCAAAGTGACCGAAGGGGGCACGGGGCTCGGGCTCTCCACCGTGCACGGCATCGTGGAGCAGTCCGGCGGTGTCGTCCGGTTGCAGAGCACCCTCGGCGTGGGCACCACGTTCCGGATTTTGTTGCCACAGGTGGCCGACGAGTCCCGGCGCCCTACGCCGACGCAGACCCGTGCCATTCCGACGGCGCGCAGCGGTGCGGCGACCGTGCTCGTGGTGGACGACGATCAGGCACTGCGCTACCTCGTGAAGCGTACCCTGAGCTCGGTGGGCTACACGGTGCTGATGGCCGAGAACGGGCCCACGGCGCTGCGGCTGCTGGAAGATCTCGGCGGAGAGGTGGATTTGCTGCTCACCGACATTGTGATGCCGGAGATGTCGGGGCACCTGCTCGCGGAGCGTGGTCGGGTGCTGAATCCGGATTTGCGCGTGCTGTATATGTCGGGGTACACCGAAGACGAGGTGTCGCGGCGGTCGTTGCACGACCACAAGGAGGCCTTTGTGCCGAAACCGTTCACGGTCACCTCGTTGACACGCGGTGTCTCGCGCGCGCTCGGCCGCGAGGACTGACCACTGGCGGCTGATCGGGGGGACTGCTACGGGGCTCCCCCCTTCCGCGAGGCGGGAATGCGGGGCATTCTCGTGGCTCGCGCGGCGGTCGATGCCGCCGGAGCGCGCCTATCCCACGTGGAGTCCCGATGTCCGTTCGCTCGATCCGGTTGCTGGCAATGATGCCGGCGGTGCTGCTGGCCGCCTGCGCGCAGCCCCCTGCCGCCGCCACGCCTCCGTCCTTGCCGTTCGCCGACTACCAGCTCGTCGATCTCACACACGCCTACAACGCGCAGACGATCTACTGGCCCACGTCACCCACGGCGTTCTCGCTCGAGACGCTGTCGAAGGGGCCAACGCCGGGTGGGTGGTATTACTCGGCCAATAGTTACGCGTCACCCGAGCACGGCGGCACGCACCTCGACGCCCCGCTGCACTTCGGTGAGGGTCAGCACGCCACCGAGCAGATTCCGCTGGAACGCCTCATGGCGCCGGCGGTCGTGATCGATGTCCGGGCAGCCGCGGCGGCCGATCCCGACTTTGCGCTCCGCCGCGAGGACGTGCTGGCGTTCGAGGCGGCGCACGGCCGCATCGCCGCGGGCACCATCGTCCTGCTGCGCACCGGGTGGAGTACGCGCTGGCCCAACCGCAAAGAGTATCTCGGCGACGACACGCCGAACGATGCGTCGCGGCTGCACTTCCCCGCCTTCGGCGCGGAGGCGGCGCGCCTGCTGGTGGAGGAGCGCGCGGTGGCCGTGCTGGGCGCCGACGTGGCGTCGGTGGACATCGGTCAGTCGAAAGACTTTCAGGTCCACCGGATCGCGGCGGCGAAGCAGGTCCCGGGGCTGGAGAATCTCACCAATCTCGATGCGTTGCCGGCCACGGGCGCGTACGTAATCGCGCTGCCCATGAAAATCGAAGGGGGATCGGGCGGTCCGCTCCGCGCCGTCGCCATGGTTCCGCGCACGAAATAGCCGTTGCGTTCGTCCACTCCCTAGCCTGACGGAGCCAATCATGTCAGTTCGTACTCTGCGCCTGTTCCGGCTGGCCTCACTGGTCGCCGCGGCGCTCCCCGCTCTGTCGTTGCCGGGCACCGCACTGTCCGGCCAATCGCCAAAGATCGCGACCTACGTGCGCTACCGCGTGGACGGGGCCACGTCGTACGGCCGTGTGGTGGGCACCACGGTACAGCAGCTGCGGGCCGCGCCGTGGCTGGACACGACACGCACCGGTCGCACGGTGCCGCTGGCCCGCGTGCAGCTGCTCGCACCGGCCACCCCCTCCAAGGTGATCGCCGTGGGGCTGAACGATCAGACGCACCTCGGCGAGCGCTCGGCCGCCACGTATCCCGGCCTGTTCACGAAGCTGCCCACCTCGATCATCGCGCACGACGAGCCCATCGTGCTGCCTCCCGACGCGAACAACGCACACTACGAAGGCGAGATGGTGATCGTGATCGGCAAGGAGGCGACGAACGTGTCCGTAGCCGATGCGAAGCAGTACGTCTTCGGCATCACCGTGGGCAACGACGTGTCGGAGCGCGACTGGCAGAAGAGCGATCTCCAGTGGTTCCGGGCCAAAGCAGCCGACACCTTCGGGCCCATGGGCCCCGTGCTGATCACCGGACTGAACTACGACGACCTGCTCCTGCAGACGCGCCTGAACGGCGAGGTGGTGCAGTCGCAGCGTACGAAAGACCTGATCTTCGATGTGGCGGCGCAGGTGAGCTACATCAGCCGGTACGTGACCCTGATGCCGGGCGATGTGATTTACACCGGCACCCCGGGCACCACGAAACGCATCGTGGCCGGCGATGTAGTGGAGGTGGAACTGGAAGGCGTTGGCATCCTGCGGAATCGTGTGACACAGCGGGGCGCGCGGTAGTGCGTCTCCTCCCCATGGCGCGCGGCGTCCTCATCGTTGCCACCCTCGTGTGCGCGCAATCCCTGCGCCCTGCGGCTGCGTCGGCACAGGGCGCCAACCGTATCACCCATGGGCCGATGCTCGGTCGCGTCAGCGCGCACGGGATCGGCATCTGGGCGCGCACCTTCCGCGCCGGACCCATTCGTGTGCGCTACGGTAAGTCGGCCGACCGTCTCGATCAGTTGTCGGCACCGGTCATGACCAGTGTCGAGCATGACAACACCGGGGTGGTGCAGCTCACCGGCCTCGATGCCGATGCCACGTATTTCTATGAGCTCGCCCTCGGCGCCGGCGAGGCGGCGGTGCCGGTGGTCCAGCGCAATGGATCGTTCCACACGCTGCCCGATGCTGCTGACGTGCGGGACGCCACGTACAATCCCGAGGGGCTGTTCAACTTCAGTTTCCAGTTCGGCCACGGCAACAACCAGAGTGCCGCCGGGCTGGGCCCGGCGCTGCCCACGTTCCGGAAAATGCTCGAGCAGCGCGTCCCCGAGCGCGTGCACTTCGCCGTGCTGAACGGGGACTGGGTCTACGAGGAACGGCGCGACTATCCGGCCGATCAATGGATGCGCGATCTCGGGATCCTGCCGACGAACGTGCCACCGCTCGTCGCGATTGCCCCGACGGTCGTGGGCGCGTGGGAGAACTACAAGCTGTATCTCGAGCGTGGATCGAATCTCGCGCTCTGGCATCGCAACGTGCCGTCGTACTACACGATGGACGACCACGAGATGCTGAACGACATGTTCGGCTCGGGGACCGCCGGCTTCCGCAACCGCCGTGCGGCCTTCCGTGACATCGGGACACAGGCGTGGTACGACTACCTCGGCTGGAGTAATCCACCGGCGTCCGACCAAGGCATTCTCTTCGGTCAGGCGGAGCTCACGAAGGGCAGTGACATCCTCGTGGATCGGACGCGCGACTTCACCACCATCGATTTGGCGAAG